>JBHJGR010000141.1:0-31442 GCA_050331615.1 Elainellaceae cyanobacterium
TTTTGGCGATCGCGTCCGTCTATCCGACGACTACAGCGACTCTGACCTCGCAGGCAAGATTGTTCAATACATGGGCACCTCCCAAAGCCTGGACTTGAGCACTGCCGACTTTAGCGATTACGGTTACTGGAAAGAAGTAGATACCAGTAATCTATTGCCCACAGGCTTGAATGTCACCGAGTCCGACTCCATTGGCATTGGCGGTTTACTGGCGTTCAACAATATTGATAGCAACGTTGAAAGCTTTGTTAATAACCTGGAAGTGAATGCAGGTAGTCTGAGCCTGGATGCCATCGAATCCGCTACCATTTCCGCCATCGCTGATAACGCAACCAGTTCCTCCGGCGGCAGCGCCATCGGTGAAGGAGACTCCATCGCCAAGGGTGGCACCATCGCCGTTAACCTGCTGTTGAGCCAAGCCAACGCCTACATTTCCCGCAGTGATGTCACCACTACCACCGGGGATGTCAGCATCAACGCTGATAACGTTTCCCTGATTGACGCAACGGTGAATACCCTCCTCACCACCGGGGACACCGCAATGGGCGGCACCGTGGCCTTTAACGTCATGGGTTGGGTGGCCCAAAGCTTGTTGTTCAACGGTTTGGATGGCCTCATCGGCAATCCTGATGGCGGTAACGCCTTTGGCTTGGAGGAACCTTCAATGGTCCAAGCCTACATTACCGATTCTCAAGTGACCGCTGCTGGAAACGTATCGTTGACCGCTGATACAGCGGCACAAATTAACGCAGCGGTGGATACCCAATCAATTTCCCAAGCGTCAGCGCTAGTGGATGCTACGGGTAAAACTGTGGCCGGAGCCGTCGTGGGCAACATGGTCAGCAGCAAGGCCCGGACCTACATTGAAGATTACGATCTCGTTCCAGGTAACGCTTCCGTGGATGCCGCTGGCAACTTGGTCATGGCAGCCAACGACCTTGTCGGCATCGTCGCTGATAGCACTCTAGTCTCGTCCTCTGAAACCAGTAATGATGGTGGCGTTGGCTTGATCAAAGATGCCATCGGTCGCGTCGATACCTATATGTACACCACGAAGTCGGGAACCGTGCCCATCGCCTTCGGGACGAGTGTGCGACTAGCTGCGGATTACGCCAACGGCGGCACCGCTGGGTCAGTCTATCGCTACATTGGTGCTCCTGGCTTTATTCACGATTTGAGCACTCAAAACTATGCCGACAGTTTGCTGTGGCAAAAGGTAACGACTCCGCTGGGGGATCTGATTCCCGAAATTGGCAACATCACGGAATCCGATGCCGTAGCCACGGGTGGTCAAGTGGTGATCAACACGGTCACAGGAGGAGCCGAAAGCACGATTCATCAGGCCACCGTCACCGCAGCGGATATTAAACTGGAAGCGATTGAAGCCGCTCAGATTGTCGCCAATGTGGAAACCAATGTGGTGTCTTCCGGCGGCAGCGCCTTTGGTACTGGGGAATCCGTAGCGAAGGGCGGCGCGGTTACAGTCAACATGGTGCTGAGTGATGCCCTGGCAACCATTACCGACAGTGCGGTCACGGCTGAGTCCGGCAATCTCGCTTTGAATGCCGAAAACACCTCAGCGATTGATGCTACCACCCTGAGTGATATGCAAACCGGGGATACCGGATTAGGGGCAACCATCGCGGTCAACTTCCTGGGAATCACCGCCACAGGCTTCCTGTTTAGAACCTTAGACACTCTGATTGGCGACCCCGATGGCCAGGATATCTTTGGGGGCCAGCCGATAGAGGTGCAGTCCTATATTCGTAACTCTGCGGTATCGGTAGCGGGTGATTTGAGTCTGACGGCGACGAACGCAGCTCAGATGAATGCGACGGTCAGCAATGGCACCGTGTCGGCAGCGTCGGCGTTAGTGAATGCCACGGGTGAGGCCACCAGCGGCATTGTGGCTATCAATAAGGTTAGCACCCTCACCAAAGCCTTTATCGAGGATTTGACCACGCCGCTTCAGGTGGGCGGAGCGCTGACAGCGAAGGCAGATGATAAGGCTGAGATTTATTCCAACAGCAAAATGATTGCGTCCTCCACCACGACTAACGATGGTGGGGCGGCGATTTTGCAAGAAACCTTGAATGATGCCGTTGGGATGCTCTCGGCTGACTTTTCCACCAGTGAGGGGGCGCAAGAGATCAAGTTTGGCGATCGCATCCTTCTCACCGATGATTACCTTGATGCTGGCTTCAGTAGCGATGATGGTCGAACTGAAATTCAAACGGGCGATCGCGTCCTGCTCAGTGATGACTATGCCACAGCCCGATTTGACAGCAGCGATGGCAAACGCATTCTGGCTACAGGGGAAACCGTCAGCGTTGACGACACGGTCTATCAATACCTGGGTGGCAACGCCTTCATCAATCTGAGTACGCAAGACTACACCGACACCAGCCTGTGGCAGCAAATCGGTGGTTCAGGGGGGAGTGTGTACCAATATTTGGGCAGTGATACCGATTTGGATCTGTCCCTGCAAGACTACAGCGATACATCCCTCTGGAAGCTAGTTGGAGGGGAAGCTGGAAGCATTTACCAGTACATGGGCACGACTGCCACCTTGGATCTCGCCAACCAAGATTACGCGGATCAGGCGTACTGGAAACAAACCCCTGAAACCCAACTGATTCCCCAAGGCTATAACCTCACAGATTCCGATGCCGTTGCCACAGGCGGCATTGTGGTGATGAACGTAGTGGACAGCAGCGCTGAAGCCTTTATCGACAATACTGTTGTCAGCGCTGATTCTGTCAGCATCACGGCTATCGAAAATGCCATCATTAAAGCGACCCTGGATAGCACCACCATTTCTTCTGGCGGTAGTGCCTTTGGGGAAGGGAAATCGGTCGCCCAGAGTGGCAGCATTGCCGCTAACTTTATCTATAGCGGAGCCAATGCCTGGATTGCTGATAGCGATATCACAACCACCACAGGCGACCTGGTGCTGGATGCCCAAAACACTTCGATTATGGATGCCAGCACCCACAGCATGGTGAGTACAGGGGATACCGGAGTCAACATCACCCTCGCCTTCAACAGCATTGGATCGGCTTCTCCCAATATTTTCTTCAATGCCAACAAAATTGATGCTCTGATTGGCAACCCTGACAAAACTGATAACTGGAGTCTGGGTGCTCCGGCGGATGCCCAGGCTTACATCCGTGACACCCGCCTCAACGTAGCCAACGACCTCAGGCTCAATGCCATGTCGATGATGCAGCTGAATGCGGAGGTGGATAATGAAGCTACCTCTGCGGCTTCTGCATTGTTTAATGCATCAGGCAAGAGTACGGGGTTTGTCCTCGCCAGCAACGTGGTCAGTAGCCAAGCACGGGCCTACATCACCGATACGGACAGCACTCAGGGGAGTGTCACCGTGGGCGGCAGCATGAGCCTGTACGCGGAAGACCAGTCTGGCATTAATGCCGAAAGTACCTTGGCAGCGCTATCTAGTACCAGCAACGATGGTGGGGTCAGCATTCTCAACAACTACCTCAACCTGCTACTAGATGATTACCAGTACACTAGTGCGTCTGGGGTACAGACTTTGAGCTTTGGCGATCGCGTTCGCATAGCCGATGACTACAGCGACTCCGACCTCGCAGGCAAGATTGTCCAATACATGGGCACCAGTCAAAGTGTTGACTTGGGTACTGCCGACTTTAGCGACTACGGCTACTGGAAAGAAATTGATCTGAGTAATTTAATTCCCACTGGACTGAACATCACCGAATCGGATTCCATCGGCACAGGTGGATTGCTGGTTCGCAATGATGTGCGTGGGAATGTCGAAAGCTTCATCAACAACATTCAGGTGAATGCAGGTAGCTTGAGCCTGGATGCCATCGAATCCGCCACCATTTCTGCGGTAGCGGATAACCAAATCAGTTCCTCTGGGGGTAGTGCCATTGGACAAGGAAAGTCTGTTGCCCAAGGCGGCACTGTCGCCACCAACCTGATTCTCAGTCAGGCCAACGCCTACGTGCTCCGCAGTGATGTCACCGCCACCACTGGAGATGTCAGCCTCAACGCCGATAACGTGTCCTTAATTGACGCAACCGTGAACACGTTGCTAACCACAGGAGACACGGCCCAGGGTGGCACCGTTGCCTTTAACGTCATGGGTTGGGTGGCCCAGAGCTTGTTGTTCAACGGTTTGGATGGTCTGATTGGCAATCCCGATGGTGGCAACGCCTTTGGTTTAGAAGAACCGTCAATGGTGCAAGCCTACGTTGCGGATTCTCGGATCACCGCAGCGGGTAACGTGTCCCTAACGGCTGATACGGCGGCACAAATTAACTCGGCAGTGGATACACAGTCCATTTCCCAAGCATCGGCCCTCGTGGGAGCCACTGGGAAGACCGTGGCTGGGGCTGTAGTGGGCAACATGGTCAGCAGCAAGGCCCGGACCTACCTTGAAGATTACGACTTAGTGCCCGGTACCGCGATGGTGGATGCTGCAGGGAATTTGGTGATGGCGGCGAACGATACGGTTGGTATCGTGGCAGACAGTACCCTAGTTTCCTCCTCTGAAACCAGCAACGATGGTGGATTGGGAATCATTCGGGATGCCATCGGTCGCATTGATACCTACACCTACACCACGAAATCGGGAACTGTCGATATTCTGGCGGGGATGAGTGTACGGCTAGCGGCGGATTATGCCAACGGCGGTACCGCTGGGTCGGTCTATCGCTACGTTGGTGGTCCTGGCTTTGTTCACGATTTGGGCACCCAAGACTACAGTAATGGTTTGCTGTGGCAAAAGGTGACGACTCCGCTGGGGGATCTGATTCCCGAAATTGGCAATATCACGGAATCCGATGCCGTTGCCACGGGCGGTCAAGTGGTGATCAACACGGTCACAGGAGGAGCAGAGAGCACGATTCATCAGGCTACCGTTTCCGCAGCAGATATCAAACTGGAGGCGATTGAAGCCGCTCAGATTGTCGCCAGTGTTGAGACCAATGTAGTGTCCTCTGGCGGCAGTGCCTTTGGCTCTGGGGAATCCGTGGCGAAGGGCGGCGCGGTTACGGTCAACATCGTGTTGAGTGATGCCCTGGCCACCATTACTGACAGTGTGGTGGCGGCTGAAGCGGGTAATTTGACCTTAAATGCTGAGAATACATCCGCCATTGATGCCACCACCCTAAGTGATATGCAAACCGGAGATACGGGGCTGGGTGGCACCGTTGCGGTTAACTTCTTGGGCTTCACCGCGTCTGGATTCCTATTCAGAAGCATGGATGCCCTGATTGGCGATCCAGATAGTGCTGACTTGTTTGGTGGTCAGCCGATTGAGGTGCAGTCCTACATTCGCAATTCTGATGTGTCGGTGGACAGGAACTTGAGCCTGAGTGCCACTAACTCGGCCCAGATGAATGCAACGGTGAGCAATGCCACAGTGTCTGAGGCATCGGCGTTAGTGAACGCAACGGGTAAGGCAACTAGCGGAGTAGTGGCGCTCAATAAGGTCAGCACTCAGACGAAGGCGTTTGTGGAAGATTTGACCAATCCCCTGGTGGTTGGTGGCGATGTGACCGCTAAGGCAGATGACAAGGCTGAGATTTATTCCAACAGCAAGATGGTGTCGTCGTCGTCCACCAGTAATGATGGTGGGGCTAGCATTCTCCAAGAAACCCTCAATGATGTAATCGCCCTGTTTGGGGTTGATTTTTCCACCAGTGAGGGCGAACAGGCCATTAAGTTTGGCGATCGCATCATTCTCACCGATGATTACCTCGATGCGGGTTTCAGTAGCGATGATGGTCAGACTGAGATTCAACAGGGCGATCGCGTCCTGCTCAGTGATGGCTACGCCGAAGCACGCTACAGCATTAATGGCGATGCCCCTGATGGCAAGCGCATCGTGGTTGCGGGTGAAACCGTCCAGGTGGGCGACGACGTTTATCAGTACATCAGTGATCCGGCGCTGCTGGATCTTGTCAGTCAGGACTACACCGACACTACCCTCTGGCAGAAAGTCGGCGGTGACGGTGGCAGCGTTTATCAATACCTGGGTAGCGATGCCAACCTTGACCTATCGGTGCAGGATTACAGCGATACCAGTCTGTGGAAACTGGTGGGTGGCGACGCAGGCAGCATTTACCAATACATGGGCACCGATGCCACCCTTGATTTAGGCAATCAGGACTACGCCGACCTCGGACTCTGGAAGCAATCCCCAGAATCAAAACTCATTCCCCAAGGGCTGAATATCACCGACTCTGACTCCGTTTCCACGGGCGGCATTGTGGTGATGAACGAAGTGAACAGCGAGGTGGATGCCTACATCCAAAATACCGATGTAACCGCTAGCGCCGTTGATATCACAGTGACGCAAGACTCCATCATCAAAGCCACCCTGGACAGTGATTCCTCCTCGTCCGGCGGTAGCGCCTTCGGTAAAGGAAAATCTGAGGCATACAATGGGGCGATCGCCATCAACCAAATTTCTGGTCACGCCAACGCCTTCATCGACAACAGCGACATCACCACCACCGCTGGGGATTTAATTCTCGATGCTCGCAACACCTCCCTGATTGATGCCACCACCCTCAGCGCCACATCCACAGGGGATACCGCCGTTGGCATGGTTATGGCGGTGAACGCTATCGGTTCCTCCGCAATGATGGAAGCGATGTTCGGTGGCACGGGAAGCGTTCTGTTTAACAGCCTTGATTCTCTTATTGGGGCCGCAGGTGGTAATTCCGGTCTAGCAGATCTGTTCAATGATTCTGCCAGCGTGTCGGCTTATGTGCTGAATTCCGACCTCAATATTGCAGGGGACGTGAATTTGTCCGCAGTGTCCACCGCCTTCATGGTGGCTGAAGTCAATAACGAGGCCACATCTGCTGCCTCTGCCCTGACTGGAGCGTCCGGTAAGAGCGTTGGGGGAATTCTTGCCTCCAATATTGTATCGTCTGGTGCGGAAGCCTTCATTGATTTTGAGAATGGCCAGGGCACCGTTGATGTTGGCGGTTCCCTCGATATCTTGGCCCAGGATGATGCCACCATTGATTCCAGCAATACCCTACAAGCCATCTCCACTACGAAAAATGATGGTGGCTTGAGCATCTTGCTGAATACGGCTGAAAGCCTTTTAGCCGATTACTCGTTTACCTCCGAATCAGGAGTTCGCCACGTTGATAACGGTTCTTTGGTCCGTGTGGCTGATGATTACGGTAACGGCGGCGATGGGGGTAAAATCTACCGCTATGTTGGTAGCTCTGGAACCATTGACCTAGGTGCTCAAAACTACGGTGATTTGGGGACTTGGGCACCTGTACTCTTGGATCAGCTTAATGAAGCCGTTGACTTTGTCACCTCCATTATTCCCCTCAACGTATCTGATTCAGAGTCGATGGCCTCTGGTGGACTGATTGCCCGCAATGAAGTCCGTAGCGAGGTGACAGCCTACATCGACAATGCGGCGGTGGACACTGAAGGCGACCTTAGCTTAACGGCGCTGGAAACCGCCCGGATTCAGGCCCTCAATGACAGCACTGTAACGTCAAACGGTGGTAGCGCGTTTAAGACCGACGAGAACTCATCGGTGAATCAAGGGCTGGCCGAAATCGAAAACGCCGCGGGTGGTTGGACCAGTGCCCTAGGCAAGGCGGAATCATCGGTGAAAACAGCCCAGGAAGCGGCGGAGGAAACCGTTGAAACCATCAAAGAGGCTCAGGAAAAGCTGCGAGCCTTGGTGAAGGGAGATATCGCAGGAGCATTTGTCGGTGGCGGTGATACAAGTGGAGATAGCAGTTCCGATGGCAGTGCTGGAGATAGCGGCAGTAGCACAGAGGGCTCAACGGGTGATACCACAGGCGGAACGACAGGTGATACCACAGGCGGAACAACAGGTGATACCACAAGCGGCACCACTGATGGACAGCAGCAAGAGGACAGCGGTACGCCATCCCTCGCTATTAACGGGGTGATTGCCCACAACATGGTGTTGAGCAAGGCTAATGCCTTCATTACTAATAGCGTGGTTGATGTTGCCGCTGGCGATACTGACGCTGGGGATGTGACGGTGGTGGCGGAGAATGAGTCGATCATCAACGCGGCGATTTCGAGTCGTACTGACTCGAAGGGCGAATCCTATGGCGTCACCTTGGCACTTAATACCATTGGCTGGGAAGCGGCGGGGGCGTTGTTTAACACCCTGGGTGACATTGTCGGGGGTGACATTGGCAGTGGCACTCCGGCGGAAACACAAGCCTACATTCAAGATTCCACGGTGAGAGCAGCGGGGGCGGTTGATCTGTCCAGTGTTTCTGATGCGGCGATCAATGCGGATATTGAATCCTTGACGACAGCGCTGATGGTGAGTGTCGATCCCACGAGTGGAAGTTCCGGTGGTTCTACGTCTGGCGGTTCTACGTCTGGGGATTCCACATCGGGTGGTTCAGGGAGTGATGGAGTGTCGGGCATTAGTGTGGGGGCGATCGCCGCTATCAACAAGGTGAAAACCGACGTTCATTCCTTCATCAAAAATGCCTCGATTGTGGAAGCTCAGGGTGGCGACTTGACCTTGAGTACAATTAACACCTCTAGCATTGAGGCGGACATGAGCGCTCCGTCCTTCTCACTGGCGGCTAGCAATGATTCCACCTCTCAAATTGGCATGGGCTTTAGCCTCGCCTTCAATGACATTGACACGGACATGGATGCCTTTATCGCCAATGCCGACCAGGTGAATGTGGCAGGAGCCGTCAATATTAGGTCTACTGAAGATGCGTCCATTCATGCCTCGGCGATCGCCGCATCCCTTGGTCTCAGTGTTTCGATCCAGAGTAGTGGCAGCGGTGGTTCCGGTAGTCAGAGTAGTTCGGGCAGCAGTTCTGTGAATGGCGGTGGGGCGATCGCTTTTAACGCCATTGCAGGCACCAGCAACGCTTACATCACCGACAGCAACCTCACCAGTGACAGTGATGTGACGTTAGATGCCTTTAATACCTCCGAGATTCAGGCTAATATCTTGGCGGCATCAGCCTCGGCTAGCATCAGCAATTCAGCGGGGTCCGGCATAGGTCTGGGCGCGTCGATGGCATTTAACCGCATTGGCACCTCATCGGCTCCGGTGGAAGTGCAAGCCTATCTCAGCAATACCAGCGTTGATGCAGGCGGTATGCTGGCGTTAAATGCGGACAGTGCGGCTACGATTGATGCCACGGTAGCGGCGGCTTCTGTAGCCGTAGTGGGCACCTTTGGCGGCAGTAACGGTAGCGCCTCCAAGAGTAAGACGGCCTTTGGCGTAGGCGGATCGGGCGCGATCGCCCTCAACTCCATCAATACCGATGTCACGGCTCACATTGACGGAGATGGCGCAACCAATCAAGGCATTCGCGCCAGTGCCATTGACTTGGACGCAAGCGATACCTCTAGCATTGAAGCCTTTACGGGGGCCGCCTCCGTCGCCGCAGCGCTGACAGCAGCACAGAATCAGAGTACGGTCAGTGTGTCTATTGGCATGGCCTTGGCCTTCAACTTTATCGACAACCAAGTCGATTCATTTATTCGCAACATAGATGGTGGGGTGGCAACACCGGGAGCCATCACCATCGACACTGAAACTGCTGCCACCATTGATTCCACCGCAGCAGCGGCATCTTTGGCAGCCAGCTTCTCCAAGGATAAAACTTCTGTGTCCGTAGGAGGGGCAGGCGCGATCGCCCTCAACTTTATTGACGGGACGGCTAATGCCTTTGTGGAGAACAGTGACCTCACCAGCGGGGCCGAGGTCAGCCTGAATGCGCTCAATACCTCGGACATTGATGCGGAAATCTTGACCGCCGCCTTAAGCTTGAGCGGTTCGGCGAATAACAATGGGACAGGTGTGTCTTTGGGTGGGGCGATCGCCCTCAACGATATCAGTAACGACTCTGCCCCATTTGAAGTCAAAGCCTACCTCAATAACTCCAGTGTGAATGCTACAAGCGACTTGAGCTTGAATGCTTCTAACGCTGCCGTCATTGATGCCATCGTTGCTTCCGGGTCAGTGGCAGTGACGGGCAGCAGCAAGAATGCGGTTGGGGTCAGCGTCTCTGGAGCCTTTGCTTACAACGATATCGACACGGATGTCACGGCTCACATCAACAAGAGCGATAGCGCTGATAGCGTTACCATCAACGCCGCTGCTATTGACTTGGATGCCCATGACACTTCAACCATCGAAGCGTTGACTGGAGCCGCTTCCATTGCCATCGCCTTCTCCACCAGCCAAAACAGCACTGGGATATCCGTGGGTGGGGCGTTGGCGCTCAACAGTATTGATAACCAGGTGGATACCTTCATCCGTGAGGTAGATGGCGGGGTTAATGCAACGGGAGCCATTACGCTGGATGCTAGTGCGGCTGGAAATTTGGCTGCGACTACGGCTGCCGCAGCTTTGGGGGCCAGCTTCTCCAGCCAAAACTCGGTGGCAGTCAGTGGTGGGGGTGCGATCGCCGTTAACACTGTCGGCGGTACGGCTAATGCCTTTGTGGAAAACAGCGACTTGACCAGCGGGGCAGATGTCACCCTCAATGCCCTCAACAGCTCAATCATTGATGCCGATATCATCACGGCGGCGGCTTCGTTGAGTGCGTCCACTGGTGGAAAAGGAATTGGGGTTTCCCTGGGTGGGGCGATCGCGGTCAACAAAATTGGATCGTCCTCCAACCCATTTGAAGTCCACGCCTATCTCAATAACAGTAGCGTTGATGCCGCGGGAAATCTCCAGCTTGAAGCGAATACTGCTGCCACTGTCAATGCGAATGTCGCAGCAGGCTCGGTAGCGGTCACAGGCAGTAGTCAAAATGCGGTTGCAGTGAGTGGTTCTGGCGCATTTACTTATAATGCGATTCACACAGATGTTACAGCTCACATCGATAAAGATAATAGTAACGATGCGGTGACAATCAATGCCGCTGCGGTTAACTTAGATGCCCATGACTCATCGGTGGTGGACACGTTAACTGCGGCTCTCTCCGTTGCAGCCGCCTTCTCTAGCCAAAGCAGTACCAGTATTTCCATTGGGGCCGCGATCGCCTTTAACAGCATTGATAACCAGGTGGATGCCTTTATCCGCAATGTAGACGGTGGGGTCACGGCAGCTAACGACATTACCATCGATACCAGTGCCGCAGGGACGATTAACGCGAAGTCAGCATCTCCCTTGTTGGGAGCAAGTTTCTCCAGCCAGACCGGAGTTTCGGTTACGGGGGCGGGTTCCATTGCCACTAACTCCATCTTGGGTACGGCCAATGCCTTTGTAGACAGCAGCAATTTGGTCAGTGGAGCCGATATTAGCCTCAATGCTCTCAATACATCTGAGGTGAATGCCACAATTTTGGCTTCGTCGGGGTCCGTCAGTGGTAGTGGTACGACCGGAGTCGGGGTTGCCATGGGGGCAACGGTGGCAAGTAACACCATTGGCTACAGTGCCTTTGGCGATCGCAATCCCTTTGAGGTTCAAGCCTATATCCGCAACTCCAGTGTCCAAGCTGAGGGTGAGTTGACTCAGAGGGCGATCGCTGACCAAACCGTGAGTGCCCTTGTGCTAGCCGCGTCAGCAGCCGTCACTATCAGCAGTACCACCAGTGTCGGTGTAGGCGGAGCCGGGGTTTATACCGAAAATAAAGTGGCAGCAGATGTGAAAGCCTTTATGGAAGGGGATGGGGCGACTGGGGTGAGTGCAGATGCCATTACCCTCCAGGCCCAGGACACTTCGACGGTAGGGGCGATCGCTGGGGCCGCATCCGTTGCAGCCGCTCTCGCGGGTACTACTGGAGTTGCCGTTTCCATTGGTGTCGCCGTTGCTCAAAATGAAGTTTACAACGATGTCGAAGCCTACATCACCAATGGAGACAACGGCATCACCACCACGGTTGGGAACATTGACATTGCCGCCAACAACAGCAGCACGATCAACGCCATTTCAGGTGCCGCGTCCCTAGCGGCTGGCATCGCAGGTACTACTGGAGTATCCGTGAGTGGTGCTGGTGCCGCCTCCATCAACAAGATTCTCGGTAAAACCAATGCCTTCATCCAAAACAGTGCTGTCACCAGCGCTGGAGGCATAAGCCTCGACGCTCAGAATACATCGGCCATTGATGCCAAGGTAGTTGCCGCCTCCGTTGCTGCTGGCGGTGGCGGCACCACGGGGGTTGGGGTTTCTCTGGGAGGAGCCGTAGCAACGAACATCATGGGATACACCGTGAATGGCGATGAGCAAGCCACCCAGGTACAAGCCTACTTGGATAACTCTAGCGTCATCGCAGCAGGTGATCTGAGCCTCAATGCCCTATCCAACCAATCCATCGCAGCCTTGGTGACTTCCGGTTCTGCCGCCATCACTGGGGGGGGAACCACTGGAGTTGGTGTGAGTGGGTCCGGTGTGGGTGCCATTAATCAGATTAAAACTGACGTAAACGCCTTTATTCAAGGAGATGGGGCCACTGGTATTCAAGCCGCTCAACTCAGCCTCACGGCTCACGATCAGTCAACCATTAATGCCAATGCCGGAGCCGCCTCCATCGCCGCCTCCTTTGCGGGAACCACTGGAGTCTCCGTTTCCATTGGGGTGAGTGTGGCGGAAAATACGATTGATAATCAGGTAGAAACCTTCATCGCCAATGCGGACAATGGTGTCACCACTACCAGCGGTGCTATTACCCTAGAAACTCGTGAAACTGCATCGATTTCGGCAATCTCGGCGGCAGCGTCCCTAGCAGCCGGATTTGGGGGAACTGCTGGTATAGCAGTCAGCGGCGCAGGAGCCGGAGCCACCAACCGGATTTTGGGTAAGGCGAACGCCTACGTGGACAACAGCGTCCTCACCAGCGCCGGGAATGTCAGCCTCGACACGGAAAACAGTGCCGCCATCAACGCCAAGATTATCGCCGCTTCCGTCGCGGCTTCCGGTGGGGGCACCGCTGGAGTAGGTGCATCCTTGGGAGCAGCCGTTGCCCAGAATTTCATTGGCTCCAGCGATTCGCCAGCGGAAGCCCAAGCCTACCTGAGCAATACCAGCGTCAACGCCGCAGGGGATTTGAGCCTCCGGGCCGTTTCGGATCAGGCTATTGAGGCCATTGTCACCGCAGGGTCAGCAGCAGTAACGGGTGGCGGCAAAGCAGGGGTTGCTGGTAGTGGGTCTGGAGTCGGAGCTACTAACCAAATTGTAGGACTGATTCGGGCTTTCGTAGATGGAGACCGAACTGCTGGCATTCAAGCGAACCAAGTTACTCTCACTGCCCACGATACCTCCTCAATCAATGCTGATGCGGGGGCAGCTTCCCTGGCAGCTTCCTTTGCTGGGAAGGCTGGAGTATCACTCTCCATCGGAGTTAGCGTTGCCAGCAATATCATCGATAACCAGGTAGAAACCTTCATCGCCAATGCTGATAACGGTGTCACGACAGCTACAGGTGATATTACGCTAGAGACCCGTGAAGCAGCGACGATTGATGCCACATCAATAGCAGCGTCTTTAGCCGCTGGATTTAGCGGTGCCGCTGGGGTTGCCATTAGTGGCGCAGGGGCAGAGGCGACCAATATTATCCTGGGTAAGGCTAACGCCTATGTAGACAACAGCATTCTTGCCAGCGCAGGTCGTGTCAGCCTCGACACAGAAAACACGGCTGTGATTGATGCTACCATTCTGACCACTTCTGTAGCACTCTCTGGAGGTGGTAAAGCAGGCGTAGGCGTGTCCATCGGTGCAGCAGTAGCACGCAACTTGATTGGCTACGATGCTGATGGCAACCGCTCTGTAGCTGAAACCCAAGCCTACATGACCAATACCAGCGTTGCCGCCACAGGTGAATTAAGTCTACGCGCCATTTCTAACCAGTCTGTTGATGCGGATGTGGTTGCTGGGTCAATGGCAGTGGCAGGTGGCGGGACTGCTGGAGTTGCGGCTAGTGGTTCTGGAGTTGGGGCAACCAATGAAATTAACGGATTGATTCGCGCCTTCATTGATGGAGACCGGACAGCGGGTATCCAGGCCAATCAAATTAGCCTCACCGCCCACGACACCTCTTCGATCAATGCCGATGCCGGAGCAGCGTCCTTGGCAGCATCGGTGGGAGGAAAGGCTGGCGTTTCCCTGTCCATCGGGGTGAGCGTCGCTAGCAACACCATCGATAACCAGGTGGAAACCTTCATCACCAACGCGGACAACGGTGTCACCACTGCCACAGGGGACATTCGCCTGGAAACCCGCGAAGCCGCAACCATCAACGCCACCTCGATTGCCGCATCCCTGGCGGCTGGCTTTGGCGGTACCGCTGGAGTCGCCATCAGTGGCGCAGGGGCAGAGGCTACCAACCGGATTTTGGGTAAGGCTAACGCTTATGTGGACAACAGCGTCCTCACCAGTGCCGGGAATGTCAGCCTGGATACGGCCAACACCGCCGCGATTGATGCCACCATTCTGGCAACATCTGTGGCGCTTTCCGGGGGCGGGACTGCTGGAGTGGGCGTGTCTGTCGGTGCAGCCGTAGCCCGTAACTTGATTGGCTACGATGCTGATGGCAACCGGGTTGAAACCGAAACTCAAGCTTGCATGACCAATACCAGCGTTGCCGCCACAGGTGCGTTGAGTCTCCGAGCGATTTCTAATCAGTCTGTGGATGCAGATGTGATTACTGGATCGATGGCGGTAGCAGGGAGCGGTACCGCGGGTGTTGCGGCCAGTGGGTCCGGAGTGGGAGCCACCAATGAGATTGCTGGGTTGATTCGTGCCTACGTGGATGGCGATCGCTCCACAGGCATTGAAGCAAGTCAAATCAGCCTCACCGCCCATGATCTATCTACCATCACCGCCAATGCTGGGGCAGCGTCCCTAGCCGCATCCGTGGCAGGCAGTGCGGGGGTCGCATTCTCCATCGGCGTGAGCGTCGCCAGCAACACCATCGATAACCAGGTGGCAACCTTCATCGCCAACGCGGACAGCGGGGTAACAGCAACGACGGGTGGTATCACCTTAGAAACCCGTGAAGCCGCAGCCATCAATGCTATCTCGGCGGCAGCCTCCCTAGCAGCAGGTTTTGCTGGAGATGCTGGGGTTGCCATCAGCGGCGCAGGGGCAGAAGCCACCAACCGAATTTTGGGTAAGTCGAACGCCTACGTGGACAACAGCGTCCTCACCAGCGCCGGAGCTGTCAGTCTTGACACGGAAAACAGTGCCGCCATCAACGCCAAGATTATCGCTGCGTCTGTTGCAGCGGCAGGGGGAGGCACCGCTGGGGTCGGCGCATCCCTGGGTGCGGCTGTCGCTCGGAACTTCATTGGTTCCGATGCGTCTCCGGCAGAAACCCAAGCCTATCTGAACAATACCAGCGTCAACGCCACAGGCGATTTGAGCCTCCGGGCCGTTTCGGATCAGGCCATTGATGCCATTGTCACCGCTGGCTCTGCTGCGGTAACAGGTGGCGGTACGGCTGGGGTAGCAGCCAGTGGATCGGGAGTTGGGGCAACCAATGTAATTGATGGATTGATTCGAGCCTTCATTGATGGAGACCGGACAGCGGGTATCCATGCTAATCAAATTAGCCTCACCGCCCACGATACTTCTTCCATCAATGCCGATGCCGGAGCCGCGTCCCTAGCGGCATCCTTTGGCGGGACCGCTGGCGTTTCCCTCTCCATCGGGGTGAGCGTCGCCAGCAACACCATTGATAACCGGGTGGAAACCTTCATCGCCAACGCGGACAATGGTGTCACCGCGACGGGAGACATTCGCCTGGAAACCCGCGAAGCTGCCACTATCAACGCCACCTCGATTGCCGCATCGCTGGCGGCTGGCTTTGGCGGCACCGCTGGAGTCGCCATCAGCGGCGCAGGGGCAGAGGCTACCAATATCATTCTCGGCAAGGCCAACGCCTATGTGGACAACAGCATCCTCACCAGCGCGGGGAATGTCAGCCTGGATACGGCCAACACCGCTGCGATTGATGCCACCATTCTGGCTGCTTCGGTTGCCGTATCCGGTGGCGGTACCGCTGGAGTGGGAGCCTCCATCGGAGCAGCCGTCGCGCGGAACTTGATTGGGTTTGATGCCGATGGCAATCGGGTGCTGGCAGAAACCCAAGCCTACATCCGCAATTCCAGCGTGGATGCAGCAGGTAGTTTGAGCCAACGGGCGATCGCCAACCAATCTGTTGATGCCACGGTCTTTGCAGGGTCCGCAGCCGTTGCAGGCGGCGGCACAGCCGGGGTGGCAGCTAGCGGGTCTGGGGTCAGTGCCAGCAACAAGATTGCCAATGGGGTGAAAGCCTTCATTGACAGTGACGGAACACTGGGCATCAACGCCAGTGATGTCTCCCTGGTTGCTGACGATACCTCTAGCATTAACGCGATCGCCGGAGCCGCATCATTGGCAGCATCGGTGGCAGGAACGGCAGCAGTATCCCTTTCCATTGGCATCGGATTAGCAGAAAACGAAATTAGCAGTGAAATTGAAGCCTACATTGGCAATGCGGACCAAGGGGTAGAAACAACCACAGGTGATATCCGTATCAGCGCCACCTCTGCCGCGACCATTAATGCCACGGCGGCAGCGGCCTCAGCTTCAGCGGCGATCGCCGGAACCGCAGGGATTGCCCTCAGCGGTGCCGGAGCCGATGCCACTAACATTATCCTCACCAAGACCAACGCCTTTGTTGAGAACAGCGTGCTGGATAGTGCGGGCCATGTGGATTTGGATGCTCAGAACGATTCCACCATCAATGCCAAAATTCTCACAGCCTCAGCCGCCATTGCGGTAGGCGGTTCGGCAGGTGTCGGTGCATCCATTGGTGCAGCCCTGGCCCAAAACCTGATTGGTTACGACCGGAACGGCAACCGCACCCCGGCAGAGGTTCAAGCCTACATCCGCAACTCCAGCGTTGATGCGGTGGGAGATTTGACCCAGACGGCCATTGCCAACGAAACCATTAATGCAACCGTTGTCGCAGGGTCGGTGGCGATCGCAGGCAGTGGCACCGTGGCAGTGGGCGCTAGCGGTGCCGGAGCGACCACAGAAAATAAAGTGGCTACATTAGTGAAAGCCTTTGTAGATGGCGATGGAGCCACAGGCATCAACGCCAACTCCGTCGCTCTCACCGCTGATGACACCTCCACCATTACCGCAAACACCGGGGCCGCATCCCTGGCCGCATCCTTTGCCGGAACGGTGTCGGTTTCCTTAGCCATCGGTGTTGCCCTGGCCCAAAATACCATCAGCAACGAAGTCGAAACCTACATCACGAATGCCGATAACGGTGTCACAACTCGCGGTGGGGATGTTTCCCTCAGTGCCAGCGAGGCGGCAACTATCACTGCCACCACATCGGCCTCTGCTGACGCAGCAGGGGTAGCGGGAACTGTCGGCGTTGCCTTGAGCGGGGCCGGAGCCAACGCCACAAATGTGATTCTCACCCAGACCAACGCTTTTGTGGAAAACAGTGTTCTCGACAGCGCTGGAGCGGTTGATTTGGATGCCAATGGTAGCGCCATCATCAATGCCAATGTGATTTCCGCCGCCGATTCTCTGGGTGGTGGCATGGTGGGAGGAGCCGCATCCATCGGTGCATCCACCGCCCAGAACTTGATTGGCTGGACTACGCATGGAACGCAGGCTCCTGCGGAAGTTCAGGCTTACGTCAAAGATTCTAGTGTGACTGCTGCGGGTGCCCTCACCCAAACGGCGATCGCCAACCACACCCTCAACTCCACCGTAGTCGCCATGTCAACGGCGATCGCCGCTGGATTAGCCGGAGTTGCCATGAGTGGAGCAGGAGTCGGCACCACCAACAAGGTCGCCGCCAATGTGAAAGCCTTCATTGATGGGGATGGGGATTCAGGTATCACCGCCAGCGACATTACCTTGAAAGCCGCTGATACCTCCGCCATGACCACCAATGCTGGAGCCGCATCGATTGCCGCATCCTTCGCCATCGGTGGAGCTGTCACTAATGCTACGGCGATCGCCACCAACCATCTCGCCAGCGAAGTAGAGACTTACATCAGTCGCGCCGACAACGGTGTCACCGCTACCGCTGGAGGCATCACCCTCGACACCGATGAATCGGCCACCGTCAGCACAATTTCAGCGGCAGCGTCCGCAGCTATTGGTTTAGCCGCAGGTAGCACCGCCGGAGCCAACGCCACCAGCTTGCTGGAATCCCAGGCCAATGCCAGGGTAGACGATAGTGTGATTCTGACCGCCAGCAACGGCGCGATCCGCGTAACGGCTGACAGTACCCAAAATGCAACGGCGATCGCAGGTGGAGCCTCAGCCGCCCTGGGCTTTGGTCCCAGCATTGGCGCAACCACTGCCACCACCATCGTTGCCGGAGGGACTCGCGCCTATCTCGACGGGTCTGTAACCGATGCGGACAGCCTGACCGTGACCGCCAATGCCGACACAACAGGCTATGCAATGGGTACTGCGGTCTCCGGCGGACTCTTAGCCGCTGGCGCAGGCACCTCCGCCACCAGCGATGTGAGGAACGTCGTCAGTGCCCGTCTAGGAGACGACGACGCAGTCAACGACACCGACGCCATTAACGTGAGCGGTGCCGTCAACGTCGGTGCCAATGCCAAATCTGAATCTGATGCCGATGCCGTCGGAGTTGCCGTCAGCGGTGGCATTGGTGCAGGGGTCTCCATCGCTAACGCGGCCCTCAACGCCACGGTGAATGCAGGAGCCGATGCAAACACCACCGTCAATGCAGGCAGCATTACCATGACTGCCACCCACAACCGCAATGGGGAAGAGGTCACAGCCGAGGCCACTACCGCATCTGGTAGCTTGGTTGGGGCGGGTTCGGGAGCAGAAGCTACGGCAACCAACAACGCTAATACCAATGTGGTGGTAGACGATGGTGCTAATCTGAACGCTACGGGCAACATCGTGATTCAAGCCCAAGGCGACCAACGGGCACGGTCTGATGCGCGGGCACTGTCCGCCGCCTTAGGCGCAGGCATTGGAGCCACATTCGCCACAACGAATATTGGCGGTGGGACTCGCGCCCACCTCGATGGTTCGGTCGGTAATGCCAATAACTTGACCGTAATCGCTAACTCAGTCATCGACGGGGATGCCACCAGTGTCGCCGTATCTGGTGGACTGATCGCGGGGGCAACGGGAACCAACGCCACCACAAACGTTACCCCAACCGTGAGTGCTCGCTTGGGTGATGCAGACAACGTGAATGATGCGGATAGCCTCAACATAACGGGCGCGGTGAACGTGGCAGCAACCGCCAGTGCGGATGCCGATGCAACTGCGACTGGAGTAGCGGTTGCCGCTGGAGCCAGTGGTGGTGCTTCTATTGCGAAGGCAACCCTGGCAACGACCGTTGATGCAGGAGCAGACCAAAATACCCAGGTATCGGCCCAGTCCATCAATATGACAGCAACCCAAAATATCAGCGGGGAAACGGTCACGGCAAATGCAACAACCGCAGCAGCAAGTCTGTTCCTGAGTGGATCGGGGGCAGTGGCAACTGCCACCAATAATGCCAACACCAACGTCATCGTGGACGATGGTTCTAGTCTCACCACTACGGGAGACATCACTCTCCGGGCGACAGGCCATCAGAAAGCTACGTCCGATGCCCGTGCCATATCAGCCTCCCTCGGCCTAGGCGTTGGCATCACCACTGCCAACACTAATATTGGTGGCGGCACCCGCGCCTACCTGGATGGCAACGTGGGCGGCGCTAACAACCTCTCTGTCACGGCGAATTCCGTGATTGATGGGGATGCAACAAGCGAAGCTGCTGCTGGCGGCATTGTCGGTGGAGGAACCGGAACTCAAGCCAACACCAACGTTACCTCAACCGTCAGTGCTCGGCTAGGGGATAACGATGGTGTGAATCAAAACGATGTGATTGATGTTTCAGGTGACTTGAAAGTGGAGGCGATCGCCAGTTCTGATGCTGATGCCACCGCTAGAGGGGTTTCCGTCAGTGGCCTCTTCAGTGGTGGAGCCTCCATCGCCAACGCCACCTTGGCCACCACAGTGGATACCGGAGTTGATCCCAACACCACGATTATCAACGCCAACTCAATTACCATTCAATCGACCCACAATACAAATGGTGAATCGGTTTCTGCTCAAGCCTTTACCGCATCAGGCAGTATCGGGGCTGGAGCCTCTGGAGCCAATGCCACCGCCAACAACAACGCGACCACAAGGGCACAAGTTGGCACCGGGTCTGACTTCTCTGCAACCCAAGGCATTACCCTCACGGCCCAAGGCGATCAGCGAGCCACGGCTGAAGCGGGTGGTATTGGCGTAGGGGGTCTTGCTGGGGTCGGCGTAACCAACGCCACTGCCAATATCAACGGTGGCACCAATGCTGCCATGAACGGATCTGTATCTGATGCCAAAACCGTGCAAGTCAAGGCAGATTCCACAGTAGACAGTTCTGCCTATGCCAAAGCGGTGGCGGGTGCGGTGGGAATCTCAGTGGGGGGTGCGAATGCCAATACCACCATCAATCCCAGTGTGACAGCCTCCACAGGAATCACCAGCGAGATTCAAGCACGGGGCAATGTCGCCATTGCCGCCAATGCGGTTAAGAATGCCCAGGCCAAGGCTGAAGGGTTAGCCATCGGTGGTTTAGCCGGGGTCGGCACCACTAAGGGCAACGTGAATGTTCGCGGCACCACAGCGGCTGACATGAACGGCTCAATCTTGAGTGCCAATAGTTTAACCGTGCTAGGCCAATCCACGGATCAGGGTCGAGCAACCACATCGGCGGCTTCTGGTGGTATCTTAGGGTCCGGTGTGGGGACGCAGGCCACCAGCAGCGTGACTCCGACGACCCGCGCCCAAATTGGCAGCAATGCCGTCGTCAACACCACCAATGACATTGTGGTGCGATCGCAAGCCAAGACCGATTCTGACGCGAACGCCACTGGTGTGAGTGTTGCTGGAGGAGTCAGCGTCGGTGTCTCCTCCGCCAACGCCTCCATGAATCCCACCGTGACAGCAGGTATCGGTAGCAATAGCAACATCGCAGCGGGTGGCAATCTCACGGTGGAAGCCCTCAAAGGCGTTGAACCGGGTGGCGCACTGCCGGGTAGCGATATCGGGGATGGTTCATTTACTGCGGCCAATGCCAACGGCAGCACGGAAATCATCCGCACGACCCAAAAACATGGTTTGTCCTCTGGTGATGTGATTACCTACAGCAACGGTGGCAACGCTAACATCGGTGGATTGCAGCATGATCGCAAGTATTCCGTCATCGCTCTGAATGATACGGATGTCAAGTTAGGCTTGAGTTTCCAAGGTGCCCAGGTGGATGCGGCAACCGACACCATCCGGTTTGCATCCGATCACCAATTGGAGAATGGCGATCGCCTCAAGTACGAAGGCAACAGCATCGACGGTCTTGTGAACGGACAGAGCTACTACGTTCGCCGCATCAGCGAAACCGAAATCAAGCTCGTCAACACCTTGGCTGAGGTCACGCCCCAGTTGACGAACTTCCGCACCACAGGAATCACCAAAGACCCTGCCACCCAGGAATACGAAATTGGCTTGACCGGACACGGCTTTACCACTGGACAATCGGTCACGTATTACAAGCCGACTACCACCTTCCTCAAGGGGAACGTCATTGACGAACATCCCCCTGTACCCGACACTGAACCACAACCGACTGCGAAGGAGATTCGGGACTACGAGGATCGCATTGACTTGGGCGACACCAAACATGGGTTCGTCACCGGGCAGAAAGTAACCTACACCATCGAGTCTGGTTCCGTCGGTGGATTGACTGCCAACAGGGATTACTACGTAATCAGGATTGATGACTCCTCCTTTAGACTGGCCAGCACTAGAGAAGGGGCTGAACGGTGGGCCGAGCTTGAAAGCGAAATTGTCACTGCTGAAGATCGCATTGCCACGTTGGAAGCCAAGTCATCTCTGACCAAAGCAGAACAAGATGAACTTGATCAACTCAGAGATACGGATTTACCGGATCTCTTGACCGAACGAGCCAGCATCTTGATTGAGTTGGATAATGGCATGGCTGCCGATTCCTTTGACCCCAATAGTGCGGCTGCTCAAGGTTCCTTTAACCTCGAATCTGAGGGGCTACCAGGGTTAGAAGATGGGAAGACGTATTACGCGATCGCCCTCGATGCCAACAACTTCCAACTAGCAGCGACCAAAGCAGATGCCCAGGCAGGTATCGAGATTGACCTTGATATTATCGACACCAACGGCGACTACACCGTTGTCGGTCAATACAGCATTACTCCCGCCACCATTGACTTGGGCCTCAGCGCCGTCAATGCTGCTGACAATCTGGTCTTTGATATCAATGCAGCGAGTACAACAGGAACCCACCAGCTAGCGGGTGCTGGCGGTGCCCTATCCCTCCGATCCGCTCCCTCTGGAGATGGTGTGGTCAACGCATCGGCAAGCGGTTCCGCTGGAGCCTTAATTGGTAGTTTTAACAATACTGCGGCGAACGCCAATTCCACATCCACAGTGACTACCCACATTGGTGACGGTTCACTCATTACGGCTCAGCAAGACATTAAAGTCTACTCTGGTGCTGCGGACAAGACAGGAGGGAGCACCCGCAGTATCGCTGGTTCACTGGTTGCCACTGGCACTGCGTCCAATCTGAATTCCACCATTAGCAATACAGTGCAAACATCCGTGGGCAACGATGTCACCATGAGTGCCAGAGGTTCCATGAAGGTTGATGCCCAATCTATTCAAAATGCTCGCCTGTCTTCTAATGACCGAGTTTATGCGTTAGGCATATCTAACTCGACAGCAAATGCAACAGCCAACATTAGCCACAATGTAGCGACCAATGTGGGACAGAGGGCACGACTCTCTGCCAAGGATAATCTGACTGTGACCTCTGGGGCAGATATCAGTGGTGATGTCCGTGCTAACTCCTCTGGCGGCAGTATCCTCAGCGTTGACTTGACTTCCGATGCTAACTTCAACGTCAACGATGCCAATACGCGCACCAATATTGGTCAAGATGCCACGGTGGCGGGTGGTATCCTCACAATCAGTGCCAATGTCAATGATCTCAATGTGAAAGCCTACGCCGATAGCAATGGTGGTGGCGCATTTGGTGATCCTGATGCAACCGCTAGAACAAGCGTCAGCAACTTGAACTCAAAAGTGGATGTAGGCAGTGGAGCGACGCTGATTGGCAATGAAAACGTTACTCTGTCTGCTAAACAGGAAAGTCTAGGAACACGGGCGGAGTCTGACACCACCTTCTACGGCATCTACGGTGATCCCGATGCCCGTTCGGAAACGAATGTGTCCACCAATGCCGATGTGGTAACTGCTGCTGGCTCAAAGATTGAAACCCGTGAGTTACTGGTGCAAGCAGACGCGATCGCCGATGGTAACAGTGGTGGCGCATTCAACAGCGATGCTGCAAAACATGGCACCAGCGTTGTTAAAATCCTCTTAGAGATCGTCAATATTCCCATCAGAATCTTCAACGCGATTCCTTTTGTGCCCGATATTCCGCTAATCCCAGAACCGGGGTCTGCAACAACCCATAGAAGTGTGTCACTGGGTCGTTCTATTGACTTCAACTCGGATATGACATTCTTCAGTGAAGCCAACCCAGAGTTGGAAATTAATGCCGATGGTAGTGTTCGTCGCCAGGTCAACGTAGATATTCAGCAGACAACCACCGATATTATCGTCAATGACATTAGGCCCCAGGATGCAGGTAACGCCAAATTTGTCATTCATGGGCGAGGCTATGCTAATTCCGCAGGTCGGATCACGGGGAATCCCAATCCAGATGTTGATGTGCAAGAAGCCTACGATTACATCGACATCATCAACAATTCCAACAAAAATCTAGTCATTAATAACATCGAAACGATTGGAGTTGGGCTACCGTCTGTCAATGTTCAAGTAGAGAACAAGGGTGGGTTTGCTTGGAATAATTTGAGCATTGATCAAACCTTCCTCAATCCCACTAGCGTCAATATCGAAAACCACGGTCAGTCGGATATCGTGCTTCAGGGGCACATCCATGTTCCCCACCATGTCACCAAAGTGACGAATACCGGGGGCGATATTCTGGCTAAGGATGCGGATCAACTGATTGAAGCCCGTGATGTACAACTGAATGCCCAAGGACAGATTGGCACAGCAACGAACCGCATTGAAGTCGAACTCATCCAGGGCTTCCGAGGGGTGTCTAACGTCTATGGCATTCCTACATCAGCCGTGAATAGCGTTGCTGACATTATTCATCTGGTAGACCACCGCTTCACCGATGGACAAAAAATTACTTACTCTGCCAGCAATACTCCTATTCAAGGTCTAAAGGATGGCGAAACCTACTACGTGATTGTGATTGGTATTGATGATATCAAGCTGGCGCAGACGGAAGCCGACGCCCTAGCACGCATTCCGGTTGCCATTGACCTAGATACGGCAGGCGCAACAGGTACCCATCAATTGCGGGAGGAACTGTTTGTCGAAGCGGATGCCAGCGGTGCCGTTTACCTGGATCTGGAAGCCATTCAGCAAAACAGTGAAGCCGTTACCGTCAATCTCGATGGCATGGCTAGCCTAACCGATGACATGAACCTGCTGATTCAGGCCAGCCGTAATGAGGGGGGCACTAAGCAAGAAGGCACCTATGAATTTGGTGGGGTTACAGCAGCGGGTGACATTATCGGTGAGACGATCGTCGGCGGCGACTTCATCATCGACAGCAGCACCCATAACAACCACATGGTGGGGTACATGGACATCCTCAATAACAGTGAAGTGACGGGCCATGGAGACACTATCGAGTTCACAGTGGGCAACCAACTGGATGTGCAAACGGGCGGCAACATTCACCTCACTGAGCGAACGGGGGGACTGGATGTGCGTCAGGCGAAAGCCATAACTGGGGATATCACCCTGCAAGCCATTGAAACTGCCGATGATGGCATTGAACATTTCTTGATGCATGGCAACGCCGCTATCAGCACTGAGCAGGGCGACGTGACCATCCTAGTCGGTGATGATGTCACCATGACGGAAGGTACTTCGATTACAGCAGAGCAAGGTACCGTCACCATTCGCACAGAGTACAACATCTACGATCCAGCCCTGAACAATCCCATGATGACCCTGCCAACCGCTGACCTGGATGTGGGTGACCCGTCCATTGGTGAAGTAGAGGGTGTCGTCGTTGACCTGCGGGGTGAAATTACCGCAACTGCTGCTGACATCATGACCAACAACAGCTTGGATGAGGTCAGCCTGACGAACGTTACAGCGGGCACCACGACGACGATCCGTACCTTTGATGGGGATGATCGAATTCATATAGGCAGCAACTCGCAGCCTAAAGCAAACACGGGCGGTACTCTAAACCGAGTCAGCGGTAAGTTAATTGTTGATGCGGGTGAGGGCTTCGACTGGTTCAGCCTAGATGAGTCCGCTGACACTGTCGATAACGAGGGCGTCCTCACCAGCACCCGCCTCATGGGACTGGGCATGGGTAACCCCGACCAGACGGTGGTAGATCGCAATCTGGGCATTGAGTACCACAACTTTGAAGACCTGAACCTGGTGATGGGTTCTGCCAAAGACACTCTGACGATTGAGAGCACCCATGATGCCCGAACCCGAATTATGTCTGAGGATGGGCACGATACCCTCAATGTCGAGACCATTGACGGAGAAACGACCCTGAAGACGGGAGATGGTAACGACATTATTAACGTCGCTGACCCGAACATGATGGCAGATGGGATTCGCGATCGCCTCGTCATCAAAGGCGGCGGCAATAAGGACATCCTCAACGTATACGATACGGGGGATACCACCGATAATATCGGGTACCTGACAGACTCTAATCTCTTTGGCTTGGGTATGGGCGGAGCCATTGACTACGGCACCCTGGAACTGCTAAACATCAAACTAGGTTCCGGCTTCGACACTTTCACCGTTTTAGATACCCACAGCGGCATTACCCAAGTGGATTTGGGTGGCGGCGGTGATACGGCCTATGTGGAAGCTATTTCCGGAGACACCACCGTCAAGGGTGGCACGGGCATCGACATCATCAACGTCCACAATCTGAATAACACAGTGGATAACATTGCCGCACTTCTGAGCTTGAAAGGGGATGGAGGTAACGACATTCTCAATGTCATCGACTCGGGCGAAACCACAGACAGCACAGGCATCCTGACCAACAGCCAAATCTTTGGCCTGGGTATGGAGGGCCGGATTGACTACGGCACCTTTGAACTGCTGGATCTACAGCTGGGTTCGGGTCACGACCAACTGGATGTAATTAGCACCCACACCGATAAGACTCAGATTGATATGGCAGACGGTGAAGATGTGGTGAACGTGGAATCCGTGTCTGGGGAGACCACAGTGAAAATGGGGCGAGGGAACGATGAAGTCAATATCGGCACCCTTGACGGTTACCTAGATGCCATCGACGCGCCGCTGGTGGTGAAAGGAGATCAAGGGAACGACTTACTCAATGTTCGAGACGATGGTGACACCACCGACAATATTGGGCAAATCAACACCAGCCGCATTTCTGGCTTTGGCATGGATGGCTGGATTGATTACGGTAACTTTGAGACCCTGGATATTCAGAGTGGCTCAGGGAACGATGATGTGACCCTGTACGGTACACACACAGGTTCTACCTTACTCAGCACTCTGGGTGGCAATGATGCGATCGCAGTGGAGGCGATCGCCGGAGAAACCCTCATCAAATCCGGTGACGGACGAGACAACATCACAGTCGGCAACTATGTCCAGAAGCTAGAAGACATCGCCGCGAAGCTCTCCATCAATGGCGGTAACGAGGATGACCTATTGACCTTTGATAATTCAGGCGACACGGAGGCGAGCATCGGGGCACTGTCCAATACCCAGGTCAGCGGATTGGGGCTGAGCCAATCTGTTGAATATGGCAACATTGAAAGCCTGACCGTGAACCTAGGGCAAGCGGCTGACCTCTTCACCATTCATGACACCCATGAGGGACAGACCTTTGTGAACGCTGGGGAAGGCCACGACTGGGTAAATGTAGAAGCAATTCGGGGTGAAACCACCATCAAGGGTGAAGTCGGCAACGACTGGGTGAATGTTAGCAACGACGAGCATCGGGTAGAGGCGATCGCCGCTCTCCTGAGCTTTAAAGGTGGGCTAGATAACGATACATTATCTTTGGATGATGCAGGCGAAACCGAAAACACCAGCGGCATTCTGAGCAGCAACCGGGTATTGGGCCTTGGCCTCGTCCACTCGGTCGAACACAGCAGCGTCGAGAACTTCGACATTCAGATGGGATCGGGCAACGACAACTTCCTGATTGCCAACGCACAAGAGGGGCAGGTTATCCTATCCACCGCTGATGGTCGCGACCACGTTACCGTTGAAGCAACCCAGGCAGAAACCACCATCAAGACCGGAGCCGACAACGACCGCATTCAGATTGGCAATGCCATAACAGGACTGAATGAGATTGAGGGCAACCTTATCTTGAACGGCGGACGGGATCGAGATACGGTCATCTTCGATGATGCTGCTGATATCAGCGACGACAGTGGCTTACTGACAGATATCGCTCTGAGTGGCCTTGGTTTAGCCCGGGCAGCGATCTATAACGATATGGAATACGTCAACCTCAATCTGGGAACTGGGCACAACGATATGACCATTGCCAGCACCCATGCAGGCAGTACGCAGATTAACGCCAATGACGGCAACGATGTGTTCGATGTGTGGGCGATCGCCGGCGAAACAACCATTAAGGGCAATGAAGGCAACGACACTGTACATGTGGGCGATCCCAGCCAATCCTTCCAAAACATTCAAGCGAGCCTGGTCGTGATGGGCAACCAGGGCGACGACAGCCTACAGCTCAACAATGCCAGTGACACACACAATCATCGTTTCCTGATGACCGACAGTATGCTGGCTGGATTTGATATGCCGGGCCACATCCAATACGGCACGATGGAGCAGGTGGATGTGCGCTTGGGAACGGGCAACGACAATCTGCTGATAGTCAACACCCATGTTGGACAGACCCAGATCGACACTAATAATGGCAATGACCAGGTAACTGTTGAAGAAGTGAACGGAGCCACTGTCTTGAAGACTGGGCGAGGTAACGACGTGATTAATGTCGGTAACCTTAACCAATCCCTAGAAGGCATTACCGCATCCCTGACAATCAGCGCAGGGCTGGATCACGACACGTTGCGCCTAGATAACAGCAGTGCAACCGACGACAGTTCCCTGCTGCTGACACCGACCTACATGAGTGGGCTAAATCTTTCTCAGAATCTAGAGTACGGCGCTGTAGAAGTGTTGGATATCGCCATGGGCTCCGGGGGAGATACGGTAACCATCGCTGACACCCATACCGGAACGACATTGCTGAATACCAATGATGGCAACGATGTGGTCTATGTAAATGCGATCGCCGGAGACACCACTGTGAAGACCAACAGCGGCAACGATGCAATTTACCTGGGACATCAAACTCAAAAACTCGACGGTATCCGCGCCAATCTGACGATTCAAGCTGGACGCGACCAGGATTATCTCGACATCAATAACTCTGCTAGCATCAACAATACCTCCACCCTCCTAACCAGCAATACGCTGAGCGGGCTGGGTATGAGTGGATCAGTTAGCTATGATCAGGCTGAGTCAATCAACATGACGTTAGGGGAAGGCAACGACACCCTGATCGTGCAAAACACTCATGCAGGCGCAACATCCATTCGCACTGCGGCAGGGGATGACACGGTCACGATAGACGCCATTTCTGGTGATACAACTATCAAGACGAATGGCGGCGAAGATACAATCCAGGTTGGCCATCCGACTACGGGATTAAACAGAATATATGCATCTCTGTTCCTCACGGGTGGGCAACATAACGATTACTTAGTAGTCAATGACTCATCAGATATCGCATCAAACATCGGCTTCATGACAGACACCCAGATTGTTGGGTTGGGTATGCAGCAAGCAATCGACTTTGGTTCCTTTGAAGATGTTGATGTCGTTCTGGGTTCTGGTGACGATCAGATGACTATTCTGACAACGCCAAGCGACACAACGGATGTGCATATGGGCGATGGAGATGACACTGTCGAGGTGGAGTCAGCCTCTGGAAATGCAACGGTGGGTGGTGGGCTTGGACTAGACTGGATTGGAATTAGAGGTCTCTTAGATAACCTGAAGAAACTGGGATTTGAGCTATTTGGCTAATAATACCAGTTGGCCAGATAGGGATGATCGCCCGAAAAGTCAGCTAAAGTTTGGGAACCCCCCGAATTCAATTTGGGGGAGGCTTCAGTTACCGTTACACCGTTAGCAGTAGCGATTGCTTGAACCGTATACAGTAAAAGCTGCCCGCGTGCCAGCGGGCAGTGACGTGCATCGTGGTATGGAACTCACTGAGTACATAGCCATAAACAAAGCTAGTAGGATACGTCCCCGGCGGGGGCGCACCCCACCACAGCGTCATTTACCATACAACAAGGAGATCAAATGGCGGGTACAAGCACGGTTTACGTAATGTTGGCGGCTCTCTGCTGGGGGTTATCAGGCGGAATTGGCGGTATTTTGATGGCTGATGGCTGGGACGCGTTCGTGGTTTCGCTTTACCGGGGCATCATCGGACTGTTGTTCGTCCTCGTCTGGCTTGCACTGCGCCCGAGTGGTAGCGGATTGGCCGATCGCCAACTATGGTTCTGGTCAGCGATCGCCGGTCTCGGTGTAGCTGGTAATTTCGCGTTCTATTTTGTGAGCATCGCCCAAGGCAGCATCGCGATCGCGGCTACCCTGATGTACTGCGCCCCAGTATTCGTATATCTCGTGTCATTCGCACTCAAGCTCGAAAGGGCCACTGCCCTAAAATTAACCGCGATCGCGGTAGTGATGCTTGGCATCGTATTGCTGACCCAGATTTACGATGTGGGAGCGGGCAGTGTCACGCCGATTGGTGTAGGTGCCGGACTCCTGGCTGGGCTGTCCTACGCAGTATTCATCTTCGGCTTCAAGTATGCGGCACCGCACGGCAGCCCACAGGCGATTCTCACGATAGCGTTCGCGGTACTTGTCGCCATCCTAAGTTGGCCAAGCGATATCAATCAGACTGTTGCAGTTCTGAGTACGCCGGATTGGCCGCTGTTCGCAGCACTGGGTGTATTTGGTGCGGGATTATCGTTCGTTCTTTACATTATCGGCCTGAACCGGATTGCACCGGCCATCGCCTCAATTGTGGCAATGATCGAACCCGTCGTTGCGGCCCTATTCGGCGTCGTGGTCTTAGATGAAAGCTTGATGAGGCCACAAATTTTCGGCATGGGACTGATTTTGATCACGGTGACTGCATTGAGCCTTGAGAAGAACACCGGTGGGGGCTTCTATCTGTAGCCCGGGGAGCGATCGCCACATCTCGTACTTGTTTTTATCGTCCTTCTCAACCAGAAGCACAATCGCCCCTGTTAATCTGTGTTTTGCGATCGCCTCCAGAAGCGGTATCAAGTTTCTCCAGATTTTGCCCCCCGGTCAGCGACCGTTCTTCGGAGTGGTAAACGGACATCCTGCATTTCCTGATAAGCGGTGGCAGACTGGATCTGGGTAATAGCTTCCACAATGCGCTCTAACTGGCTGAGCTGTAAGCTGGATCCCGATGGGAGGCAAATACCTTTGGCAAAAATTGATTCAGCCACACGGCCACCAACGACCTCGCAACCGGAAAATAGGGGCTGCAGGTGCAGGGGTTTCCAAGCCAAACGAGATTCAATTCGTTGCTCTGTAAGTATTCGTCGAACTTCCTCACAGCTGTAGCCAAAAATTTTGGAGTCAATCGTCAGGCAGGTGAGCCAGAGAGTGGAGCGACCATAGGCTGCCTCTGGCATAGACTCAAGCCCCGGTAAGTAGCCCAGGGCCTGCCGATAGTAGGCAAAGTTACGCCTCCGAGCAGCGACTCGCTCACCCAGAACCTGGAGTTGCCCTCCGCCCAATGGCTGCCAGGACATTGCTCAGGCGATAGTTGTAGCCCATCTAGGAGTGTTGATAGTAGGGAGCTGGGTCACGGGCTTGGGTCGCCGGAAACCGGGCCTGTTTCACCAGCTGCGCATCATTAGATACCAGCATACCGCCACCGGAAGTCGTGATGATCTTATTTCCATTGAAGGAATAGATGCCAATACGACCAAAGGTGCCGGGCGATCGCCCCCGGTAGCTTGCCCCTAAAGACTCTGCTGCGTCTTCGATGAGGGGAATTTCGTAGCGATCGCACACGTCTAATTAGGTCGGCATAATTAAATTCATATTAGAAAACCGGGGGACCGCCCCGGCGGGGCGCTCCCCCGGTTTTCTAACCTTCGTTTTTCAACACAGTTCTACTTAAAATCGGATCAATATCCGCACTTTGACCATACAG
>JBHJGR010000142.1:0-8210 GCA_050331615.1 Elainellaceae cyanobacterium
TCCATCATTACCTCCGGGGGACTCCCGCTATACCCGAAGGGCTAGCGGCGAGGGGGATAGGAGCGGAAATCAAGAGGGTATGCGCTTCGCGCAGGCTTCGCCAACGACGCCCTCCTGATTTCCCTAAAGCGTTGATGTGCATAGGTTTTACCTGTTTTTCTGTGCTAGAATCGGGTTTATAGGACGGTTGGACTGCCGTTCTCTGGCTGTGGAGGCTTAGGGGATACCCTGCCTGTGATGCAGCAACTCTCAATCGTGAGGTTGGGAAGCTCCCGCTATACCGCTAGCGGTTAGCGGGAGAGGACGTCACACGCCAGGTTTGAATGTCGCTGGTGCCCTTTCCTGCTGCAATAATTTGCCAGCCAGGGCTGTTAAGACGGATGGCGATCGCGTCAATCAGGGTGCCTTCCCAGGGAAGCGTGTCCAGCCCCTCCCCCGTTCGCCAGTCCCAAACGCGAATCGTCTGGTCGGCACTGCTGCTCACCAGCTCGTCTCCGATGGGGGTGAACTGCAGGTCGTTGACAAAGGCGCTATGGCCTGCCAGAGTGCGAATTTCGCTGTAGGTGCTCAAATCCCACAGCTTGATCTGGTTGTCTGCGCCCGCACTTGCCAGCACGTTGCCATCGGGGCTGATGGCGAGCGCATTGACGAAGCTACCGTGGCCCTGGAGGGTGGTGATGGGCTCCAGGCTGGCCAGATCCCACACGATGATGGTGCGGTCAGCCCCGCCACTCACCAGCAGGCGACCATCGGGGCTGACCGCCAGGGCGTTAATAAAGCTCTCGTGGCCCTCCAGCGTAGCGATCGCCTCTCCCGACGCCAGATCCCAAAGACGGATGGTGCGGTCGGCGCTGCCGCTAATCAGCATATTGCCATCTGGCGTGATCACCAGGGCATTGACCGAGCTGCCGTGCCCGTCAAGCGTCTGGAGAATTTCCCCCGTTTCCAGGCTCCAAAGCAGGATGTAGCGATCGCCCCCGCCGCTGGCCAGAATTTTGCCGTCAGGACTGGCCGCCAGGGAAGACACTGCTTTTTCGTGCTGAGCCAGCGTTTGTGTTTCCGTTCCGCTGACCAAGTCCCAAATTTTAATGGTGCGGTCATCGCTGCCGCTGATCAGGGTGCGCTGCCCCTCAGCGAGAGCGAGCACGTTGACGGGGGCCTGGTGGCCAGCTAGGGTCGTATCCAGGGCAAACTCATGGGCTTCAGCCGGGACGGGCGGTATGAGCAGCTGCCGGAGGCTGTCTCGAAAGACCACGCCACTGCCGAGGACTAGAATCGTGGCGATCGCCCCCGCTGCGACCCAAGGCCATCGTTTTGCCTGCTTGGACTGAACTGTGGTGATGGGCGGCTGAGGCAGCGTTGGCAACGACGCGATCGCCCCGGACGGTCTAGCCGGAGGTGCTGCCCGGCCATTCCCTGCCTCGGTGACGACGTGGGGAGGCAAGGTAGCGAGCGAAGGCCCCGTCCCCGCCGAGCTGGACTGTCCCACCGGGAGGGCTGCAGAGGTCGTCGCCTGGTCCAGCAAATCGAGCACGGCCTGGGTGTGGGGAGGTCGTTCGGCAGCCCGAGAGGCCGTTAGGCGGTCAATACAATCCGCCAGGGCGGGTGAAATGTGTGGCGCAAAGGGTCGCCAGCGAAACTCATTATTGAGGGAGTCGTAAATTTCGCTGTCGGTGGGCTTTTTAGTCGTCAGCAGGTAAATAAACGTGCAGCCCAGGGCATAGAAATCAGACTGGGGCACTGCCTGCCCCCGCTCCTGCTCAGGAGGGGTGTAGCCAGCCGAGCTGATCCGGGTGATGCCGCCAGTGCCGCCAAGCTGAGCAAAATAGGTGTAGGTCATTTCGCGGGCAGCTCCAAAATCCACCAGCACCAACTGGCCGCTGGAGCGCAGCATAATATTCTCGGGCTTAATGTCGCGGTGAAAATAGTTTTGCTGGTGAACTAAGTGGAGGACCTCCGCTAGCTGCTGCAGCCAGGTAAACGCTTGGCGATCGCCAATGGGGTTATTGCCCTGCTGCCGCATCCACTCGCTCAAATTGGGGCCATCGATTTTCTCCATCACAATGCAGTGGAGGGGCGGTGAGCCATCTTTTGGCAGTACCTGAAAGCAACCGTCTGAATCAATGGCAGGTACGCCTGGATGGTTGAGCCGTCCCAGAACGGCGGCTTCCTGTTCAAACAGCTCTACTGCCTTGGGGTTAAGGGCGTGGGATTCTTTGAGAACCTTGAGGATTTTGGGGGTGCTGCGCTCGAAGGCTTCGTAGACCCGACCGAAACCGCTCTTATCGCTGATGAGACGCATCACCCGGTAGCGTCCCTGCAAGACGAGACCTGTTCCGCAACTCTGACAAAACCGACTCCCGTCATTACCGGGGTGGTCGGGCTGGAGGCACCGGGGGTTAATGCAGAGACTCATAGCGACCTGTGGGGTGAGATGCAATCCAAAAGGAGAATAGATTTCTGGGGTAGAGCCAGGCCCGGTAGTTTCTATTGAAATCTTGCTCTACCCCTCGGCTTATCTATAGAGTACAGGGTTGACGGCGCAGATACCTGGGTTGACGCTGATTTTAATGCTGAATTTTATATTGGTTGCTAGCGCCACATTCACCCGGCCCTGCCCTTTTTCCGCCCGATCCATCCCTGATGAGGAAGCATTATGACCACGGAATCATTCCAAAGCAGCAGCCTAGACTGGCAGATCCAGCAGTTGAACCGGCGATTCAGCGAATGGATTGAGTTCCAGCTTGGCCGCATCCAAACCCCCGATCAGTTCCCCGACCTAGCGGTAGCTACCTGGCCCATCCGGCTGATGGTTGGCCTAATTGCAGCCGGACTGCTGACCTGGGTGGTCTGGCAAATCTATCTCCTGACTCGCCCCTACTTTCTAGAACTGCAGCTCAACCGGTCAGGAAGGACTGTTCCAGCGACATCAGTCCCTCCTCTCACCGCAACAGAGCTCTGGCAGCGGGCCAACCAGCTCCAGCAGCAGGGCAATTATCGGGATGCCTGCCGTATGCTGTATTTAGCAATGATTCAGCAGTTGAGCGATCGCCAACTGATTGCCATTGACGCGAGCCGCACCGATGGCGAATACCTGCGGCTGGTGCAGCAGTTTCCGACACCCCAGCCCTATCGAGTGCTCATCGAGGTCCATCAGCAGCTTTGCTTTAGCGATCGCCCCGCCACCGCCGAGCTATTCGATTGTTGCCGTCATGCCTACCGAGAGATTTTGACCCCATGATGCAGATTAGCAGTGGCGTCAGGGGCTTGCCCCGATGGGTCTGGCTAGCGGGCATCTTGCTGGTGACCCTAATCATCCTGACCCTCTTCGCCGCCCCCAACAGCAATCCCCGGATCAGCGGCTCCACTTATTTGCGATCGCCCGATGGCTATGGAGCCTGGTATGCCTACATGGCCGAGCGAGGCACCCCCCTCCAACGCTGGCAAAAGCCCCTTGACCGGCTAGAGCCTGGCGACATAACCCTGGTGCGCGTACAGAGCGGTTTTATCGGCAGCAGACTCACCCAGGAGGAAGTGGACTGGGTCGCGGCTGGGAATCGGCTGGTTAAGCTGGGAGCGCGATCGCCCGTTACGGCAGCCGACTTCACCAGCCGCCTACGAAGCGATGCCGGCCCGGTGCGAATCGACACCCGGCGGCGACGGACGGATTTGGGAGACGGTGAGCCCCTGCTGCGGGATGGGCAGGGGGCAATCGTTTGGCGGCAGGCGGTGGGGCAGGGGGAGGTCATTCGAGCAGTAACCCCCTATTTGGGGGCAAACGCCTACCAGGACGAGGCGGGCAACTTCGAGTTCCTGGCGCAGCTTGTGGCCCAGAATGACCAGGCCCTGCTGATTGACGAGTATATCCACGGCTACCGCGATGAGGAGGCGATCGCCGCTGAAGTTGCCGGGTCCTGGGTCGAATACCTGGCCCGCACGCCGTTGATGCCTCTGCTGGTACAGCTGCTGCTGGTGCTGCTGGTATTTATCTGGGCCAAGAACCAGCGAACCGGAGCCGTCCGTTCCTTAGAAAAACCGGAAGTGAACAACAGCCGGGCGTATGTCGAAGCGCTGGCGGCAGTGCTGCAGAAAGCGGGCAGCAGCCAGTTTGTGGTGGAGATGGTAGGCCGGGAAGAACAGCGACAGATGCAGCGGCGATTAGGGCTGGGGGTCGATCTGGTGGATGCCCCTATTTTGCTGAATGCCTGGATGGAGCACACGGGACGCCCGGCACGGGAACTGGAGCAGGCCATGCAGCCCTACTGGCGGCGACAGGCATTGGGCGATCGCGACCTGCTGTTATGGCTCAAACAGCTCCGCACCATCCAGCAGCAGCTCAACCCCTGAACCCCGGTGGCTCATCAGAGCGGCAACACGCTGGGGATCTTCCAGGTGCAAATTGTGGCCCAGTTCTGGCAGAAGGTGAAGCTGAGCAGCAGGACAGCATTGGGCCATGCGTCGATTGATGGCGCAGAATTTTTCGTCGCGATCGCCCACCAGCAAATGCAGGGGGATTCGACAATCAGCCAGTCGCGACCACAGGGAGGGTTGCCGTCCGGTGCCAGCATGGCGGAGAGATCGGGCCAGTTCCTTAGGACGGTTAGTAAGACGGCGCTGATACATGGTGGCAAAGGCCGGATGGGCCTTGAGAGAGGCAAACAGGGGCTGATCATACCAGCGGCTGAGGAATGCCCGAAAGTCACCCGTTTCCAGCTCCTGGGCTAGCTGGACGTCCCGGTGCGATCGCTCCTGCCGCTCCCCCGCCGTCTCCAGCCCTGGTGAGGCCGACTCCAGCACGACCCAGGTAAACCGATTGGGAAAATGGAGGGCGAGGTAGAGGGCCAGCCGTCCCCCCATGGAGTAACCGAAAAGCCCACACTGCTGGATGTCTAGCCCGTCCAGCAGCCTAATAATGCCTGCCGCCGTTTGGGGCATGCCATAGTGGGACTCATCTCCTATAACCTGGGTTTGTCCGTGGCCGGGGAGATCGAGGGTGAGGCAGTTGAACCGATCGCCCAGGGAAGCAATGATGGTAGCGAAGTCATCGCCCCGACCCATGAAACCGTGCAGGAAGAGGAGGGTGGGTTGGGAGCGATCGCCCCACTGCTGGTAGTGAAACTGGTAGGAGCTGACGGTGAGGGGTGGCACAGTTTGATTTTGGATTTTGGATTTTGGATTTTGGGGCAAGCTTGAAGGCGATTTTTGGAAATGATGATACCCGATGACGGAGGGGCAAATGGCCATTTGCCCTTACCAACCGTGCAACCGAGGGTAGGGCGTTACGCTTTCACGTTAGGACATTCAAGAGGTGTGGAACCCCCGCGACGCGGGGGTTCCACACTCAAACCTTAGCCCGTAGGGCTATAGAATTTTCCCCAGAAATCGCCTATTCAAACCTCAGGCGGGAGGTAATTCTAGAGGTACTGACCCTAACAAACCTTTGCGGAAATCGGTTAGAATCTGTCGGGCTGTGCGCTCCACGTCTCCCTGGTAGTTGCGTTCTGCCAGCTCGAAGAGATAGCTTTCCCCGGTCAGCGTGTCGGGGCTGAGGCTGTAGCGGGACTGGAGGGGATGGTCGGGCATCAGGTTGGGCGCGCTGGCTAGGAGAGCCTTGAGCAGCTCCACAAAGGCGGCGGCCACCCGCTGGTTGTCGTAAGCCGCTTCGCCGATGTCGTCACAAATGGCCAGCTTCAGGGCCGCCTCCTGATCGGTGAGCTGGGACGGCAGCACACCGGGGGCGTCCAGCAGCTCCAGCTCGTCGGAGATGCGCACCCAGCGGAGCTGGCGGGTTACTCCAGGACGGCGGGCACTTTCCACCACGCGGCGCTTCAGCAGGCGATTGATCAGGGCCGACTTGCCCACGTTGGGAAAGCCGACGACCACGGCTCGCACTGCCCTGGGCCGCATGCCGCGATCGCGCCGTCGCCGATTCATCTGCTCCCCGGCCATACGGGCTGCCTGGGCCACCTGACCCACTCCCTTGCCCTGCTTGGCATTGGTAAAGTAAGGGCGATCGCCCTGGTCCCTAAACCACTCCATCCAGTCAGACTGCAGCTCTGAGGGAATGGCGTCTACCCGGTTGAGCACCAGCACCCGCTCCTTCTCGCCAATCCAGCGGGGCACGGCGGGATGGTGAGTCGCCAGGGGAATGCGGGCATCGCGCACCTCCAGCACCACGTCCACGAGCTTGAGCTGGTCCTGGAGCTGCTTTTCGGCCTTAGCAATGTGGCCGGGATACCACTGGATCGGAGGAGAGGTCATTACGGCACAATCAGTACGGGGCAGGGGGACAGGTTAATCACCCGGTTGCTGACGCTGTCGGTAATGTCCTCTTCCATCAGGCCGGTGCCGCGACTGCCCATGACGATCAGGTCCATCTCCAGCTCGTCGGCCACGTCGCAGATGACGAAGGCGGGCTTGCCCTCCTTTTCCAGGGTCTCTACCTGGATGCCCTGGTCGTTAAAAAGGGTTTTGGCCGTTTGCAGGAGCTTGGCGATCGCCTCAGGCGAAGACATCTCCGGGTCTGTCGAGGATTTCTGCTCGTCCTGGGGCATTTCTACTACTGACAGCACGGTGAGCTGGCTATTGTAAGTCTTCACAATGTTGACCACCAGTTCGGCGGCGTGGCGCGACTCGCGGGTTTGGTCGATGGGAAACAGCACTTTCTTAAACATAGGACACCTCTGAAGGGGAACCAGACTCCGGTAAGATGTGGGTGGCTAGATGGGATGGTCGGGATCAGCGAGAGTCGCGTTGCCGACACCACAGCAATCTGTTGCCGACATAACAGTATTCTTTATCATTAGCGCACAGCCGGTGACGAATCGCTAATTGCTATTGACTGAGAGGTTGGTTATCAATCGATACGTTTTGTTAGAAAATATCAATAGGTAATTACACTCATAGGGGGTTACGCAGTGCCAAAGAAAACTCTAGCAAATTTGTCAGCCGCCGATGTATCCGGTAAGCGGGTTTTAGTTCGGGCCGACTTCAACGTGCCGCTGGATGAGCAGGGGGCGATCGCCGACGACACCCGCATCCGCGCCTCCCTGCCTACGATTCAAGACCTGATGGAAAAGGGAGCCAAGGTCATCCTCAGCAGCCACATGGGTCGCCCCAAGGGCCAGGTTAAAGACAGCATGCGGCTGACGCCCGTAGCCGAGCGGCTGTCTGAACTTTTGAACAAGCCCGTCCAGAAGTGTGACGACTGCATCGGTGATGAAGTGGCCAAGACGGTAGCGGCGATGCAGCCGGGAGACGTGGTGCTGCTGGAGAACGTCCGCTTCCACGCCGAGGAAGAAGAGAACGATGCCGAATTTGCCAAGCAGCTGGCCGCCAACGCCGACCTCTACGTCAATGACGCCTTCGGCACCGCCCACCGCGCCCACGCCTCCACAGAGGGCGTTACCCACCACCTCAGCCCCTCGGTGGCGGGCTACCTGATTGAGAAAGAGCTGGAGTTTCTCCAAAATGCGATCGACAACCCCCAGCGTCCTCTAGCAGCCATCATCGGCGGCTCCAAAGTATCCAGCAAAATCGGCGTGATCGAAACTCTGCTGGACAAGGTGGACAAGCTGCTGCTGGGCGGCGGCATGATCTTCACCTTCTACAAAGCCCGTGGCCTCAGCGTCGGTAAATCCCTGGTGGAGGACGACAAGATTGACCTGGCCAAGGCGCTGGAAGCCAAGGCCAAGGAGAAGGGCGTCGCCCTGATGCTGCCCACGGATGTGGTGGTGGCGGACAACTTCGCTGCCGACGCCAACGATCAGACGGTGAGCGTCGAGAACATTCCCGACGGCTGGATGGGTCTGGACATCGGCCCCGACTCCATCAAGGTCTTCCAGGAAGCGCTGCAAGACTGTAAGAGCGTCATCTGGAACGGTCCTATGGGTGTATTCGAGTTCGAAAAATTTGCGAGGGGGACAGAGGCGATCGCCCACACCCTGGCCAGCCTCACCGCGACGGGCACCACCACCATCATCGGCGGCGGCGACTCGGTGGCAGCGGTCGAGAAGGTAGGCGTGGCTGACCAGATGAGCCACATCTCCACGGGCGGCGGGGCCAGTCTGGAGCTGCTGGAGGGCAAGGAGCTACCCGGTATCGCCGCCCTCGATGAAGTGTAGAAGCGTAGGGTGGGCACCGCCCACCTAATGTATATTTCAGAGCGAATCAGGGGCAGGTAGGGGCGATCGCGCTCCCCCTGCCTTTTT
>JBHJGR010000143.1:0-2978 GCA_050331615.1 Elainellaceae cyanobacterium
CTGCTGCGCTCCGGCCTCGCCCTGGCAGGTTTCAACCCCCGGCAAAGCGGCGACGAAGACGGCGTCCTCACTGCCCTGGAAGCCTCCGGCCTCAACCTCTATGGCACCGAACTGGTCGTCCTCTCCGCCTGCGAAACGGGCGTCGGCTCCGTGGCCAACGGCGACGGGGTCTATGGCCTGCGCCGCGCCTTCGTCATCGCCGGAGCCGACAGCTTACTGATGAGCCTCTGGAAAGTCAGCGACGATGGCACCGCCGACCTGATGACCCGCTACTACCAGCGCCTTCTCAACGGCGAGGGCCGCAGCGATGCCCTCCGCGCCACCCAACTGGAGATGCTGCAAACCCCCGACTACGAGCACCCCTTCTTCTGGGCCTCGTTCATCTTTTCGGGAGATTGGCGATCGCTCGAAGTCTATAATGTGGATGGTTCAAATGCCTCTACTCTGGAGTACCGATGACTGCGATCGTTACCCTTGAAATTCCAGACCATCTCTACCAGCGTCTAATCAACACCGCTCAAGCGACCCAGCGTCCCCTCAACGAAATTATCCTCCGGGTTTTGCAGGTGGGTAGTCCTCCGATTTGGGAAGATGTCCCTGAAGAATTTCAGGCTGATTTAGCTGCCCTGGATCGACTGGATGATGGCACCCTGTGGCAAATTGCCCGCAGTCAAAAGAGTGAGGCCGAATTAGAACGGTATGATGACCTCCTCGATCGCAACCAAAACGAAATCCTAGCATCAGCAGAAAAGGAGGAATTAGGCGCTCTCAGGAAAGAAGCCGAGCGGTTCATGCTGTGCAAAGCTCAAGCTGTCGCCTTATTGAGGTGGCGGGGCCATTCGCTCATGTTCAATGCTCAATGAACAATGGCAACTTATATCCCCGTTGACCTTCGTAATCAAATACGGGCAACCGATGGCAATTGTTGTTGCTATTGCCAAACTAGCGAAATACTCAGTGGCATCCGTATGAGCTTTGATCATATCCGTCCTCGCTCAAAGGGAGGAGAAACTTGCTTTGACAATGTATGCCTCGCCTGCCGTTCATGCAATGAATTTAAGGGAGATTGTGTCACAGCTCAAGACTTGATTACTCAACAGCGTATACCTTTGTTCAACCCTCGACTTCAACGGTGGCATGACCATTTTGTCTGGAGTGATGATGGAACCACAATTGAAGCGAGAACTGCCGTAGGGCGGGTTACAGTCCTGGCATTGAGAATGAACCATGCAGCAATTGTTTCAGCAAGAAAACGCTGGGTTTCTGTTGGTTGGCATCCGCCAAAGAACACTGGATAGCAGTTTTTTCGGAGAATTAGCGATCGCTGGAGGATCTGTAAAATGCTGACACTTCGCTTACTGACAGCCTTTGTTCCCCTGCTCATGATTTCTGCTGCCATCATAGGTTCGGAGCCAATGGCTGGCTTTCATGTCCCAGCGATGGCTCAAGATACGGCTACTCCAGCAGTAGAAACGGATGCTGAAGCCCGCCTCACAGAAGCCGATCGCCTTTTTCAACAAGGTACTCAACAGTTTCAAGCTCAACAGTTCGAGCAATCCCTGTTGCTCTGGCAAAGAGCCTTAGCCCTTTATCGAGAACCTGTGGTGCGTGTAGCCTTCCCTCAAGAAAGCCACCGGGGAGAGGGCTACAGTTTAGGAAACATGGGCAATGCTTATGCAAATTTAGGACAGTATCAACGGGCTATCGACTTCTATACTCTGGCTCTTGGAGTCTTTCAAAATTTGGGCGATCGCCGCTTGGAAGCTACTACATTGAACAAATTGGGGACTGCCTATGCTGATTTAGGGCAATCGGAGCGGGCAATTGAATTCCATCTCCAGGCTCTGGGTCTTGCCCGTGAATTGGGCAACCGTCGCCAGGAAGCAATGATTTTTAACACGCTGGGCATTGCCTATCAAAACCTGACGCAATACAGCCGTGCTATTGATGCTTATGAACAATCTTTGAATCTTGCTCGTGAATTAGGCGATCGAGCCATTGAAAAGAGTGCTTTAGGAGATTTGAGCGGCGTGTACGTAGCTCTTGGGCAATACAGCCGTGCCATTAATGCCTACGAACAAGCTCTGGTTCTCGCTCGTGAGTTGGGCGATCGCTACGCTGAAGGATGTATCTTGGTGAATCTGGGCCATGCACACCAGAACTTAGAAAAGTACGAGCAGGCTATCCACTTCTACGAGCAATCCCTTTCCCTACTCCGCGAAGTTAATAGCTGTACAGGTGAAGCAGTTGTCCTTGGAGGTTTGGGGATTGCTTACCAAAATTTAGGACAACACGACCGTGCTATTGACTTCCACGAACGACAGTTGGTAATGGTGCGGATGACTGAGGGACGCGCTGGTGAAAGTGGTGCCTTAGGTAATTTAGGTCGAGTTTACGCGGTTTCCGGTCAGCCTCATCTAGCGCTTTTCTACTATCAACAGGCGTTGGCGATCGCACAAGCAAGGGGCGATCGCTCCAGTTGGTTGTTAAGCGCAATGGGACAACTCTTGGCAGAGCAAGGACAACTGGAATTGGCGATTGTATTTTACAAAGCGTCGGTCAATATCACGGAGTCCATTCGCGCAGAGATTGGGGGACTTCCCCAAGACGTACAGCAGTCCTTCACGGATAAAGTTTCTGATACCTACTATGCCCTGGCAGATCTACTACTACGGCAAAACCGAGTCCTTGAAGCGCAGCAAGTAGTTGACCTGCTGAAAGTTCAGGAACTAGACAATTACTTGGATGACGTTCGAGGAAACGCGATAAACGCCAACGGCATTGAATTCTGGCAACCGGAACAGGCAATCCTGGAGCGCTTCAACGCCCAGCAGCAGCAAGCAGTAGAACTAGGCCAAGAACTGGCCGAACTCCGAGAAATTCCAGAAGGCGATCGCACCCCCACCCAGCAGCAGCGCATCGCCGAACTCGTCCGACTGGAAGAACAACTCAACCGCCAGTTCAACGACTTCATCGAA
>JBHJGR010000144.1:0-4090 GCA_050331615.1 Elainellaceae cyanobacterium
TTCCTGCCAAAAGGATCCAAAGTCAAGTTTCAGTCCCCTTTCGGGGTAATGGATTGGCGAACGAGTGCATCAAATTCATAGAACGCTGCCAAGGCGTTTCAGTCCCCTTTCGGGGTAATGGATTGGCGAACCCTCGGCTTCTGGAAGCCTTACTGGGCGGCCCCTCCAGGAGCCGTTTTTGCCAGGCCCATTTTTGCTTGTCAATAAGCCCGCTTCGTTTGCAATAAGCACTCAAAAAAAACGGCTGAAACGCTTATCTGGCAAGCGGTGTGCATACTTTGACGGAATAATGCGGTTTTCAAGGTTCGGCCTATACCTGTCACCATATCATGGGCAAACGCGATTCCCCATGTATCGTAACGGTTTCGTAACGTTCTGCCCCCATTCTAGCGAGCCAAATTCTAATTCCCCACCCCTTTTCATCCTTCTGCCTTCTGCCTTCATCCTTCTCATATCCCAACTCATACACCAGCGACGCCCGCTCAGTCCCGTACACAGATCCCGCCTTGGGAGCATAGAAACATCCCAGCAAGCAGCGGGCGATCGCCCCGCCGCCTGGGAGAAATCCCATCCCATGCGAGGAAAACCAGATGACAACTATTTATGTCGCTCAACCCCAAACCGAGCTGAAGGTGCAGTCGCGCCAGCTCCAGATTTTTCAGCAGCAGCGGTTCTGCTTTGCCGTGCCCCTGAACCGGGTGAACCAGGTGGTCATTTTGGGGATGCAGCCCTGGGCACAGAAGGCCATCAACCTGGCCCTCTCCCTGAACATCCCCGTCCTTTACTTTGAACCCAACGGCCAGTGCATCGAATACCTGAAGCCGCCAGGGGAACCCGCCACCTACCTCCGGGCACAGTTGGAGCGATCGCAGGACATCTCCTTCATTCGCAGCATGGCCGAAAGCCTGGTGCGAGCCAGACTGCACAATGCCCGCAGGGTGCTCCAGCAGCAGGAGACCGTCCCCGCCCCGGCTCCCGTCCAGCAGGTGCTGGTGCTCTTGCAGCGGCTGATGGATGACCTGCCCCTGGCCCCATCGGTGCCCGTCCTGAAAACCTACGAAGAAACGGGTACATCCTTCTATCGGGCTGCCCTGCATCGCCTGTTGCCGGATACCTTCCGCGAACACAACCGGGGGCTGCACCCGCTGCGGCGGCTCACCGACTTGGGGGTTGCCCTCCTCAGCCAGCGCATCCAGCTGGTGCTGCAAACCGAAGGTCTGGACGTGGAAATCGCCAACCTGCACTTCGACGCCCTGACCCGCCCGCCACTGGTCTGCGATTTCCTCACCGAGCTACAGATTCCCCTCGTCGATGCCCTGGCCCTGCACCTACTCACCACCCACCAGATCCTCCCCGACGACTTCACCTGGATGGGCCAGGGCGTCTTCCTGCGCCCCGCCGCCCTCGACACCTTCATCCAGCAATGGGATCGGCATCTGGCCGCCCCCATCCACCATCTCTACATCGGCACAACCACCCACCGCCACTGCATCGAGCTACAGGCCCAGGAATACATCGCCACCCTACTGGGCGACCAGGTAGACTATCGGCCCTTCTTGCTCATGGACAAAAACCAGTAGGGAAAGGCAGAAGGCGAGAAAAGGCAGAAGGCAGAAGGCAGAAGGCAAGAAAAGGCAGAAGGCAGAAGGCAGAAGGCAGAAATGGGGGGTTTCATCCTTTGCCAAGTTCTTCCCTTTCCTCTTTCCTCCTTCTTCCTTCCTCCTTCTTCCTTCTTCCTCCTGACTCCTGACTCCCTTTCATCCTTCTGCCTTCATCCTTCATCCTTCAATTCCATGTTCTATCTGATCTGCTACGACATCGTGAATGATCGGCGGCGCGATCGCACTGCCCGACTGTTGGAAGGCTACGGCCTGCGGATTCAGAAATCCGTCTTTGAATGCAACCTCACCCCCGACCAGTACGATTTCCTGCAACGTCGCCTGCAAACCAAGCGCTATCTCAATTCCGACGAAGACCAAATCCGCTTCTATCCCATGTCTCCCCGCCACCGCAAGCTGGTGGTCATTTTGGGGACGCAGCCCAACTACCAGGTCGATGACCCCGTTTTCATCGCCTGATTGTTCGACACCTGTCATTTGTTCTTATCCTATGAAAAACACCAAATTTCTCGTGAGCTATCGAGAGCTGCGGGTTTATCAGGCCGCCCTCGACAGCGCCCTTCAGGTTTTCGAGTTGAGCCACCGCTTCCCCGCCGAAGAGCAGGAACGACTGGCGAGGCCGCTGGTGCAGGCCACCCGGTTGGTCTGCGTTTACATCGCCCAGGCATGGCTGCGCCGCCGCTATCCCTCCGCGTTCGTTGCCCGCCTGAACCATGCGGAAGCCGAAGCCGCCGCCACCCAGGTTTGGCTGGAGCTGGCTGTCCTCTGCCACTACCTGGATGCCGAAATCGGCCAGGAAGTGCACCACCAGTACTGGGAGGTGCTGAGCGATCTGGATCGGCTGATCGCCAACGCTGCCGCCTGGGTTGACCCCATTTAGAAGAGGATTTGACTATGGTTCGACGTCGCCACAGACGCCGCAAACGCTTTGCCTGCGGTCATTCTGGGTTCGGTCGGTGGTGCCATCGTTGCGCGGTTCCCCAACGCCGTTCTCCGGCAAATCCCCAGCCCTCAACGGCTCCACCTTCCCGCACCGCCACCCGCGCCCGTACTGCCGCCCGTCAGCAGGCCGCCAAACGCCGCTGGCAAAGGCGCTTCCTCCATGACCCAATTCCCCTGACGCTCCAGCCCAAGCCCATCGTCCTCAAGACCCGCTAAATCCTATCGGCACTGGAACGGGGCACCCCGCCAGCCGCCCTGCACGGCAAGCGCTTCCAGTTCGACCGCACCCTGCTGCGCATTCCTGTCACCTACCGTTACCGCCTGCTCTGCCGCTGGCAGGATGGCCGCATCATCCCCCTGATGGTGCTCTCCCACGAGGCGTATAACGCGATCGCCCGCCACAAAAAACGGGTAAACGGCGCGTAGGAGAAAACCCACGAAACACTCGAAGATCGCCTTCAGGGATAGATCATTGACTGTTTCAAAAAGCCTTCCCTAGTCCCTTGCTGGAGAACGACAACCGTGTTTCATTTCCCTACACTGAAGCCAAATTCCCGGCATCGATCTTTGAGACTGCCTGCCGATTTTCCTCAACAGATTGCACCCCCAAAGTTCCGTGATGGCCATCGCATCCACTGGCTCCCCATCACCAACGAGGAAATCGAGTGCGGCACCATCATCGGCCACGCCTTTGCCTACGCCCACCACCGACGCCAGTGGACCTGGCAATACCTGGTATGGCTCGACGCCCCACACCGAGGGACGCTCACCGACACCGCCTGGGAAGACGACCTGGAACTTTTACCCTGAGGAGGTTTTGCCGATGCCTCGACCTTTAACCCCCGAAGAACACACCATCCTTGACCTCTATAGCCACTGCCAGTTGGGCATGACGCCCCAGGAATTCTACGCCAAGTGGCAGGTGAACCAGGAGGCAATAGCCACCATCTGTTCCCGCTCCACCTCCACCGTCCGCCGCTGGTTTTCTAAAGGCCGCCACTATCGTCGCCCTTCGCGGGAGGATTTGCGGCATTTGGCGATCGCGCTAGCGATGCGGAGCATTATCGCCAACTTCCTGCTGGAGCACTACCAGGAGATCCCAAGCCACCTGCGCGAGATACTGTGTCCTCACGAGTTCATGGAACCGATAGAATCATCAAAGGACTGCTAGCTATCTCGGAGAAGGAAGACGTTATGCAATCTGCCCTGCGAATCACAACTAGAGTTTTGCCAGACGGCAAGATTGAGCTGCAGCTACCACTCGAGTCAGCAGGTGATGAAGTGGAAGTTTTCATCGTTCAGCCCGACAAATCCGCCACCTCATCGCTCTCTGCAATAGACATTATCAACCAACCCCGTGAACATCTAAACCTCTTCAAGACCCCCGAAGAAGTTGATCAGTACCTCCGGGCTGAGAGAGATTCATGGGAAGGCTAAGTTTTCCTCAATGGAGTCTCGTCTACTTGGACGCTCAAATTATTATCTACAGCGTTGAAAGATTCCAGAACTACTTTGCAGCTCTGGAACCG
>JBHJGR010000145.1:0-4873 GCA_050331615.1 Elainellaceae cyanobacterium
CGGGAAAGAATTTACCAGTCAAGCTGGGCGGATGAGAATATCCCATTTGGGTAACAACGGATTGCGTTCGAGCCTTTTCTCGACAGCTTGCATCGCTGCTTTGGACAGGGAGATGCCTTTTTGATAGAGCGTCTGGTTCAACTGGACAATTGGATGGAGACCTTTCCAGGTCATACTCCTTGCCCAAGCCAGCAGGGTGGCCACATCCACCAGTTTGGCCCCATTCCAATGCTGCTCTAATCCAGCCCGGAATCCCTGACCCAGAGGCTGCGGTCAATGGAGATCAAAATCACCGCTCTGACAGAGAAGTTCAACTCTGAACTCTGGGTCAGTCGCACCGCCTTCGGGTTGCTGGTGGTGCTGGTCCTCGGCCAATACTGGGGATTGGGCTTTTGGAGCCGGGCGCTCCAGTCCCGAATCGACTACGTCAACCGGAACATCAACTCGGCCCTCATTCGGCTCCAGCGGTTGGAGGATCAGTGAATTTCAGCAGAGAAGGTGTAGGGCTTTTACAGACGGGGATGGGGAGGGCGATCGCCCACATTCTGACCACATTTCGCTGATAGAGGCGATCGCCCCTGAGATTTACCTGAGCCGTTGGCGATGAATTTGCTCAACAAGTGCGTTTCCCAGCACATACCTTGCTAGGGCACTGATTTGGCTCTACGGCAGGTCAAAAACACCTGACAACTACTGAGTGGGCCAAAGCTTCTGAAACATCTTCTGCTCAGATTCCAGGAATTGGAGAAACGCGTCGCACTCAGGCGACTGATTGGGAAAGATGGTCAGGAGTTCAAAGTGGGCGGGAGTCTCGCGGGGTTGTTTTTTACCCGTTTCGGGATCTTTCTTGAGGTTGACAAAGGGGTACATGCGGTGCCAGATACGGCCAATTTCGTTAACCTTACCGTTAACCTTACCTGTTACCGAAGTTTGATAGATACTTCCTTCAGGAATTCTGGCTTCGCGGAAGGCGGGGCGGTAGGGGCCGTGGAGCCAGTGGATGGCCTCGCACATATCGGCGGTGAGGGGGTGTCGATCTTTGTCTAAGTGCGGTCTGCCCCAGACCTGGACGTTGTCGGGGTGCCAGGCTTCGCGCCAGTTGGCATACTGGTTGAAACTTGGGGTGATGCCTTGAACTTGCAGCCACTCGCGAGCGACCTGGCGAACGCCATCGATGAATTCGGTGACCTGGTCGAGCTTGCGGATGCGTACGTCGCGAAGGAGCGATCGCCTTCCAGACCACTGCCAGTGACAGCCGATCAGTGGCTTGTAGCCCTGCTCGTAGTATTCTGGCAGGAAGATGCGGTGGTCGGCCCGCCGCCAGGACTTGCCAAAGCCACCCAGCACCATGGCAAAGCGGGTCAGGGCTTCGATGAGGGCCACTAGCTTTTCCCGCTGCTCGGCATTCTCCAGGGGGTGAGCCAGAGACCAGCTCAGTTCTCCTTCGACGCGATAGGTGGGCTGTGCGTAGGAGCCTTGACCAAAGGATTCTATGTCCAGCTCAGATGGGCGAAAGGCGATGCTGAGTAAGCCGACGGTGCCTTTGCCTTTGACACCACCAAATAAGCCTTCGACGACCTGCTCGGCGGTTTTGTCGTTGGTTAAGCCACCAAAGATGCGCAGGGCGTGACCGCGAATGCCTGCCCGAAAGATGTTGGGGCGAAACTCTCCAGTGCCATCAAATAGTTTGGGAGCCTGTCCCTGGCCTTTAAGCTGGCAGGTGTACAGCACATCGGCTTTATGGTCTACGGGTTGGCCGTATCCGGCGCTGACGCGGCAGCCAATGCCCTGGGAGAGGGCGCGTTCCCAAATCTCCCAGATGTGCTGCCATTCGGCTTCGTCCAGGGAGGTGGTGCTGGAGATGCCAAATTGGAGTTCGGGTTCGTGGAGGGAGATCTGAGCAAAAGCTCCGCCGGATTTGCGATCGCTCTTGACCTGCCAGTCTTGCTGGGGATGGACGATGTCGATCAGATCCTCGGTCCAGTTGGTGCTGGTGGGGTAGCCGCCGTGGAAGCGGAGGATGCCGGGGAGGAAGTCGCCGCCGGATAGTTCTTGACCACAGTAGCGATCGCGCTCTTCAGGACTACAGGCTCTCCGAAACAACCCTTTCATGCTGCTGCCGGGAATGAAGGGCCACCCTTTGGCTCCAATGGCGGGGCGAATGATGCTGTCGTCTTGGCCGCCATTGGAGAGGAAGCGCCAGTTGATGGTGTAGGTTCTGGACTGCACTCCCTCGGTAAATTTGGGGGCGTTGGGGTAGGTGCGCTCTATCCATTCATCTGTCCAGCGGATAACGTGAGGTTCTTCGTCTCGCTGCAGGCGCTGAAGCTGACATCGTCCGTCTACCTGGGCGCGAAATAACATGGGAACTTTGGTAAACGCGTTTGAGGGATTTGTCATAATGGGCTTACTCCTTGTGGCGCTGAGTCCACCAAACGATACAGTCGCAGAGCTGGGTCAAGACAGCCAGGGCGACTCGTTGCGTTTCAATATCTAAATCCCAGAGCTTCTGAGACATTCTGCGGACGGATTGGACATTGTCGGCGTTAACCGGATCGTTGGGAATGGTAAATCCCGCGTCGGTCATTACGTTGACGAGTTCATCCCAAGTATCTTTCCAATACTGGCCTTTGTACTCGTCACTTTCTTTGCGCTGGAAGCGCAGGTGTTCTCCCCAGAAACGCTCCAGACCATAGGCGGTTGCCATGCGCATCTTGTAGCTCTGGTTAAGTGAGTCAACGTCACGCGCTTTGGCGTCCAGGACGAGTTTTTGAGCAACTTGATCGAGTCCGTAAGATTTCCAGCCCATTATGCGGTGACCTCCTTTAGAAGGGTAACGAAACAGTGGCCAAAACCGATGGATTCCAATCCACCAAAGTAGAGTTCCTGGGTATCTTTGCCTTTGAAGGGTTGCCAATCTTCGGTTTTCATCGCCACAGGAAAGGCCAGAATGCTACCTTCCGGGAGGGCTTCAACGTTAAAGAATGCGCCGCCTGCGACTTTCTTTTCAGAGTCTGAGAGACGGACACGGCTTTGGCGGTAGAGGGCCATGTCGTGCAACATGCTGATGTCGTTGTCGCCAACAATAACTAAGTCGCCGGGAGTAAGGTCGGTGTTGGGAGGAATCCAGGGTTCCAGATCCTTTGCCTCAGCTTCATGCTCAATTTCAAGAAAGCCCAGATTGAAGAACAGGACAATTTTGTTGGTGGTGTCGCTCTTGCGCCCGATGAGACTTTTGGCGGCAGTGTAGGGTTCGGGAACTTTTGCATCGAGTTGCGCAATTTTCTTATATCGTTTGAGCAGGCGAGGGCAGCTAATCCAGACGACGGGCTGGCCAGGGCAAAAGACAGGTAGCCAGACAAGGGAGGCGTACTCAAACTTGACCAGGGCTTCGGTGGTTTCTCCCTCGTCGGCAGAGCTGCCGTACCAGTAGTTTTCGTTAACGGTTTGAGGGACAGAAACTTTTTTCTCTGCTGCTGCTCGCTCTAGCCATTCCAGTCTGGAAAGGAGCACTGGTTTGCCATCTGCAGATTGTTCCTTGATTTGTCTTTGATTGGGGTCAGGAAGCTCAACCTGCTGCGATCGCAGTTCCTTTTCCAGATAAACTTGCCGCTTTAGCCGCATATCGGCCCGAAAGCGGCCCCGGATGGAGCTGCCGGGGATAATGCCGGTTTGGGTGAACTGGTCGCGGAAGATGAGGTTGAGGTTGCCGGTTTCTTCTCCGGCACTGGCACCCACATGGAGGGGTGCGAGGGTTTCGATGATGCCGTAGGCTTTGTTGTACATGGGAGAAAAAAGAGGAAAGAAGAAAGAGGAGTGAGGACAAGGGGGTTAGCTGGCGAGGGTTTGGGAGAGGTTTATTGGGGGAAGGGCGAGGGCGAGGCCGCAGCCCCAGCGTTTGAGGGAGGGTCCTTCCTTGGGGAACCACTCGGTTTCCCAGTTGTACCAGCAGTCCTGGGCAGTTTTGAGCTGGTAGACGGTGCCGGGGGGAACGGCGTAGCGGCCTCTGGAAAGGAGTTTGGGCTGGTGGGGCTGGTGGATGTTGTTGCCGTGCTCGTCTTTGCGATCGCCCAACCGATAGCGGAAGGGGATGGGTTTGGCGGTGAGGAAGGATTCCTGGCCGGGTTGGCTAGAGACAAACCGGTCTTGCCACGCCTCGGGGTAGCGGGTGGAGAGCCGGTTTGACCCCCAGATGGCGGGGGTGATCAGAGCAAAGGTGGTGCCTACGGGCTGGGCGAGTTGGGTCTGGATGTGTTCTGCCAGGTCGAGGCAGCGCACTTCGGCGATGTGCCCTTCGCCGCCGAAGCGGTACCAGCCGGAGGTCAGGGGCTGGTTGGCCAGGTATACCAACTGGATGTCGGTGGGCATCTGCACGGAGTTTTCCAGGAATAGACTGCCCTGGGGGCGATCGCTCTCCCCATTAGCAGCATTGGCAGGAACGGCGACGCGGCGCTGGTCGGCTTCCAGGCGGGGATGCAAATGGGGGAGGAAACTCCAGGGGGCTTTTTTGACAAACTGGGGCTGGTGCCACTGGCTGAGGGCCAGCCAGGTGTGGGATTCAAACTTGCCAATGGGGACTTGCTGATCCTGGTTGCGCCAGCCGGTGCGGTGGGCTTTTTGGGGATGAGCTTGCCAGCTCAGAGTTTGGGAGATTTCGTCGGAGCCTTTTTCCACCAGGTAAACAAAGGGGGTGGGCACGTAAAAGTCCTGGGATTCATCGGGCTGTAGCCGGTCGCTGTCGGCCCAAAAGGGGCCAGCCAGTTGCAGGTCGTGGAGCGACTGCTGGAGGGTTTTGCGATCTTCTGGAGCGGCCTGGGCAATGCGCTGGCTGTAGTGGGCGGCGAACAGGCCGGAGAGGGTGGCGGCACTGGGG
>JBHJGR010000146.1:0-7271 GCA_050331615.1 Elainellaceae cyanobacterium
AGATGGTTGCAGTCAGCAGGGTGGGGATCATCAGGACGCCGAACCAGCCCACGTAGAGGCGGTTGTCGGTGCTGGTGACCCAGTTGCAGAACTGCTCCCACAGGTTGGCGCTTTCGCGCTGCTGTAGAGTAGTAGTCATTACAATGAGTGCTCGAAACTAAACAACGTTTGAATTTAGGAATGAGGCGTTCACCTCATGTCAGTATATTAAGGTGTTTATTGATTTTTGTAAAGCAAGATGAGCGATCGCCTCTTTCCCCCCTCCTTTCGTTAAGTTTTGTCACCGCACACGCTCCCTGGAACGGGGAATGTATCTTCAGGCGGAACAACTCCGTCCCCCCGCATCGGTAGTATCAGCCCGTGGTAGCGATGGCTGCATCCGTGACAGCGATCGCCCCACGCTTTGATAACCGAGAGAATGGGATATATCTTATGAAAGACATCACACAAAGATGCTGGCGTCGTCTAGGCCAGCAGCTCTTAACGATTTGCCTGTCCGCCCTGCTGAGTCTGGTCAGCGTAATGGCGATCGCCGTACCTCCCAGTTTGGCCCAAATTCCCCTCAACACTCAAAAGGTTGAGGGTCAGACCAAGGGCGAGGTGACCGGGCGACTGAAGAACGAACCCCTCAGCCCGGAAGAGCGGCTGGATCGGGCCTACGACATTAGTGAGGGGGCAGGACTGCTAGAAGAGAAGCGTCAGGCCGAGGGTAAGTTCGACCCCAAAGAAGATAACGAGAGCCTGGTGGAGAAGGCTAAGGACGCCTTGGATGACCTGACGGGGGGAAACTCGGCGCGATAAATTGTCTCTGGAATTGTGTCCGCAGATTTCGCAGATTTCACAGATTGAGAATTACCTCATGATGGATCAGGGACTGGATGTCTCGTCGCGCAAGCATCCTGTTTGCTCGCATCGTCCCGTTGCAGGCTGGAGGCTTGCGCGACGCAAGGTTTTGAGATGATTCACATTGGGCGTAATCACTCATCTGCGTCATCTGCGTCATCTGCGGATCAACAGCCGTAGCCTGGTTTTTTGTGTAGATTTTAGGGGCGTGGTAGGGCGATCGCCTCTTTTCTCTTTTCTCTTTCCTAAAGCTGAAGATTTTGATACATTAGTACCTAAGCCGTGTCCCGAGTTAAACCATAAAAGCCGCCGTCTTTCGGTCAGCCGCTAGATGTAGAGGTAACTAAACTTCAATAACCCTAGATATAGGGCTGGAGATCCGTTACTCTAGATCCAGATTCGCATGGGTTGAGCCATTATGTCCTTTGTCGGTCTACATATTCACAGCGACTATAGCCTATTGGATGGGGCGAGCCAGTTGCCGGACCTCGTGGCCCGCGCCGCCGAGTTAGGGATGCCCGCGATCGCCCTCACCGATCACGGCGTCATGTACGGGGCGCTGGAGCTGCTGAAGATTTGTAAGGACAAGGGCGTCAAGCCCATCATCGGCAACGAGATGTATGTCATCAACGGCGACATCACCAAGCAGGAGCGTCGGCCCAAGTACCACCAGGTGGTGCTGGCGAAGAACACCCAGGGCTACAAAAACCTGGTGAAGCTGACGACTATTTCCCACCTCAAAGGCGTCCAGGGCAAGGGCATTTTCTCCCGCCCCTGCATCAGCAAGGAACTCATCCAGCAGTACCACGAGGGGCTGATCGTCACCAGCGGCTGTCTGGCCGGAGAGGTGCCCCAGGCCATTCTCCAGCGCAAGCCCGACATCGCCCGCCGGGTGGCCCAGTGGTACAAAGACCTGTTCGGCGAGGACTATTACCTGGAAATCCAGGACCACGGCCTGCCGGAGGAGCGCATCATCAACCCGGAAATTGTCCGTATTGCGCGGGAGCTGGATATTAAATTGGTGGCCACCAACGACTCCCACTACATCTCCTGCTACGACGTGGAGGCCCACGACGCCCTCCTCTGTATCCAGACCGGTAAGCTGATTACGGAAGATCGGCGGCTGCGCTACACAGGCACGGAATACCTCAAGTCCGCTGAGGAGATGGGCCAGCTCTTTCGCGATCATTTAACGGCGGACGTGATTGGGGAGGCGATCGCCAACACGCTAGAAGTCGCCGCCAAAGTCCAGGACTACGAAGGACTGCTGGGTGCGCCCCGCATCCCCGACTATCCCATTCCCGATGGTTATACGCCCGCCGCCTATCTGGCGGAGGTGACCCGCCACGGGCTGATGCGGCGGCTCCATGTCGATTCCTATGAGGCGGTTGAGGAGGGGTATCGCGATCGCCTGGAGTACGAGCTGGAAATGATGGAGCAGATGGGGTTCTCCACCTACTTTCTAGTGGTGTGGGACTACATCAAGTTTGCGCGGGACCGGAATATCCCCGTGGGGCCGGGGCGAGGGTCGGCGGCGGGTTCCCTGGTGGCCTATGCTCTAGGCATTACCAACATCGATCCGGTCCACCACGGCCTGCTGTTTGAGCGGTTTCTGAACCCGGAACGCAAGTCCATGCCGGATATTGACACGGACTTCTGCATTGAGCGGCGGGACGAGGTGATCCAGTACGTCACTGAAAAATACGGGGGCGATCGGGTGGCCCAGATCATCACCTACAACCGCATGACCTCCAAGGCCGTACTCAAGGACGTGGCGCGGGTGCTGGATATTCCCTTCGATGAGTCCAACCGCATGGCCAAGCTGATTCCAGTGGTACGGGGCAAGCCCACCAAGCTGAAGGTGATGGTCTCCGATGAAACCCCATCCCCAGAATTCAAAGAAAAGTACGAGAACGACCCCAAGGTGCGCCGCTGGATTGACATGGCTCTGCGCATTGAGGGCACCAACAAGAGCGTGGGAATTCATGCGGCAGGGGTGGTGATTTCGGCCCAGCCCCTGGATGAGGTCGTCCCCCTGCAGCGCAACAAAGACGATGACGGCATCGTCACCCAGTACTCGATGGAGGACATCGAGTCCATGGGCCTGCTGAAGATGGACTTCCTGGGGCTGAAAAACCTCACCATGATCCAGAAAACGGTGGACCTGATCGAGCGCAACCACAAGGGTAAGCTAGACCTGGATCGTCTGCCTCTGGACGACCCGGAAACCTACCGTCTGCTGGGCCGGGGCGATCTGGCGGGCATTTTCCAGCTAGAGTCGTCGGGGATGCGCCAGATCGTGCGAGACTTGAAGCCTTCTGGCCTGGAAGATATCTCCTCGGTGCTGGCCCTCTACCGACCAGGACCGCTGGATGCGGGGCTGATTCCCAAGTTCATCAACCGCAAGCACGGGCGGGAGAAGATCGAGTATCAGCACAAAATCCTAGAACCTATCCTCAACGAAACCTACGGCATCATGGTCTACCAGGAGCAGATCATGAAAATCGCCCAGGACATGGCCGACTATTCTCTGGGGCAGGCCGACCTACTGCGGCGGGCGATGGGTAAGAAGAAAATGTCGGAAATGATGAAACACAAGGACATTTTCATTGAGGGCGCAACTAAAAACGAAGTCCCCAAGAAAGTCGCTGAAGAGCTATGGGAGCAAATGGTGCAGTTCGCCGAATACTGCCTCAGCGCCGACACCGAAGTGTTCACGGTGGAGTATGGCCCCCTCCCCATCGGCAAAATCGTGGCTCAGCAGATCTCCTGCACGGTCTACAGCGTCGATGCCCGCGGCCACCTCTACACCCAACCCATTGCCCAGTGGCACGATCGCGGCAACCAACCCATCTTTGAATACACCCTGGAGGACGGCGCCACCATCCGCGCCACCCCCGACCACCAGTTCATGACCACCGCTGGCGAGATGCTGCCCATCGACGACATCTTTGAGCGGGGACTGGAGCTGAAGCGATTGGAGGTGCGATCGCCCCTTCCCCTGATCCCAGCCTAACCTTAAAATATGCTGCTCCGTTTCCCGTAATTCCCCGACCGAGGCTACACCAATGGTTCGCACTCCTGAGACCGCCCCTGCTGACTTCATGCCGCGATCGCCCGAACGCCGTGTGGTATTTCATAACCTCACCTGGCAGTCGTACATCAGTATTCAGGATGCTCTGGGCAAGAATCACTCATCGCGGCTCACCTACGATCGCGGGACGTTGGAAATCACCATGCCCCTGGAAGAACATGAGTTTGCGAAAGAGCTAATCGGCCTGTTTATTCGCATTGTGGTTGAGGAACTGGGGCTGCGAATTAAATCGATGGGATCAACAACCCTCAATTATCCTGACCTGGATCGGGGCGCGGAACCAGACAATGCTTACTATATTCAAAATCAACCCAGGGTGGCGGGCAGAACGGTTGATCTGGCGGTCGATCCGCCCCCTGACCTGGTAGTTGAAGTTGATATTACCTCAACGGACATCGATAAGCTTGCCCTCTATGCAAACATGGGCATCCCCGAGTTCTGGCGATACAACGGTCAGGTACTTCGCATCTATCAGCTTCAAGGCCAAAGCTACGTCGAAATGGAAACCAGTCCAACATTTCCAGCCATCCCCAAATCCTGCCTTTATGAGTTCCTGGCTCAGGCCAAGACGGATGAAGTTGGGGCAAGTAAAACACTTCGCGCCTGGGTTCATCAACGTTAGAGACGCAGCATTTCTTAATCACCTTTTGGCGAATTGGGGGGCGATCGCAATGGTACGAACACCTTCAAAACTACTAACCCTGGCGGAGTTTTTGCAATTACCAGAAACAAAGCCCGCAAGTGAGTATCTCGATGGCCAAATTATTCAGAAACCAATGCCCCAGGGAAAGCACAGCGCCATTCAAGGGGAACTCGTCCCAGCCATCAATGCTGTTGTAAAACCCCAGAGAATTGCGCGCGCGTTCCCGGAACTACGCTGCACCTTTGGGGGGCGCTCAACGGTTCCTGATATTGTTGTTTTCCTCTGGAGCCGTATTCCCCGTGATGAGAATGGGGAGGTTGCAAACACGTTTCCGATCGCGCCCGATTGGACGATTGAAATCCTATCTCCTGACCAAAGCCAAACGAAAGTAACGAAGAACACTCTTCATTGCTTGAAGCATGGAACCCAGATGGGATGGCTGATCGATCCAGATGAGCAAACCGTGTTTGTCTACTATTCCAAACAAGAGCCTGAAGTGTTGGATGAACCAGACAAAGTGATTCCTGTGCCCTCGTTCGCAGGTGAGCTGCGACTCACGGTTCAAGACCTGTTTGGTTGGCTGCTGGAGTGAGGGATATGGTTCGCGATTGGCAGGGAATACTGGGGGGGCGATCGCCCATTTCATCCAGGGAGACAAAACCATGATTGCATCCGCGCTGAATAACCTAACGGTCACCTTCAATATTCCACCAGAAATTGCCCAGGGTCTTCTCGATGGAACCTATGAGCGTATTGGCGGCGTCATCCGCCATGTCGCCAGTAAAAAGATTGTTGCTTGGTTAAGAGATGCATCGTACCAGGCACCTCCTCCTACCAGTATGGGGATTATTCCAGCTTTCGACTTAGGATCAGGTGTACTCAATCTAGCTGTATCAGCCATAAATACTGCGATTACGGCTAGAGGATTTGAGAACGTCAACCATCGCCTGACGGCTATCGAGCAAACCTTAGAAGGTATGCAAGGCATGATCCGACTAAGTTCGGCTGCGAGCATCCTTAATTTGGGAGTGTCTGCAATTGGGTTTGCCGTAATTACAAAACGAATCAACGAATTGGAGCAGCGATTGCAAGCTGCTCAGGAAATCTTAAACCAAATAAACCGAAAAATTGATCTTGGGTTTTATGCTAAGTTCAGAGCAGCTTTGGATTTAGCAAATAATGCGTTTACGATGGGGAAGCGCGAGAATCGCAGAGATTGTGCGCTAGTAGCTATTAAGAATTTCTTGGAAGCCGAGCATATCTACACAGACTATGTGGATCAAGAATTAAAGATAGAGAGCCAAATTGCAGATGAATATCTACTGACTCTTGCGCTTGCCTATATTTCAGAAGCAAGATGTCATCTAGAATTAGGAGAGTTTGATACAGCACTAAAGAGGTTCCAGCACGGTGCAATCGAGATTCGCTCTCGCACCAAGAAATATATTGAAATTCTGCTGACGGCTAATCCTTCGGTTTATCTTCACCCTAAATTACAAGATCAGATTAGATTAAAGCGATTAACGCAAGTATATAACTGGATAGATCCTTCTTTAGATGAAGCAGCCGTATTCGAAATTCAGCGAAGTAATTTGTTTTCTTTGGACAAAGAAATCGGCAAATGGGCCAAATCGCTACCACCCGCTATCGTTGCCCGGTCTGAAGTCAAAGGAAGCGTCTTCGGCAATGATTGGGAAGTGCGGGATGAAGCTATGAGGCGATTACCCCAGGTTATAGAAGTTATGGAATCCATGATTGAAACTAATCAGCGGTTTGAAGCCTATGCCTTAGAGGTGAAAGCAATTGATAAACTCGGCCTCACCTTTCAAGAATGGACTCAGCTTAGACCTACGGAATTTGCTCCTGGTGGGACAAACTTGATGTGCATTATTCCGTCCAAACCTATTTCTATTGAAGGCGATCGCTTCTTAGCTCCGAATGGCTGTAAATAACTTATAGCTTCAATTGACTCACGTATTTCTATACCTAATTAATATTATGTCTCGCATTAGCTTTTCCCGTCTTGATCCTCTGATAATGCATCAGTTTTTACGCATTCGTGATAGTGGAGTGGCTACCTATGACTGGCTCCAACCTGAAAACATTGTTTTGAGCAATCGCGAACAAGCTTATTTGAACGATATTCAAGCTCGCTTGTTAAACGAGCGATTGCAGTTGATGAATGAGGCAACGATTTGGGCACGGGCAATTTATCCTCTGTTAGTTTTGGCAGAACGAGATACGATTCGGGCGTATGCAGGAGTTCACCTCATCGCTCAGTATCCCAGGCTCGTTTTCGATGAGACTATAGACGGCATCTTAGGACAGGCTAACGCCGGACAAATTGAGGTCTCTCATCTTTTAGTGCTTCACGTGAAGCGAGGGTTAGATGCAAAAAAATTACAGATGCAGCTCTATGGCCAGATGCTAGCAGCGGCTTATCTCAACTGGCAGATCGACCAGCGGATTCCCCAAGAAATATTCGGTTGCTATACCATTTTTGATACCTGGACGTTTGTACGGTGCGAGGTAGAAGGTTTTGAAGACGAGCAGGTCAGCCTGCGGGTAGAGTTCTCCAGGGAATTTTCTGAGAGGCTGGAAGCTGCGACGATTCTCAAGATTCTTAAGGGGATTATTGCCCGGCGGTTGGCCCAGACGGAACTAGCGAGTACGGGTTGAGCCATCCAAACT
>JBHJGR010000147.1:0-2615 GCA_050331615.1 Elainellaceae cyanobacterium
AATTGAGACAGTTTGCCCCGCCCGCCCCTCAAAGGTGTAGGTGTCGTAGAGACTACCATTATCCGAGATGACCTCATCCCCCGGTTCCAGCACCCCTTCCACCTGCAAGAGCGGTGCTGAATCCACCGATTGGGCGAGGGCACGATGGGCCATCATGCCATCTAACGTCAGCAAAACCGTAGCCAGACCAAGCCATTTGATGGAAGAGCGCATCAGGAATTCTCCAAAGAAGGTGAATCTACTGATTAGTGTATCTCCCAGGCTACAGAGGTTATGGATTTTGGATTTTAGATTTTGGATTTTAGATCTGCGGGGGCGTCTTATGGGGCTTCGGTGGTGTAGCGCTTTAGGGTGGGGTTCTTTTCGGCTTTGAAATCGCTGCGGGGAGACTCGTCGGCGGATGATCCGGGGAGGATGTCTTTGATGGTGTCGATGATGCCACCATCCCGCTCGGGCTGCTCTTCGCTGACTCGGCCACTTTCGTCGATGGCGGTGCGATCGACTCCGCCCCGGAAGTTTTCTTTGCTGAGGGGGTTGTAGGAGGGGCGCATTGGACCGTTTTCGTAGGGTTCGGGCTGGGAAGTGCCATTGGGTTGGTAGACTTCAGCTTCAGGGGTGTCGGCGGCTTGAGCCACGTTTCCCAGTACGCCCAGGCAAAGCGCCACTATCATGCCTCCAGCTACTAGCAAACGGCCCAGAGTTGAAACACCAGAATGAATAAGTTGGGAAATTTTTGATTGAGACATCTTCATTGGCTCTAAAATACTCTCTAAAAAAGCTTTCTCGTTTACGTAGCAGTGTGGAGTTCATCCGCAGATTACGCAGATTACGCAGATTTCGCAGATGAAAGTCATCTTTCGGACCATTTCTCCATCTGCGTTCATCTGCGAAATCTGCGGACAGATCAAGCGTTATTTGCTGAATAGAACACCTAGAATCTCCTAACTGCCTTTGGGTTGACCTTTGGTGGTGGCGATTTCGCCGGCTTCCATGAGCTGTTTGAAGCGGTTCAGTTCGTCGCCGATCTGCTGCTCTGGTTCTTCGCCAAAGAGTTTGGCGATCGCCGCTGCCAATGCCCCACCGGGCGGGTTGTATTCCATCACCACTTTGACTTCCGTACCGCGATCGCCCGTCGCTGGCTTGAAGCGCACAAATCCGGAGTTCTCGACGTCAGCCCCTTCTTCGGAAGCCCAGGCAATCAGGTGGTTTGGCTCGTCGTTCATAATCACCGCATCCCACTCTATGGATTGCCCCATGGGCGCGCTGGCGACCCAGTGAGAGTGGCGATCGTCCTTCACCACCACGGATTGCAAGTGCTTCATGAATTTCGGCAGGTTCTCAAAGTCGCGCCAGAAGCTGTAGAGTTCCGCAGCAGGGCGGTTGATGGTCACGGTCTTTTCCACCCGAATGGCCTGATCCAGACCGATGGCGCTTTCCACCTGTTTAATGGTGCTTTTCTGATTAGCCCCCTGGTAGATTAAGCCGCCGCCTGCCAGCGCCGTGAGAACGCCCCGCAGCGATCGCTGACTCAGGCCCGACAGCACCATCGCACCACCGCCAATAATCGACGCCCAGCGCTCCAGGTCTCCGGCCTGCTGGTCGGCGGACGTCTTTGTGCTCATTGAATTTTCCATGTCCATGTCTCCCAGATATCTTCCGGCGGCCATCGCCCCAGTTCGGCGAGCTTTGCTGAACCTGGTTATGAATCCCGTGAGGGCAAGTGGCCATTTGCCCCTACCGTAGGTATTCGCAAAATCGCCATTTCTACCGTCCCTTGCAGCAGGAAAATTTCGTGCCACAATCGGGGGGGCATCGGGTGATGAATGATAACCTTTGTTCTACGGTCATCGTAGAAGCCTGAAACGTCCCCTCCTTCGTCCAAAGGGCAGAGAATCGCTGTTCAATTTCACTGTTCTACTCCCCGTGAGGTTCATCTATGGAAGTTCTCCCCGTGCGGCTCACTCCAGGCCAGGATTTACGGCAGCGGCTCATGCAAATTGCCGTGGCGTATCCCATTCAGGCGGGCTTTATCCTGTCGGGTATTGGCAGCTTGCGGCAGGCTGCCATCCGCTTTGCTAACCAGGAGGCTCCGATAATGCAGGCGGGATACTTTGAGATGATTGCCATCAACGGCACCCTTTCCCAAAACGGAGTGCATCTCCATGTGGCGATCGCCAACCAGCACGGCCAGCTCCTGGGGGGCCACCTGTGTGATGGCTCGATTATCCACACGACGGCAGAGATCGTCATTGGCATCGCACCGGGGGTTGTGTTGCGGCGATCGCCCGACCCCCGCACTGGCTTCCTCGAACTGGACATCGGCGAAACATTGGAGAATCAGGGAAATTAGGCGAAAATTAGGGCGCATGGGCAAGCAACTCGTCCAGACGGGGTTTTGTCGATGGGTTGTAGGGGCAAATGGCCATTTGCCCCTACTGGGGCGATCGCGTCAAACTTGTGCTTGGTGGGCAATACCCACCCAGCCCTGTCAAGGTGGACTATGATTTTGCACGTTTTTCCTCCAATAAGCGCTGGGTGGACAGGTGCCGGTGCTTTCTATCGACGATGAGCGGTGGTTTCTTGCGTTTTGGGGAGCGCGGTTGTTTAAGAAACGT
>JBHJGR010000148.1:0-56109 GCA_050331615.1 Elainellaceae cyanobacterium
ATCATAGGATTAGCTCATCGGTTGGCACTCGTCTTGATTTTGCCGAATCATGGCTAAAGCTTCAAAATTAGAACGACAGATTGGGGCTTTCACAGTTTTTCTCTGGTCACGGTTTTCCACCTTGACAGGGCTGGGTGGGCATTGCCCACCCTACTGACTGCCTGCCCTGACTGGTGGGCATTGCCCACCCTATGTGAAGCGATCTATTCCATCAAATTAGCTGTGTCAGACCAGTAGGTGGTCATAAGTAAACGTAGCTATGGTGGGGTGCGCCCCCCACTGGCTTTATCTATGTCCATGTACTTAGTTAAATTTGAACTCAGTTCCAGCCTAAGGAAGCTGGCGTGACCAGACGAAGCGGGCTTATTAACCAGAGGTTAGTCAGCCTTTAGCCAGGTTTTTAACAAAATTTGATACTCACCCAGCTTTCAGGGAATACTCTGTCATAAAATACCAAGAACTAACAGGAACAAGGGAATGCCCTAGGGCATAGGGTTCTTTAATCATGACAACGAATATTTATCCGACTCGCTCTTTCATTCGGTTTAAGGCAAAAAGTCAACTCATTGCCGATTTAAGTGGCCACTCGGTCGTCACCTTTGTTGACCGCGCTGATAATACCACCTCACTCTCGGCGGCTGCGCCACAGGACGCTCCCTCAAAAGGGGAAGTCACCGATCCCGTTTGCGTCAACTTTGAGGCATTGGACGAGCCGCTCCTGCGCGACATCGCCTCCACCCTCTTCCATCCCAACCGTCACCCTGAGCTGTATCAACCCTGTCAGACTCGCAGCTTAGCCATGAGTATCGAGGCCGCGATCGCCACCGAGATTGTCCAAACCTACAAGCAAATCAAGCGTAACGAGTATAATGCCACTGTTCAAGGACTAAATTCACTCCTCTAGCTCTGTAACCTATGGCAGCGCGCCTGACCGTCTCACGCCGATTTCCCCCAGATCCAACCGTCTTGGTCACCGCCACCCTTTCCCTGACAGCGGAGGAGCGCACGCGATCGCGCCACTTCTTCCAAGCTGACGACGGTTGGGGAATTCACCTCTACCTGCCCAGGGGCACGGTACTGCTCCACGGTGACCTGCTGGCTGCAGCCGACGCTGGCCCGGTGGTGCGGGTCGCCGCCAAGCCCGAGCCGGTAATCACCGTCAGGGCTGCGACCGTGCTTGATCTGGTACGGGCTGCCTACCATCTTGGCAATCGCCACGTCTCCCTAGAGCTAACTGATACTTATTTGCGCCTGAGTCCTGACCCGGTGCTGCGGCAGATGCTGGTGCAGATGGGCTTGACGGTTGTGGACGAGGTAAGCCCTTTCCAGCCTGAACCTGGGGCTTATGGTGGTCACAGGGAGGGTGCTGCTGAGCATGAACATCCTGACGGGCATTTCGCGTCTCTAACACCCCTGCACCAGTAAGAGATGTCAGCGATCACCGAAGCCAATCCCTCATCCTGGCCCACTTCTCCAGCCCTGCTGCGGCTGCTGCAGCTAGCGAGTCCGGTTCTACCCGTAGGAGCCTACAGCTATTCAGAAGGGCTGGAAACCCTAACCCAGCAGGGGGCTTTAGCAACGGCAGCAGATTTGCAGCACTGGCTCACCCAGGAACTTGACTGGGGAGTCATTCGCCTGGATGGGGCCTGTCTCCTCCGGGCGCAGAGAGCCATCGCTGCGGCAGATTTCGCTACGGTGCAGTACTGGAATCAGTGGCTGTCGGCAGTGCGGGACAGTGAAGAGATGCGATCGCAAAGTTGGCAAATGGGCCAATCCCTGGTGCGACTGCTCATCCAGCTTCATCCTGAGCAAGCCGAACCGTTCCAAGCCTGTGGCCTACCGTGCAATTTTGCCATCGCCTTCGCTATGGCCGCCGCCCACTGGCAGATTGCGCCCCAAACCGCATTGCTCGGCTACTTGCATAGCTGGCTGACCAACCTAGTGAACGTTGGGGTAAAGCTGATTCCCCTGGGGCAAACCGCTGGACAGCAGGTGTTGCTGGCGATGGATGACTCACTGGAGCGGGCCGCGACGGAAATTTTCTCTCTGGCAGATGATGAATTGATGACCTGTAGCTGGGGGGCGGCGATCGCCACCATGAATCATGAAACGCTCTACTCTCGGCTCTTTCGCAGCTAGGTGATATTTGCTGGGGGGCGCACTCCCAGAGAGCAATTTTGTTCGACTGGCTGCCGTGACATCCTCCCGACGCTGACCCTACGGGTACGGCGCGGGCCTCCTAACCTCGCGATTAGGCATTCCTGCCCCACGCCACTGGTCTAGTTAAAAAAGGTTAAGAAATTCCCCACCTTGACCGTGAACAGTGCTACATCAGGGAGCAAGAGTCGCAAAGATTGAAGGGTAACGGGATGGCGAGGAGCATAGTGGCAAGCAGCACGAATTGGGCTTGGATCGTTGCGGGCAGCAGCCTTATTTTAGGAAGTGGCCTGCTGGCATCGGAGGCGATCGCCGCGACCCGCACTGCTGCCACCGGAGACGTTCGGGCCGAATATACAGACGAGCAGGACGACTTTTGCCTGACTAATCCCCGCCTCCAGATCACGCGGGCTGGAGAAGTAGCGTTTGATCAGCCCATCACCAGCGACATTGGCTACTGCCGCCAGGAGAATGAGCGGTTCGAGGTGCGAGATCTGGACGGAGACGACGAGCCAGAAGTCATTATCGACTTCTACAGCGGTGGTGCCCACTGCTGCTGGTTTTCCCAAATTTATCGCTATGTGCCCGAGCAGGATACCTACGTCATGACCGAGCACTACTGGGGCAATGTGGGCGGCTCCAACTTCGAAGACTTAGACAGCGACGGCGTTCCCGAATTCTTCAGCTACGACGATCGCTTCGCCTACCAGTTTGCCAGCTACGCCGGATCTGCCCTTCCACCTCAGTTCTGGCAGTTCCAGCAGGGTGAAATGGTGGATGTCACCCGCAACTATCCAGAGCGGGTGTATGACGAAGCCTTTCGCCTCTGGCAGACCTATGAGCAGGCCCAGCAGCGAGGCGGGGAATTGAAGGGCGTATTGGCCGCCTATCTCGCCACCAAGTATTTGCTAGGGCAGGAAGAAGATGGCTGGAGCCGCCTGGAGGCCCAGTATCGGCAGGGCGATCGCCAGCAGTATTTCGCCGACCTGCAAACCTTTTTGCAGGAGACGGGCTACGTCGCCAGCGCCCCCGAGGCGGAGAATGGCGGGTTCCTGGGGGTGACCCAGGTCTTGCTCAATGAAGAGGGTGTCCTGGCGGAAGGTGACAACGTCCTGCCTTCAGACGGCAGTCTTTACGACGAGTACGCCTTTGACGCCATTGCTAACCAGCAGCTCACCATTACGCTGCAGAGCGATGCCTTTGATCCCTATTTGTTTCTGGTTGGCCCTGGTAACGAGCTCATCGCCCAGAACGACGATATCAACCAGATTAATCTTAATGCCACCATCACCCTGACCATTCCCGAAACGGGCACCTATCGGGCGATCGCCAACGCCTACAATCCCAGAGGGCGGGGCGACTACACCCTCGTTATTTCATCTCTAGAGCAGGGGATTGCCTCAATTGCAGACCTGCCCGACGGCAACTACTTTTTCGAGGGTCCCCCAGCCGCTTCCCCCGAAGCGACCCCGTCGGGCAACGTGGAAATCTTCTTTCAAAAATCTGGCGATCAGGTAACTGGGGTCGCCCTGGCCTTCCTATCAGAAAATGGCTGCTTCCAGGGGCAGGCCGAGGCCAATCGCGTCATTGATGTGACGGTGGCCGACCCCCCCTACGGCGATGACACCCTGGCCTGGGAGTTTTATCCGGGGCAGCCCATCGATCTCACCAGCTACCAGCAGCGCCCCTTCCAGCCTGGAGACGCTCGCAGCGATGCGCTGCAGCAATGCGTAGAAGGCTATGAAGCCCAGTAATCTAATCTTCGTCGCGGGCGGGAAAGGCTTCCTCAAACCGCCACAGCATGTTCTTGTGGGCAATGAACCACTGGCGCGTGTCCAAATCCAGGTGCCGCCAGATCAGCTCCGGCTCGATGTGGGGCATCTCGTACTGGTATTGCGCTCCCAGCAGTCGGAGATTTTCTACCACGCTGGGAGGAATGCCGAACATCGCCTCCCAGTCCACCCGCATCTGGCTACCTGATAGCCCCCCGGAGGGATCGAATATCAGCTGGGCCATGCGAATCAGATCGGCAAAGTGGCTGGGGCTGAGGTTGTTGAGGTCGTTAAGGTCGATCGAAGGGTCGGTGTTCATCGAGAATTCCTCCGCTTGAGGGTCTGGGCAGCGGCGATCGCCCCCTGCCCTAGAGCAATGCTGCCATCTAGGAACGGCTCCTGACTAGGAGAAAGCACGGTCAAGCCCATCTCGCTGAGAAATTGCCGCACCAGCGCCAGCAGCACCCGGTTCTCAAAGACGCTCCCGGTGAGGGCCACCTGATCGATGGGGTTGTCCTGGCTAAGGTGGTGGGTCATGTCGGCGATCGCCCGCGCTAGCCCCACATGGAAGCGGGCCGAGATGAGGGAAATGGGCATCTGCTGCTGCAGATCTTCCAGAATTTGCCACCACATGGGGATGGGTTCGATGTAGGGCAGTTGGCGCTCGGTGCAGCGGTGCAGCCACTGGATGGTGAAGCCATAGGGAGAATCCTGGGCGATGGCGAGGCTAGCGTCATCCACCAGAGCAGCCAGCTCTTGGGCAGCCTGCCCTTCGTAAGCGGTGCGATCGCGACATAGCCCCACCGCCGCCGCCACTGCATCGATGAGCTGCCCACAGGAAGAGGCCCGAGGGGCATGGATACCGGTGAGCACCATCTGGTTCAGCATCTCCCGGGGCTGGTCGTTAATAAATTGCAGAATTTCTAGCTCGCCATAGGCCGACTGCACATCGTCCCAGTCGAAGGACGCCATCAGGTGGGCGTAGGTGCTGCGCCAGGGCTGGTGAGGGGCCTGGTCACCGCCAATCAGGGCAATGGGCTTGAAGGTGGCCAGGCGGCGGAAGCCCCGATAGTCTGCCAGCAGAAATTCGCCGCCCCAGAGGGTGTCGTCGTCACCCCGCCCTAGCCTATCTAGGGTGATGCCCAGGACGGGCGGCGTGTCGAGGGGAATGTGATGGGCCACCATGCAGGCAGCGATTTGGGCGTGGTGGGACTGCACCGGATAGGTGGAAAGTCGGTGTGTCGCCGCGATGCCTTGCCCGAGATCAGGGTGTGGATGAGCTGAATGGGCATCGAGAGCGATCGCCGCTGGCATACCGCCCAACAGTTGCCGACACTGACTGACTGTCTTATGGTGCCTCTGGCGGTCATCAGCATTGGATATGCCGTTGGATCCGTCTGCGGCCAAACCTTGGGGATGGGAGGGAAATATCGCCCGGCCTCGGTTCACCAGGCAAAAAGCCGTCTCCTGCTCATGACCCAGGGCCAGCACGGGCGGCGCGACTTCAAACCCGGCGGGTAGAGGAATCGAGGGATGGCTTGGACTTGGGGCAGAGGTGCGATCGCGAGTCTTCCTTATTTTCTGATTTTGATTAAGGTTAGCCTTTACCGGACCTTGCCTGATCAACTTCACCTTGGTATCGTTTCGCCAGATGGAAGCGGCACCGACCTGACTCTGCAGGGCCAAGACCAGCGAGCGGGACATTTCCTGACGCTGTTCGTTCAGTACGCTTTCGATCACTGTTTCAACGGTCCGATCCATTTGCACCCCCTGACGATGACGTGACGTTTGAGAGGAGAACCTGCATTATTGCCAGAATCCACAACTGGGACTGTATCGCCGCACACCTGAGAACGATGGTTGCGATCGCGCCCTCCTCCTAAAAGCTTGCCGTTCCCCAGCTATTGACATGGGGACACTTTACGCTACTGGCACCTTGTCCTACATTCTCTAGCGATTGTTCCCTGTATCTGCCATCGGTGCAGTTTCCGGCACCGGTTTGAGTAACGATTCCGATACAGAGCAAGTACCATGAAGGATGCAGCGTGAGTTCTCTAGTCTAGCGCTGACGCACCGATAGTGCTAATAAAAATCGTTAATTACTGGGTTTAGCCAAAGTAATTGCCGTCGGAGAAATCTTCGCCGCAAGCTGCCTCCGCCCGACTGGCAATCAGGGCCATCGCTACCGTTGGAGCCGTAACGGCCCGCAAAATGCGTCGTCCTAAGGAAACGGGACGATATGTCAGAGCGATCGCCCTTTCCACCTCCGCCTGGGTCCATCCCCCTTCGGGACCGATGGCGACAGTAATAGAGGCATCCTGCATTAAGCCGGTGAGCAAATGGGGCGCATCGGTCCTCGCCACGCAAATATAGTGAGCTGCCGTCTGCTGCTGGGCCCAGGTCAGTCCTGCCATTAGGGAAACGGGAGGTCGCACGGTCGGCACGATGGGACGTTCTGACTGCTCGGCGGCTTCGGTGGCGATGCGCTGCCAGCGGTCCAGCTTTTGGGCACTGGGCCTGAGCAGGGTGCGATCGCTGATAACCGGCTGAATCGTGCTCACTCCCAGCTCGGTGGTTTGCCGCACCACCTCATCCAGCCCAGTTTTGGGTAGAGCCAGAATCAGGGTGACGGTGATGCCCAGCTCAGTTTGAGCGGCGATTTCTTCCAGGGGGTGAGCGATCGCCCCCGCCGCCAGTTCCGCCAGCCAGCCGTGGCCGCGACCATCTAGCGCAATGAAGCGATCGCCTACCCCCAGCCGCAGCACCCGCTGCAGGTAGTGCTGCTGATCAGCGGTTAGCATAATTTCATTCTGCGCCCATTGGGAGGGCTGAATCACGACGCGCTGAAGCTGAACCATCGCTATTCCTAAATCGGCAGGTGCTGGTGCGCCCAGAGAGCCGCCTGGGTGCGATCGCGCACATCGAGCTGGCAAAAGATATTCGTCAAGTGATTCTTAATCGTCCCTTCGGTCAAGTTTAGCTCAGCCGCAATTTCCCGGTTGCTCTTGCCCTGGCCCAGCAGCTTGAGGATGTCCAGCTCCCGACTGGTGAAGCGGTCGAGGTTTGACGTTTCCCGACTGGTGTCTGGCTTTAGGTGGGAAAACACTTTAGGAGCAATGGTCGGTCCCAACTGGCTGTAGCCCCGATGCAGGTTACGGATGGCGGCTGCCACCTCGCGGGCGGGCGTGCTTTTCAGCAAGTATCCCAACGCTCCCGCCTGGAGGGATTGAAAGACATACTCATCATCGTCAAAGGTGGTGAGGACAAGGATACGAATCCAGGGATAGCGGACGTGGATTGCCTGTGTGGCCTGCACGCCATCGCAAACGGGCATGCGCACGTCCATCAGTACCAAATCGGGCTGGAGCTGGGCGGTGAGGGCGATCGCCTCTTCCCCGTGGTTAGCTTCCCCCACCACTTCCAGGTCATCTTCCAGAGCCAGCAGCGATGCCAGCCCTTGACGAAATAGCGGTTGGTCGTCAGCAAGCAGGATACGAATCATCGGGGTACCATAATTTGCAGGATTGTTCCTTGGCCAGGGGTACTGTCAATGGTGATTTGTCCACCCATGAGCTGAACCCGTTCCTGCATACCCCGCAGGCCAAAACCGGAGGCGGGCTGGAAAGGATCAAAGCCAACGCCATCGTCGGCAATGTCCAGGAGAATGCCCTCCGGGATAGCCTTTGCCCAAAGGCGAATGGAGGTGGCCTGGCTGTGCCTGCGGATATTCTCCAGCCCTTCCTTGACGATGCAGTAGATTTGGTGGCTGGTTGGCAGCGGCAGCCTGGGCAGGTCAATCTGGCTTTCCACCGTCAGGGCGGGATCGGCCTTGAACGGCTCAATCAGACCCGCCAGGGCGGTATTGAGGTCAAAGGACTCCTGCCGCATGGTGGCCACCGCTCGCCGCACTTCCTGCACCGACTGGCTGGCCAGCATCTTTGAGGTATCCAATGCCTGCCTTACCTGATCCGAACCGCGTTCGTAGAGTCGCTGCGCCAGCTCAAGCTGCACATCCAGAGAGGTGAGGGTGTGGCCCAAAGAATCGTGGATATCGCGGGCGATGCGGGTGCGCTCCAAATCCGCCGCCAGGACTTCTACCTCGCGAGCCAGAGCCGCTTCCCGCTGCCGACTTTTGCGTTCAGCAATGACGGTCAAACACAGCACGATGATGAGGGAGTTGGCTGCAATAAAAATAGTTGTACTGTTGAGAACAATGTCCACAATCTGTACCGGCAGCGGAATCGCCTGCAGGGCTTCTAGCTCCGCCTGGAGGTCAGCCGGTCGGGACAGCCGAGTAATGAAATACTGGGCGATCGCCCCCTGCCACGCCACTCCTGCCAGGATAGTGGTGAAAATAGCCTCCCGCCGACTCAGTAAAAACCAACCCTTTGCCAGCACCAGCCACAGCAGCAGATCAAAGCCCCAGTCTGAATAGAGCCGTGAAACCAAAAGAGCGCCAATTTCAACCCAAATGTAAACTCGTCGCTGCCAAAGAGGTTGGTCAATGGGAAACCGCAGGCTGAGGATAGCCAACAGCCCCAAGACACCAAAGGCCAGAAAGTCGCCCCGGCTGACCTCGTAGCCTAGCGGCTCGTAGAGAATGGGAAACAGCATCCGCAGGGCGGGAATAGCCAGGGATACCCACTCCACGTACCGCAGGATTTTGGGGATGGAGGGGGCAGTGGAAAAGATGGTCTGAGTTGCCCTGGAAGTCATGGCCGAATAGGAGGAAACGTCTCGATCCTATGGTATCGGTGGGGGCGATCGCCATGACCTTTGTCATTGGATTGGATGACCTGACGCCATGAAAGGGGGGCGAGTTCAAGGCTGCACCATCGATAGTTGGCTAAATCAAAATACCAAGCGATACTGGGATGGTTTTGTGGCGTTCTTAGAAATACCGTGGATTCCATACTATATTCGCTAGTTGCCCTCCTTCCCATTGCGACGGTGTTCCTACTCCTGGTAGTAGCCAGGCGACCGGCAGGACAAGCCATGCCCATTGCCTACCTAGTGACAGTGGCGATCGCCCTGCTGGTCTGGCAAGTTCCCTGGGTAGAAGTGGCTGCGGCCAGCGTGCAGGGCCTGGTGGCCGCTGCGGAAATCCTCTACATCGTCTTTGGGGCAATTTTGCTGCTGAATACGCTGCAGGAATCTGGGGCGATCGCCACCATTCGTCAAAGCCTGTTGGGGATTTCTCGCGATCGCCGGGTGCAGGTGATCATCATTGCCTGGCTGTTTGGCAGCTTCATTGAAGGGGCCTCTGGTTTTGGGACCCCAGCAGTCATTACCGTGCCGCTCCTGGTTGCCATTGGTTTTCCGGCAATGGCCGCCGTTATTGCCGCCTTGATCATTCAAAGCACCCCTTCCACCTTTGGAGCCGTGGGTACCCCCATCCTGATTGGTCTAGATGCCGGGTTGACGGGCGTTCCCAGGGTGCAGGAAGCTTTGGAGTCGCTAGGGCTGACCCAGGCCGAGTACTTGACTATCATAGGCCGCTGGGCGGGTATCTTTCATGGCATTATCGGGACTTTCTTACCCTTGATTCTAGTGGTGATGATTACCACCGGGTTTGGCGCGCATCGTTCCTTTAAGGCAGGACTCGCCGTTTGGAAATTTGCCCTATTTGCCGGTCTGGCATTGACGGTGCCCTACACTTTGACGGCCTTGCTATTGGGACCGGAGTTTCCCACGCTGATTGGTGGATTGATGGGCCTGGCGATCGTGGTGCCCGCGGCTCGGCGCGGCTTTCTGATGCCCCAAGAGTCTTGGGACTTTCCTCCGTCGGAGCAGTGGCCCGAATCCTGGTCAGGATCGGAGCAAGCCCCCCCTGCCGCTGAAGTCAGTCGATTGTCCCCCCGCCGGGCCTGGTTCCCCTATGTGCTGTTGGGCCTGCTGCTAATGCTATCGCGGCTGGAGTTTTTGCCCATTCGCGGCTGGCTGCAATCCGTCAATCTGACCTGGGCCGAGATCTTTGGCACCGATGTAACGGCCAGCACGCAGCCGCTCTACCTGCCGCCGACCATTTTTTTGGTGGTGGTGGGGATGACTTTCTTTCTCCATCGAATGAAGCCATCGGCATTGGGTGACGCGATCGCCAACGCCGTGCCGCTGTTGCGCAAGACCACGCTAGCGCTGGGAGCTGCCGTATTATTGGCTAGGGTCTTTATCAACTCTGGAGTGAATGCCTCTGGGCTGGCCAGTATGCCCCTGACCCTGGCAGATGGGATTTCAAATCTGGCAGGTCAGACCTGGCCCTTCTTTGCACCGCTGGTAGGAGCGATTGGTTCGTTTGTGGCGGGGAGCGTCACCGTCAGCAATATCATGTTTGCGCTGTTTCAGTTTGGGGTGGCTGCTCAGATTGGCATATCGACGGCGATCGTGCTGGGGCTACAGTGCGTAGGGGCGTCAGCGGGCAACATGATCTGCGTTTCTAACGTTGTGGCGGCGGAGGCCACCGTGGGCCTGATTGGCCGTGAAGGTCTGCTCATCCGCAGGGTGCTCTGGCCAGCGCTGTACTACGTCGGGTTTGGAGGTGTTTTGGGGGTGCTCTTTATATTCGTCTTTTCCGTGGGATGAGTTCAGGGGAAGCCCAGGACAAGGCACCCAGTCCGTCAGTGCGGCGTTAGGTAAGTAGTGGTCTGACAAGCCTAAGGTGGTGTATTGGGCGATCGCGTCAAACTCTTGACTGGTGGGCAATGCCCACCCTACGCGATGCAATTTGTCCCATCAAATTAGTCGTGTCGGACCAATAGCCATAATTAAACGACGCTATGATGGGGTGCCCCCCACTGGCTGCATTTATGTCCATATACTTGGACAAGGTACTTTCGCTCCAATGCGGGAACCCCACTTTAAAGCTATTCGTCTTGTTGAACTACATCGTGGGTGATCGCTGAATGCTGATGCGGTTCTGCAAATAAAAATCCTCAGCGTTCTCAGCCAGCAGTTCATCTATAACTTGGGCGTTAGCAACCCGCAAAGGCGGTTGTTTTCCATCTACCAGCGAAACGTGATGCCGTTTGAGCCCCCTGAATTCGAGGTAAGGTAAACTTATCTCTCCACTTACCGGCGCTTCAAATCAGTCGTCCTTCTTGCAGGAAAAATTAACGTTACAGAATCTGGCATAGCTCGACTTGGAAGAGCTAAATGCCTCGTTTTCCGATTCTAATTCGATTTGTGCGATCGCCTGGGTTCCAATCCCAGGAGGGTGCTCTTGCGACAAATTTTGGGTAATTTATTTCTTTTCTAACGATGGACAAAACCGCTTCTAATTCAACATCGGTGTCGGGTGAATTAAAGACCTGGCACAAAGTCTCGCTCGATTTCGCTGCACCAGAAGACTTTGCCGAAACCAAATCGACCTTTCGTGACTACCGGCTCGACGTTACGTTTACCAACAAATCAACGGGCGAAGTGATCACCGTTCCAGGGTTCTTTGCGGCGGATGGTGATGCAGCCAATACCAGCGCGACCGAAGGCAATATCTGGCGGGTAAACTTCAATCCCCCCAGTGAAGGAAATTGGGAGTACGAGGCATCTTTCCGGACGGGAACTGACATTGCCGCCAGTACTGACCCGAATGCCGGTCAAGCGGTTAGTTTTATTGACGGCGAGAGCGGTACCTTGGCGATCGCCCCCACTGATAAAATGGGCGAAGATTTCCGTGCCAAGGGTATGCTCCTGCAGGGTGAAGGATCTCACTACCTACAGCACCAAGGCGATGGCGACTACTTCATCCGGGGTGGTCCGGGCGTACCCGAGAACTTTCTTGCGAACAAAGATATCGATAATACCGAGAAGGGCCGCCACGACTACTCCACCCACGCGGCTGCCTTCAATCCAGGTGACCCTGAGTGGGGTAATGGCGAAGGTCGTAACATAATCGGTGCCGTCAACTACCTAGCTGAGCAGGGTCAGAACACGATTTATGTGCTGACCAATACGGCTGGCGGTGACGGTCAGGATGTTTGGCCCTGGGCCAGCGAAGCCTTTGGTAATCTGGGCAAATATAAGCAATCCATCGAAGCCGCGGCTAGCTCTACCAGCGGGCTAACGGTCGATGATTTCTCGGTCTTCGATGTTTCAAAGCTGGCCCAGTGGGAAATCCTCTTTGACCACATGGACGAGCAGGGCATTTATAAAAACATTCTCCTGCAGGAAACCGAAAACGATCAGTTGCTCAACGGCGGCACCCCGATGGAGGGGACGAGCCTGAGCGTTGAACGGGCGGTCTACATACGCGAGATGATTGCCCGCTTTGGCCACTCCAACGGCATCCAGTGGAACATGGGTGAGGAGAATACCAATACCGATCAGCAGCGGGTAGACATGGCCGAGTACATCAAGGCCGTGGATAGCTATGACCACTTGACGACTATCCATACCTATCCGGGGGATATCGACAAAGTTTACACGCCACTGCTGGGAGAAGAAGCCTTTGATGGCACCTCTTTTCAAACAAGTGGCAACAACATCCGCAACAAAACGCGGGAGTATCTGGAGAAGTCAGCCGCAGCGGGCGATCCTTGGGTTCTAGCTTGGGATGAAGATTCCAGCAATCGAGGAATTATTGAGCCTTATGCCAATAATCCCGACGCACCCAACGAAGTCCTTCAACGTCAGGCTCTCTGGGGTTCTCTGACCGTTGGTGGCTCTGGCGTCAACTGGTACATCAAGCAGTCCAACGGCCATTCTTTTGATCAAAACGTAGACACATTTGATGCCTTTGAATCCCTTTGGCAGTGGACAGCAGCAGCGACCGAGTTCTTCAACACACAAATCCCCTTCTGGGAAATGTCAGAGGCGGACAACCTCACCCCGAACGGCGAAGACTACGTCATGGCGAAAGAGGGGGAGTACTACGTCTCCTATCTGCCCTACGGTGAGGCCACCGGCGTGAAGCTCGACCTCAGCGGTCAGGCCGGTGAAACCTTCGACGTTTTCTGGTATAACCCGCGCGAGGGGGGCGACCTGATCGACGGCGGCCAGGTTGAAGGGGGTTCGGTTCAGGCAATTGGCAGCGCCCCTGAGCAAACGAGCAAAGACTGGGTTGCCTTTGTGCGCAACAGCGAGCTGTCTGACCCAACGTCAAATCCTCCTACCCCTCCCGCTGAGCCCACCCCAACTCCTGAGCCAACGCCGGAACCAACGCCGGAACCTGAGCCAATGCCAGAACCAACGCCCGCCCCTGATCCCGCTGGAGATCCCGCTGGTGAGGTGTATGCGGCTCAGAACGGCCAACTGGTGATAGAAGCTGAATCAGCAACCCCCGTTGGTGACTGGAAGAGCATCTCGGTGGATGGTGAAACTGGAATGCTGTGGGATGCAGCCAAGAGCAGCTACGGCAAAGTTCCTGATGGCCAAACCCTCAGCTATAGCTTCGAGACAGATGAAGGTGGTGCTTACAGCATTGCTATGCACTCGGGGCGCGTCAAGTCGGCAATGAATGCGAGCGATCGCTTCGAAAACGGCAAAGAGCGCACCGACACGGGCAACGATGCCTACATTTCCATCATCAATGCCGAGACGGGTAACGTTGTCCAGAAACCTACCAAACTTTTTACCGGACTAGGTGGATCCGATCAAGACCTGCGATGGGGAACGACCTTTGACGCCAACCATAAAAAGTGGCAGGCCAAAGTCAATCTGGAGGCCGATACCCAGTATCGCCTGGAGATTACCGGACGCTCCGATGGCTACGTGCTCGATCGCATCACCCTCAGCAATGATGGCGCTTTGAAAGATACGGATGCGCCCGAGTCTCCCCTCAAGGACAGTTCTCCCAGTCCGGAGCCGACACCTGAGCCAATTCCGGAACCCGAACCGATCCCAGAACCGGACCCAACCCCCGCACCCGCCCCTAAGCCCGAACTACCCCAACCGCCCTCGGGTGAAGCTCTTCGGTTTGAAGCGGAGAACATGGAGCTGTCTGGAGAATACGACGTTGAATCGATTGGCGCTGCATCAGGTGGCAAGGGCATTAGCCTCATCGGTGGACCCAATGATGAGACAGGGACTGCCAAGCTGACCTTCAGCGGTGAGGAGGGTATCTACGATGTCAAGATTGCCTACTTCGATGAAAATGACGGCAAAGGGTCACTGGAAGTCATGCAAGGCAATGCCACCCTGGCGTCGATGACTTTGGACCAAGAGCTGGGCAGCCGCTTGGCTGACGCCAAAACCCTCACCTCCCGCGTCGTTGAGAATGTCAGCATCAAAGCCGGTGATACCTTTACCATCAGCGGCGTCGAGGAGGGGACTCCAGAGACGGCTGAGCACGCTCGGGTTGATTACCTGGAGTTCATTCCCAAAGCGATCGCACCGCCCGAGCCAGAACCGACCCCAGAGCCTGACCCCGTATCTGAGCCGGTATCGGACCCGAATCCGGGATCGACTCAGTCCCTGATCACCTTCGCGCTGGTTGATGCCGAAACGAATGAAGTCGCTGCCGGATATGAGGACATTGCCACAGGTGAGTCCATCAATCTAAAGAATCTGGATCTCTCTCAGTACAGCTTAGTTGCCCAAGTTAATCCTGATCATCCCGATGCAGCCTCGGTCGAGAGCGTCAAGTTTGAGTCTAACCTGGGCGATCGCGTCGAAAACATCGAGCCCTATGCCCTGTTTGGCGATACCGACGGCAATTTCCGTGGGGAAGCGTTAACAACGGGTGACTTTACCCTCAAGGCTACGGCTTACACCGAAAATGGCGGCAAAGGAGAGGCCATTGCATCCGCGAATCTGGAGTACTCCGTTGTCGATACTGTCATAGAGTCAGCAGCAAGCATGTCCGTACCAGCGGTCATGGATCTATCCCCGCTAGAGTCATACGGCGGCGATGGCCAAAATAAAGGGCTTAACGTGCAGCTATCAGATAATAATACTGCCGTGCAAATGACCGGCAACGGCTGGCGCAAGCTGGGGGGCACCTACACCATTACGCCCGAAACCAGGCTGAGCTTCGAGTTCCGCAGCACGGCTGGAGGCGAAATTCACTCCATCGGCTTTGACAACGACAATACCATCAGCAAAGCGGACCAGCAAAATAGCTTCCAGCTATTCGGTGAGCAGCAGTGGGGGGTGCAAGACTTTGCCGCCTACATGGCCGAGTCGGGCTGGCAGTCGTTTGAAATTCCTGTAGGGGAATACTTCCAGGGCGAGATGAACTATCTCACCTTGGGTAATGATTACGACGTGGCCAATCCCGATGCGGTGAGCGAGTTCCGCAACATCCAGCTAGTTGAAGCAACGGCTGGCAGCGGCAACCAAACCGAGGCAAACCCAGATGCCCTGATGGTTTCAGGCGTCCTGGGAATGACAACAGCGCTTGCCGCAAATGAGCCTGCAAGCATCCTGTAGCCCACCCTTGACGAGTATGGCGCTATGCTTTCGCGCTAGGACACTCAAAAGGCGATTTCTAGGAAAAATTCTACCCCCAGTTAAACGGTCGGTAGGGTCATACATGCTGAGGCGAGCGGACTGGGCGGTGCCAACGCAAGCAGCGTATTCTTCCTGGAGGGGAGCCTCGTAAATGACGCGGCGTTCTTCAGATTGAACAATCTCAAGGGGGAGGGTGGCGATCGCCTGGGTATCCACCACCACCGTATGGTCGGCTCCCCCTTCAAAGCCCAGGCGATGGGCAGCCACTGGATTCGTCTACAAAGGAGCGATCGCTTGCGACAGCTAACCCGTTAGTTAAAGCTGCCGGAAGCATCAAACTGGCCATGGTGACCAGCAAAATCCGACCGAATCGAATCATATAATCCTCAAGATTTTCAAGAGAGGGAGCGATCGCCCCCGTCAAGTTGCCGGAGCAGCACCAGTCCCGTGACGATGCCATAGGCTGCCCAGCCCAGTCCATTCACCAGTCCCACCAGGGAAGCCGACAGGATGGGGCAGTAGGCCGCACACACGGCTGCACTGACGCCGCCCTGGGCGACTCCCGCCACCGCACTCACGAATATCCAGCTACCGAGAAAGCGGCCAGAGAACTGCGTGTTGCGGCTGAGAATCCAGACCTGGGCGATCGCCATCCCCAGCACCGGAGTGGGTCCTGTGACTAAATTCAGCCAGAACACCTCCCAAAGCCCAAAGGTGCTCCAGAGGAAGTCCACCACCGGGCGATAGAGGGGACTGCCGAAGATCATTACCTGACTGCCGCCGACCCAGCCGAGGGCACTGGCCAGCCCCCACCAGCGCACCTGCCGCATGGCCAGCCGAAGCACCAGCCACTGCAGGATGCCCACAATCGCTCCAGTCAGCATCAGCGTAGCGGCAAACTGGAGTCCATTGTTTTCGAGAAAGCCAGCGATAAATCCCCCCACCAGGTTGGCAAGGGTCCAGCCAAACAGAAAGTAGGCACGTTTATGTGGTGTGTCAGTTTGCATCAGAGCAGCACGGGTCATAGCGTCACTCCTGTTGTGAGAGAAGCGTGATAATAAACTGAGGTCACCAGCTCAGGCGCTTGCCAAGTAATCCGCATGTTAGCTCCGGCCACCGCTGCCGTAGTGGGAAAAAGGTCCGCTTCTCTAACTGGTCGCGGAGGGAGATCATCTATTCACGACGAAAAAGGTCGGTAAAGGTACAGGGCTGGAAAGGAATTAAAAGTCCTGAAAAAGCGAAGAAACCCTGGCTGCCAATCGCGATTGGTAATACAGAAGATTGGGATGATTTACATCATCTCGATGGGCACATTCTGCAACGAAACTGTATAACTGGTTATTGTCGGGTTATCGAAGAGGCTGGCGTCCATCGAGAGCGATTCTATTCCAAATCGGTGATACCGCTTCTGGAGGCGATCGCAAAACTACCAAAATAAAGGATTGAAACAGCCCTAACTGATACCCCACTCAAGAAGTTTACTCTTGACGTGGCTATACATCTCCAGTACGGCTTCCCTTGAAACGTCAACCTCAAGTTTATGAACAGCTTTATTTCGAAGGTTCAAAAACTTACCAAAAACTTTCGTGCTAATTCATATTCGTCACTAGAAATTTCACCAAGTGAGTACATATAATTAAGAACACTTCGATGATGACAGAGTATCCCCTATCTTCCAAATCATTAGCAGTTGAGCGAACAGCCGTGTCATGCTGCCTAGATCCGTTCATAGCCTCATCTCCGTGCTAAACAACGATTCTACAGCATGCGATCGCCCCTTTGCTAGTTGGTGCGACCGCCCCCCGAAAATAAACTCCGACACCAGCATTGAAGGCTTTATTTCTTTGCTTTAGCTGTGATATAAATGTATTAAACAGTTTGCAAGTTGCCATGAAATCAATAAACGAAAGTTGTATTAATACAAGCAATACCCCCCCGTTGGTCCTGAAAAATCAGGCTCCACTTAGTCTTCAAAAGGCCGTAGGTTCTCAAAATCACCTTACCTTTACAGAGTACTTTGCAGGAATTGGTTTGGTTAGATTAGGGCTGGAGCAAGGAGGTTGGCGTGTTGTCTTTGCTAATGATTGGGCACGCGATAAGTCTCAAATGTACTCTGCTTATTTCAAAGATGCAGAAAAGCATTATAAGATTCAAGATATTTTTTCTATCTGCCCTGCGGATGTTCCTAGCGCGCTACTCGCAACAGCCTCGTTTCCTTGTATTGACTTGTCTTTAGCAGGTAATTTGGAGGGTATCGGCGGTCAGCACTCCAGCGCTTTTTGGGGTTTTACCCACATTCTTGAGCGCCAAGCAAACAAACCCAAACTCGTGATGCTTGAAAATGTAGCTGGTTGGCTCACATCAAACAGCGGGCGAGACTTTCGTATCACAATTCAGGAGCTAAATCGATTGGGTTATGCTTGTGATATTTTTGCCATTGATGCAGCTCACTTTGTACCTCAAAGCAGACTAAGAATATTTGTGATAGGAGTGCATAAACCTGAGACCAATCAAGATATATCAGTTTTCTTAAATCGCTCTTCCTCACTTAAAACTCAGGCCCTAGAAAAATCCGTTATCGCTAATCCTGATCTTTGCTGGAATTTTTTAGAGGTCCCGCCACTGCCCGATAAGATCAAGGCCAACTTAAGTTCTGTCGTAGAGAGTATTTCAGATCATGATGACCGCTGGTGGTCTGATGATGAAGTAAAAAGACATCTGAACATGATGTCGCCTATCAACCTGAATTATCTGAGGGAATTGCAAGATTCACGGCTACACTCATACTGCACAATGTATCGACGAGTTCGTGGAGGGAAGCAGAGGGCAGAACTTAGAAAAGACGGTTTTGCAGGTTGCTTAAGAACGGCTAGAGGTGGTAGCAGTCGGCAAATGCTTGTCAAGGTTGGGAAGGGAAGTATTAGAATGCGCCTTATGACACCTCGCGAATATGCAAGGTTACAAGGCGTACCAGATAACTATCCTATTCCATCCCAGATTAATCAAGCTCTTACAGGATTTGGTGATGCAGTTTGCGTGCCTGCTATTGCTTGGATTGCTGAAAACATTTTGAATCCTTTAGCTAAGTCGCTTCAAAGTAATGAATTAATTCTCCGTCGCTAATTTCTATGAGCCGAATACCCTGACTCCTAACAAATCCATAAGTTATAGAACGTCGAAATCTTTGTCTTTCAGCAGTTTCGTAGTTTTGAAGAAGTTCAGGTAGCCATCTATCAAACGTAGAAAACATCTTGGTACGTTCAACTAACCAAACTTCAACATTCATGTAGTCTGCGCTTCTCGCAACAAAAATGTGATCCACCTCTCTGTCGTCGGTTAACTTGTTCAATCCTCGATTTCTGTGATACTGGTATTCAAAGCTACTCCCGATGACCGCAGACTTGACTTCGTAGTTCTCCAAATCTGCCCCATCCCCTCTCCTTGCCCTATCATTCAATAGAATTGCCGCAAACACTTCCCAATCTTTTGACCCTACGCTGCCTTGTAGCGAAAAACCATATTGATCGTAAATCCTGGCTTTATTGCGGCTGTAATCGAGAATGTACCTTCTGTAGAAAGAGTAAGCTTCTTGAACTTGCAGCGTGGGCACGCGAATCACTCTCACAAGTACTACACATTAAGGAGGCATTGAAAAATGCACCCTGGATCAAATAGCAGGGCCTGGTTTCCCAAGCCCCGTTGATCTTCTATTACATGGTCACCAGTTCAGAGGGTAGACGCTTGAACGAGAGGCGTTCGTGCTCTACGTCTACGAAAATGGTGTCGCCTTCATGGAACTCGCCCCGGAGGATTGACTTAGCGATTTGGGTTTCCAGTTCGCGCTGGATGGCTCGCTTCAGGGGGCGGGCACCGTAAACCGGGTCGTAGCCCACCTCTGCCAGGAAGTCGAGGGCGGCGTCGGAGAGGCGGAGGGCCATCTTCTTGTCGTCCAGGCGGCGGGAGAGCTGGCGCACCTGGATTTTGACGATGTCCCGCAGTTGCTCCTGACGGAGGCTGTGGAAGATGATGACTTCGTCGATACGGTTGAGGAATTCGGGTCGGAAGCTGTCCCGCATGGCGGCCATCACCCGACTGCGCATCTCGTCGTACTTGGTGTCGTCGCCAGCCAGATCCAGGATGAACTGGGAGCCGATGTTGCTGGTCATGATGATGATGGTGTTTTTGAAGTCCACCGTGTGCCCCTGGGAGTCGGTGACCCGGCCATCATCGAGGATTTGCAGCATGATGTTGAACACATCGGGGTGGGCTTTCTCGATTTCGTCGAACAGCACCACCGAGTAGGGGCGACGACGGATGGCTTCCGTGAGCTGACCGCCTTCGTCGTAGCCGACATATCCTGGAGGGGCACCCACCAGGCGGGAGACGGAATGCTTCTCCATGTATTCCGACATGTCGATGCGCACCATCGCCTCTTCGGTGTCGAACAGGTAGACGGCCAGGGCTTTGGCCAGCTCGGTCTTGCCCACGCCCGTTGGCCCCAGGAAGATGAAGCTGGCAGTGGGGCGGTTGGGGTCGGCCAGTCCGGCGCGCGATCGCTGAATCGAATCCGCCACTGCGGTCACCGCCTCATCCTGACCGATCACCCGCTTGTGCAGCTCGTCCTCCAGGTGCAGCAGCTTCTGCATCTCAGACTCCACCAGCTTGCTCACGGGGATGCCCGTCCACTTCGAGATGATTTCGGCAATGTCAGCCTCGGTCACCTCTTCCCGCAGCAGGGACTTACCGCTACTCTGCACATCCTCCAGCTTGGCTTCTGTCTCCTCTAGCTGGCGCTGGAGGTTAGTGAGTTTACCGTAGCGGAGTTCGGCAGCGCGGTTGAGGTCGTAGTTGCGCTCGGCTTCGGGAATCTCGACGTTGACGATGTGGTCGATTTCCTGCTTAAGGGTGCTGCGCTGGTCGAGGATTTCCTTCTCTGCCTGCCACTGGGCGTTGAAAGCACTCTGCTGCTCTTTCAGATCTGCCAGCTCTTTCTCCAGCCGTTCTCGCCGCTCCAGGGACGCGGAATCCACCTCTTTCTGGAGGGACAGCCGCTCCATTTCGAGCTGGAGGATTTTGCGATCCACCTCATCCAGTTCCTCTGGCTTAGAGGTGGTTTCCATTTTGAGCTTTGCCGCCGCCTCATCCACTAGGTCGATGGCCTTGTCGGGCAGGAAGCGATCGCTAATATACCGGGTCGATAGGGTTGCCGCTGCCACCAGGGCACTGTCGGCAATTTTGACGTTGTGGTGCGTCTCGTAGCGATCCTTCAGCCCCCGCAGAATGGAGACGGTATCTTCCACGCTGGGCTGGTCGATGTAGACCTGCTGGAAGCGGCGCTCCAGGGCGGCGTCTTTTTCGATATATTTGCGATATTCGTCCAGGGTCGTCGCGCCAATACAGCGCAGTTCACCCCGGGCCAGCATGGGCTTGAGCAAGTTGCCCGCGTCCATCGCCCCCTGGGTGGCTCCAGCACCGACGACCGTGTGGATCTCGTCGATGAACATGATGATTTGCCCCTGGGAATCGGTAACCTCCTTCAGCACCGCCTTGAGGCGTTCTTCAAACTCGCCCCGATACTTGGCTCCGGCAATTAGCGCCCCCATGTCCAGGGCGATCAGCTTACGATCGCGCAGAGATTCCGGCACGTCCCCTTTGACGATGCGCTGGGCCAGACCTTCGGCGATCGCCGTTTTCCCCACCCCCGGTTCCCCAATCAGCACGGGGTTGTTCTTAGTGCGGCGGGAGAGGATCTGGATGGTGCGGCGAATTTCGTCGTCCCGACCAATTACCGGGTCGAGCTTGCCTTCCTTCGCGTACTGGGTGAGGTCGCGCCCGTATTTTTCGAGCGCCTGATATTTGCCTTCTGGATTTTGATCGGTCACCTTCTGATTTCCTCGGACTGAATCAATGGTTTCCCTGAGCTTCTTCTCGGTTAGCCCGAATTCCTGGAGCAGGGCCTTGCCAAAGCGGTCATCTTTAGCGTAACCGAGCAGCAGATGCTCAATTGAAATGTAGTCGTCTTCATATTTTTTACGATAGTCTTCAGCCCGATCCAGCAGGCTGTCCAGAGAACGACCCAAGTAAACTGAGCCTCCGCTCGCGCCCGTCACCTTGGGCTGGCGGCGGATGAACTGCTCGGTGTAGTCGCGCAACCGTTCGAGATTGACCCCAGCCTTCGTGAAAATGCTGGCGGCTAACCCATCTTGCTCAAGCAGCGATCGCAGCAAATGCTCAGACTCAATCTGCTGCTGGTTCGCCTGCTTCGCCATGTCGGGCGTGCGGGCGATCGCCTCCCAAGCTTTTTCCGTAAATTGATTGGGATTAGTGGGCTGCATAGGCGTTTAAAGCAATAGCGATTAATTCTGAATTCATTCTAGAAGTCTCACGCTAGATCATTAGATCGGTGTCTACACCCACAGATGGAGGTATTGCCGCCCGGAAGGTGGGAGCAGAGCTAAGGGGGGATGGGGGGCGAGCGAATTTGAATGCCTCCTCTGCAATTCCCCTTTGTGCCAATTCATAAAATCTCTGGACAGGGGTGACAGATGGCTAGGCGAAGCTGCTATAACCGAAGCACCGTAATTTAAAGTTTTGGCAAATTGGAAGTCTGGCCAGTTCAGACATCATTGCGGCGGCTGCATAGGTAGCGATCGGCTAGCAGTATTCACCACCATATCCACTGCATCATCAGAGGAGGGTAGAACATGGGACGCGAGTTGGCGATCGCCACCAAAGGGCTCACCAAGCAATTTAACCGTCACCTGGCGGTCCGAGACGTGGACCTAGAGGTGGAAATGGGTGAGGTCTATGGCCTAATTGGGCCGAATGGGGCAGGGAAAACCACCCTAATTCGGATGCTGGCGGCGGCGGAAGACCCCACCATTGGCGAGATTTACATCAACGGTAATCAGATGCTGCGCGATCGCCGCAACCCCACTATCAAGCGCCACCTGGGCTATCTGCCCGACGACTTCCCCCTTTACGAAGACCTCAGTGTGTGGGACTATCTGGAGTACTTTGCCCGTCTTTACCACCTCCAGGAGCCAGAGCGCAGCCGCCGCCTCCACGAAGTTCTAGATCTGGTGAGCCTTACCCACAAGCGCAAAAGCCCCATCCCCAGCCTGTCGCGGGGGATGCGCCAGCGGCTGAGCCTGGCCCGCACCATCATTCACCAACCCCTGCTGCTGCTGCTAGATGAACCCGTTTCCGGCCTGGATCCGGTGGCGCGATCGCAGTTCCGCGACATTATCCACGCCCTACGGGAAGCGGGTATGACCATCCTGATTTCCTCTCACGTCCTCAGTGACCTGGAAGAGATGTGTACCTCCATCGGCATTATGGAGCTGGGCTATCTGGTGGAAAGCGCTCCCCTAATGGAACTCTATCGCCGCCTGAGCCGCCAGCACATCCAGATCTCCGTCATCTCCCCCGCCCCCAATCTAGAGGCCACCCTGGATCAGCACCCCCTGGTTGACCAGTGGAGCTGGGTGGACGAGCTAAGCCGCCGCCAGCGACTGGGCGATCGCTCCCCATCTGACAGCTCATCCATCCGGCAGCTCCGGGTCGAGTTTTCTGGGGAGGTTGCTGATAGTGCCGAACTGCTGCGATCGCTCGTCACTGCTGGCGTCACCGTCACCGAGTTCCACACCGTTCACGAAACCCTGGAAGACATCTTTTTTAAAATCGACCACAAGCAATCCGCCTAACCTACTCATCTACTCATCCACCCTCCACTCATCCACCCAGCACCCTATGCTAATCAACTTCATCGACCGCACCATCGGCTGGAACCCTCAACTCCTGCGGGAGCTTAAGGGCCGGCTAAAACCCCGCAACGTGATCATCGCCGTTGCCCTCTCTGCGCTCTTCCAAATCGGTTTCCTGGCGAGCGTGACGAGTATGCTGCCGGGGGCCTACAGCCCAATGGATTTGCGGATTAGCACCTTACCCGATCTGGGGCTCGACTATGGCTACGAATCCAACGCACCCAGCGAGTTTGGCTACATCAATCACATTGGCCAGTTGGAGCCGATTGAAGCGAAGGCCGCCTATCCCGATTTTGCTCAATATCAGGGAATTTTGAGGCCGGGCGATCGCATCCAGGCCGTAGACGATGTCCTCCTAGGGGATGCCGTGAACCAACCAAACTATCAGACCCTGATCCAGGGCCAGTTTGCTGAAGTCTTGAAGTCTAGCCAGGAGTCTGAACGGGCGACCCTGCGCACCGACGTTCCCGGTACGACCGTGAAGCTAACCATCGAAAAATCTGATGGCCGCGTCCTTGATGTGGAGCTGCCGCGCCTAGTAACTTCTTCAGTCCACAACCAATACTGCCGGGAACTAGACTTCTATCCAGAAATTTCGCCGACTACGACTTCCCCTTATTACGCTTCCCAACCTTGCCAACTAGATCTTGGCACCGACGACTATGCAGTTGAGTGGCAAGACTGGTTCCAGGAAGCCTTTTGGCTGCTCAGTGCCTGGATCACCTTCCCTCTGCTGACCTTGGGCTGCTTCTGGTTGATTGGCGACCTGGATCAGGAAGAGAAGCGGGGAACGCTTAACTTTGTGCGCCTCAGCCCCCAGTCCGCTTGGACGATTCTCAGCGGCAAGATACTAGGGGTGCCCAGCCCGCTCTACCTGGCCATTGGTCTAGTTCTGCCGACCCACTTTCTGCTGGGTCTGGGTGGAAATCTCTCCTCTACCCGCATTCTGGGATTTGATTTGCTGCTGGGCCTGAGCTGCCTGCTGTTTTATAGCGCAGCCCTCCTGTTTGGTACGGTGTGCCGTGGATTAGGGGGCTTTCAGGCGTGGCTGGGAGGCGGGCTAGCCCTGTTGGCCCAGGTCTTTATGTTTCAAATGCGCTATGCCCACAGCAGCCAAAATACCGTTACCCACTGGATTCCCCTCTTTTCGCCGCTTACCTACTGGCATGGGCTGGCGGGGTCGGATGTCGGTTTCTTGAATTCCCTGAATTGGTATGGCATGTCTGGCAGCGTGGGGGCGATCGCCGCTTTCATGGTCTTGAACTACGGGGTGTGGAGCGGCTGGATCTGGCGATCGCTGCGTCGCCGCTTCTACACCCCCAACGCCACCCTGATCTCCAAGCAGGAAAGTTACTGGCTGACGCTATGCTTTCAGGGGATGCTGCTGGGCTTTGTCTGGAAACTGCCTACCTTTAGCGGCGATAGCTTTAACGGAGCGCAGAACTGGGCGTCGGACAATTTGCTGGGCATTGTCTGGTTCGACTTCGTCTTCCTCTGTCTGCTGCTGGTGGCCCTCACGCCCCAGCGCCAGCCCCTGCATGACTGGGCGCGTTATCGCCATCTCGGCCTAGAAGGACGCAAGAATCGTAGTCTTTGGTACGACCTGATTTGGGGTAAAGACAGTCCGGCACTGGTGGCGATCGCCCTCAATGGCCTCATGCTGCTGCTGCTGACTATGCTGTGGCTACTGCGCACCGAAATTGTTGGTCCCGAATATGCGCTGATGTCGCTGCTCTCCAGCACCAGCCTGGTGCTGATTTACGCTGCCGTCACCCAGCTCATTCTCTTTACCTCCTGGCAGCGACGGGCGGTGATTGCCTTCGGTGCGGTGGCGGGTCTGTTTGCCCTGCCCTCCCTGCTGATATCGATCTTGGGCTTCTCCTCTTCAGGCGTGTTGTTTATGCTGTTTCCCTGGACGATGTGGGATATGCCGTCTTCCCTCGCAACGCTGCTGGCCATGCTCACCGCCCAGGCGACCTGCATTGGGCTGCTGAGCAAGATGCTGGCCCGCCGCCTGCGTAAAGCGGGCGAGTCTAGCTCTAAGGAGCTGTTTGAAGGGACGCGACCCACGTTAGCGGGGCGAGAAACTCTGTAGTAGTATCAGGCTGGACTGATTATTGGTGATGGTTGCTCATGATCTGTTCTGGCCTAAATCTGCGGTGCTGGGGGCAGCGGTTAGCGAAAGCGTTGGTGACGCATCGGCTTTGCCTCATTACCGTTTGTCTGGTTGCTGCCCTAACGACGAGCTGTGCCCTCCCCCAGGTGAGTGCTGAAGAGCGGCTGTTCCTGCCCCTCTCACTGGAATTTTTGGACGAATACCAGATTCCTTCCGACCTTGAGGTTGATGGGATGCCGGTGCGGGGGCTGTCGGCCCTGGCCTACGACCGGCAGCGCGATCGCCTCTATGCTCTGTCAGACGATCGGGGGAACGTTGCCCCCGCCCGGTTCTACACCCTCCAGTTTGTGCTGGACCGCAATCAGGCGGAGATGCCGAGAATTGAGGCGATCGCAGTGGAATCCGCAACCCTGCTGCGCCCGGAAACGGGTGAGCCTTATCCCGCTGGCACCATCGACCCCGAAGGGCTGGCCCTTTCTTCCCGCGACACCCTATTCATTGCCAGCGAGGGCGACGCCAGCAAGGGTATCCCTCCCTTTATCAACGAGTTCAGTCTGGAGACGGGGGAACTGCTAGACGCCCTGCCCGTTCCTCAGCGCTACCTGCCCGCCGCCGAGGCCGATTCACCCCGAGGGGTGCAAAACAATAAGGGCTTTGAAGCGCTCACCATCAGCGCCGCAGGCCGGGGCGTGGGGCGGCTGGAACCCTTCCGCGTGTTTGCTGGCATTGAGGAACCGCTCCAGCAGGATGCTCCCCCTGCTGATGCCAGCCAGCCCACGAGCGGGCGACTGCTGCACTACCTGGTGGGAGAAGACCAGGGGACGCTGCTAGCGGAACACCTCTACCCCATCAACCCAAAGCCATTTGGGGCGGTGGATAACGGCCTGGTGGAGCTGGTGGTGCTGGATCAGGGGGGGCATCTGCTGAGCATGGAGCGGTCGTATGGTCTGGCTGGGGTGGGCGTCAAGCTGTTTCAAATCGCCATGGGGGACGCGACGGATACCTCCCAGATTGAGCAGTTTGGTGAGGACGTGAGCGGCATTCAGCCCATCCGCAAGCGCCTGGTGCTGGATCTGAATGATTTAGGCATTTCCCTAGACAACCTGGAGGGCATGACCCTCGGCCCGCTGCTTCCCGATCGCACTCCCAGCCTAATTTTGGTGAGCGACGACAATTTCAGCGCGGATCAAATAACCCAGGTGCTGCTTTTCCGGCTGCGGGGGCTCTAGGGCCAGTAGAAGGCAGAGAACGCGATTACCCCAGTGAGAATGCCATAGGACGCCCCCAGGGCAGTGGCATAGTCTTTGCCCTTGTAAAAGGTAACTAACACAATCAGAGTGAAGGAAAACAGCAGTTCGACCACGGGCACAACTAGGAGACTCTCAGCATCATAGAGACCCGCGAAGCCTGCCATCAGCATGAGCGTCCACAGGGTCGAAATCACAAATAGATTGATGTTGGGGATGTAGTTGCGGTAAGTTCCTTTGAAGCGTTCGGTGAAGAATGCTAGGTAGGTAATCACCAGGGGCGGCAGAAACCCGGCGCTGATGCTGCGCATGCCCATAAAGAAGCTAACGCGAAAGGAATTGACGGCCAGAAAAATCAAAAAACTGAGCAATACCCCAAATGAGAGGGCCACAACCAGCCGGTTGAGGATTTTCAGGGCAAGGGGGCGCTCGGCGTCACGGCGGTCAGAATCAGCCATACAGCAGCTTGTCTCCGGTAGCGCAGATAAACTCAAGCTTACTGTTATGTCCGTCCGACAACCTCTACCGCAATAGAGAAACCGGTTCCCTAGATCGCTGTCCCCACCAGGCGGCTGTTATGAATCCAGCAGCCCTCAGGGGCCTGGGGAGGGGCGATGCGAAACCAGGCTGCACCGTCAGTATCAGTGGTGCGATCGCCAACGGTTACCGATTCGCCACCGGGTAGGGTTGCAATCACATCGCCCCAGGGTTCGCTGCGGCAGTTGCTGCCATCAGAACGGTCTCCAACCGTCTGTCCCTGGCGTGGCATCGGCTGATCCGGGGTGGCTCGGTCGGTGGTAGGGGCGATCGCCCGCGAAGCACTTTGACGGTTGACCCCAGCGTCATCTCTAGAGGATGGGTCATCGGTCCTCCCCTGGCTACTCGGTCGGATGGCCGTGCTGGCGAGCTGGATGCGGCTGTCGTGAACCCAGCAGCTCTGGGGTAGTTGGGGACTAGAGATATAGAACCAGGGTTCTCCCTGGTCGTCAGCCTGCCATCGCTCTGCCGTGACGTTTTCCCCCGCGACCACCCCGCCAACCACTTCACCCCAGGGCTCCAAACGGCAGTTGGTGCCTTCGCTAGCATTGCCTAGAATCTGGGCAGGCCGGGGAAACCCCTCATCCTGGGGAGTGCGATCTGCTGGTGCGGTATCGGCTGTCGCCGGGCCGTTTCCAGAGACCGCAGCGGCAGTATCTGCCGCAGAGTTCGATGCGTCAGCGGCGGACTGGGCCGGAGGCGTCACCACCACCGTTGGATCAGATGCACCTGACTCATCTGGGGCGGGGGCTGTCGCTGGTGGCGCGACAGCCGAATTTTCAGTATTGGCCGGGGGGGCGGAGGCCGGCGACGCTGGCGCTTGGGATGTCGGTCCAGTGCCGTCGCTCTCCTCAGGCGGCGGTACCGATGTCAAATTGGTCGTTGCCGACACAAATAGGCTGGCCAGCAAGAGCGAGCCGAGGATTGGACCCACCAGTATCAATATCTGCTTCATACACGCTGCACCTGAGGAGCATATCCAAGACTATTCCAATCATGGAAAATGCTGGCCCCAGGCGCAACCGTTTTGCCTAGCAAGGAGTTAAACAAAATTATTTTTTGGGGGCGCACATCCCATAAATCGTAATTACAGCGCTTCGCGCTTTGATGGAGTCAGATTTTTTGCCGGAAGCCTCGCAACGCGCGGCTTCCAACAAAAAGTCTGTACCTCTTGCACCTGAAAAGTGCCGTAAGTAGAACTGCGTTAAAAAACGAAGGTTAGAAAACCGGGGGCGCTCCCCCGGTTTTCTAACATAAATTAAATTGTGCCGACCTACTTAGCACTTAAAAACCTATGCAAAAGCTCACCAGAGTTTTTGCATAGGCGTGAGGCTGCACTTGCTTTCTATGAGCGGCGATCGCGCGATCCGCTCGACCGTGAACCGCCGCTCTCCGCCGGTAGCTGGTTTTCTCGGGGGGAGCGATCGGTGCGCATGGCATTTTTGTCCGGCACGATTTGGGAGCCATACTGGCGGGCATACACCTGGGTAAACTCAGCCCCCAGAAAGAGGATCTGACTGGAGTAGTAGATCCAGGCCAGCAGCGCCACCAGCGACCCCGCCGCCCCGTAGGTGGAACTAAAGCTGCTGTTGCCCAGGTAAAGGCCAATCAGGTACTTCCCTAAGCTGAACAGCAGGGCGGTGAGGGCCGCGCCGATCCAAACGTCGCCCCACTCGATCTTGACATCAGGGATGTACTTGTAGACCAGAGCAAACAGCAGCGTAATCACTAGAAAGGAGACGGCAAAATTCACCACCTGTAGCAAGGTCTCAAAGCCGGTGAATACCTGCTGCACATAGTCCGAAAAGCCCGACAGCAGGGCGCTTACCACCAGGGAAACCAGCAGCAAAAAGCCGATGCCGACAATCATGGCAAAGGAGAGCAGCCGCTTGCGGGCAAAGTTGCGGATGCCCCGTCCTGGACGGGGCTTGACGTTCCAAACCTCGTTGAGGGAGTCCTGGAGCTGGACAAACATCCCCGTGGCCGCAAACAGGAGGATAACGACCCCGATGATGGTGGCGATAGTCCCAGAGTTTTCGCCGGGGCGGTTGGCGTTTTCAATGGCGGTTTGGATTACCTCCGCGCCGCTGCGCCCCACCAGCCCCTGGATCTGGGAGACGATTTCACCCCGGGCGGCCTCCTGGCCGAAGAAGAAGCCAGCGATCGCCACCACCAGAATCAGCACTGGGGCCAGAGAGAAGATGGTGTAGTAGGCGAGGGCCGCCGCCAAACGAGAGGCGTTGTCCCGGTTCCACTCGCCAATGGTGTTCTGAATGAGTTGCCAAATACCTCGCAAATCCATGCGCTCTATCCTGCAACCCCCAGCGCACCTCCACCGGCTGCGGCGATCGCCGAAACCACCGCCGTCAGGAACAGCCACCAGGAAGCGGCAGCCGCGGCCTTACGGGTTTCGTCCATGCGCCGCTGGGTGTCCTGTTTCACCAGCTCGACCCGGTGCTGGGCTTCCCGCTGGATGCGCTCGGCCTGCTGCAGTACGCTGTTCCGCGCCCGCTCGATCTGGGCGACTACATGGCGTACATCGGCCTCTGACACATTGGGATTGGAGCTGATCAGGGCGATCAGGGTTTCCTCATTGAACTGGGAGAGGCGATCGCGCAGGGCATCAAATCCCGCTTGAGGATCGTCAAACAGGGTGCGCACATCCCGCTTGATGCCGTCGTAGTTGAGTTCGGGGCGCTCCAGGGAGTTGAGGTAAGCCCGCACCTGGGCAAACAGGCGGTCGATGGCGGCCTGCACCCGCTGCTGCACGTAGCGCACCTGGTTGAGAGCATCGTCCCGCACGGAGAGAATCTGGTCCACCGTGTTGCGGGCCTCGGCCTCGGTCATGTCGGACCGCTGAGCCAACAGGGCTTCTAAGGTAGTGCGGTCAAACTGAGAGAGGCGATCGCGCAGGCTCTCGGCTCCGGCGCGGGGGTCGTTCAGCAGTAGACGCATATCCCGCTGAATCCCTGCCGGGTCGAGTTCATCCTTATCGGTGGAGCGCAGGTATTCTGCAATAGAATCCTGGAAGCTCTGCACCCGGCTCTGGGTGCGGTGAGCCAGCCGTCGGGGCGCGCGGGCAATCCCCCGCAGGGTGTCAAGGATGCTGTCAACAATCTGGTTTACCTGCTCCTCGCTCAGGTCGCGTCGCTGGCTGAGCAGCTTCACCAGGGTTTGCCGATCTACCTCGGCGAGACGGTGGCGGAAGGCGGTGATGCCCAGTTGGGGATTGTCTAGCAACAGCTTGAGGTCCTGGCGGATGCCGTCGGGATTGAGTTCGTCCCGATTGGTATTGCGCAGGTACTCCGCTAGACTGGCCATCGCCTGGTCGTACTGCTTCTGGGCCTGGTAGGTAACCTGTCGGGGCGTATGGCGGATCTGGGTCCAGCGTCGCTCTACCCGGTCAATGATGTCGTTGATCTCGCTTTCGCTCAGGTCTTGCCGCTGATTCAGCACCTGCACCAGGGTTTCCCGGTTGAAGTGGGAGGCCCGTGTCCGCAGGGCAGCAGCCCCCGCTTGAGGATCGTGCAGCAAGAGCTTCATCTCCTGCTCAATGGCGTCGGGGTTAAGCTCATGCCGACCCGTATCCCGGAGGAAGGCTTGAACGCGCCGCCACTGGTCGCTGGCGCGGGACTTGACCGCTTCCTGGTTGTCCTGAGCTTCCTTGAGGACTTCGTCGCGGACGGTTTCGAGCTGCATCACTACAAAACCAATTTCGGTCTCGGTGAGGTCTTTGCGCTCTTGCAGCACCCGCTCAAAGAAGGGGCGATCCAGACGCGACAGGCGAGCACTCAGCTCATCAAAGTTGGCGTTGGAGTCCCGCAGGATGGGCTTGAGGTTGACCTGGATTTTCTCCGGCGTGAGGTCTCCCTGGGGCGTGTTCTTGAGATAGTCTTCCACCTCGGCCAGCATGGAGATAATCACCTGGCGCTCCATCGCCATCTGCGCTACGGAGAGAGCTTCGATGCGCACTCGCTCTAGCACGTCTACCAGCGCATGAATCTCTTCCTGGGTGAAGACGCCCCGCTGCCGCAGCAGATCAGCAAAGTCAGCGCGGCTGAACTGATCCAGCTCTCGGTAAACCACTTCGGGGTCAGCCTCGGGGTCATAGATCACGTCCCGAAACTCCCGCGCCACCCGGTCAGGGGTCATGCGCCAGTGGTAAGTGTTGAGCAGGTAGTTCTCAATATCGGCCTGGATGGCGCTATAGCCCCGCTCGGTGTCGCTGAACTGGTCGGCGATCGCCCCAGCCTGCTTAGCGGCCTGCCGCCGCGTTTCCCGTATCCGTCCCATGATAGTTTCCACATCAAAGTCAGACAGGTCCGTGCGTCCGATGACAATGCCCGCCAGACTGTTGAGGGTGGTGGAAAGCGCATGAGTTAATGGATTGCCGCCGCCACCGTCCTGCTGGTCCTGCTGGTTTTGGTCCTGCATGCGGTTCTGGCGCAGTTCCCCAATCAGCTCATCCAGCTTCTGGTTAAATTCTTGCCCCGTGAGCTGCTCAGACGTGGCCAGCTTCACGTATTCCGTCAGGTTGGAAAGGGCACCACCCGTGCGCCGCCGATTCACGGAGCGGTTCCAGGTGGAGTAGAGCTGGTCAGCGATGCGGTTCACTTCCCGATCCGAGAGGTCGCTGCGGCTGCGCACCAGATCCACAAAGGCCTGCCGCCCCAGGGGAGGCACGTCACCACTAGCGGCCAGCTCGTCCACGCTGGACTCCCGCAGCATGTTTTCGAATTCGGCGCGGATGGCCTGCATATCCAGGTCGGGCGATCGCAGCGTGTGCACATAGTCCTCCACCTGCTCCCGCACATAGGTGGGGTCAATGCCAGAGACTTCGCGACGAATGGCAGCGGCGGCAGCTTCAACCGTCGCGACGGCAGCCTGAGCCTCTGCCCCTTTACGCAGGGTAGCGGCGGCGGTACCAAAGAGAGCCTGGAACCCAGACGTGGCCGTATCCACAACCGAACCAACCAGGGAACCCACCGTGGTGGAGCTGACCCACACCAGCAGGGAGAAGTAGGCGGCCCAGATTACCAGCCCCACAATTGCTCCCAGCCCTGGCGACAGCAGCAGACTCAGCTTCACCGCCAGCAGGGTGGCACAGAAAAGGGCGATGGTAACGCTGATCAGGGTACCCAGCCCCACCGCCAGACCAATTTTGCGGATGGTGGTGCCAACACTATCGTGGTGGGAGTGTTTGGCGTGATGGTCATCATGATTGGACGACCCGCCCATGGCGGAGATGCCTGCCGCCACCCCCAGGTTGGTCAGCAAAAACTGAAAGGCAAACGCCAGCACCACTCCGGCAATCAGAGCAATGAAAAACTGGGGGCCGCTAAAAACAAACGAGGCGTCTTCAACTGACGACAAGTCTGGCTCGACAATAACTTGAGAGAGTAAGGAAACGCCGCTGGTGGCGACCTCCCAACTCATTCCTCCTACGGTTTGAAGCATGATCTTGATCCTTGCCCACTTGATATATAAAAGCCTATAGACCGCCCCAGCCCACGCCGTACCGTTGCGATCGCGCAAACTGCAACCAATAGTTCTGCAATGGGTAGCAGGAACAGTCCTTTTGTGGCTTCAGTATCAGGGCTGGAGCAGACTGGAATCATCTTCCCGTAGTGGGACTTTTCTGCCGCCGCAAACCAGCGTAGCGAACTGAGAGTTAGCGGCAAAGTTTCTGAGAGATTTTTCCACCAGAATCAATGCACAATAGTAATCTGCGAGCCGTCGGGGGTCTTGTTCACCTCAATGCGCAACTGAAACGCCTCCTTGAGCTGGGGAATGTGGGTGACCGTGAGGATGCAGGCAAAGTCAGCGGCGATCGCATTAATGGCTCCAACGAGGCGATCGCACCCCGCCTGATCCTGAGTGCCAAAGCCTTCATCAATAATCAGCATTTGCAGCGCCGTCCCCGACCGCTGGGCCAGCAGTCGCGCCAGAGCCAGCCGGATAGCAAAGTTGATGCGAAAGGCTTCCCCGCCGGAATAGGTTTCGTAGGGGCGGGTGCCCTGGGTGTCAGAAATGAGAATATCCAGGGTGTCAATGAGCTTGTAGGCGGCGGCCTTCTCCCGCGTCACGGACTTCTGCTTGTGCTTGCTGGCTCGCTGGGTGACGAATTGGATATGGAGCTGGTTGGCGCTCAGCCGCCCCAAGATCTGGTTAGACTCCGCCTCTAGCTGGGGCAGCACCGTTTCAATAATCAGCGCCTGAATACCGTTGCGGCCAAAGGCATGGACCAGCTCCTGATGCACCCGTAGCTGCCGCTTGAGGGCCTGCTGCTGGGCCTGCTGGTCGGCCATTTGCCCCTGGATTTGCTCAAGCTGCTGCCGCTGCTGCTGGAGCTGGCCGAGCTGGGCCAGGCGGGTGTCCAGGTGCGATCGCCGTTCCCGCATCTGAGCCTCTAAATCAGCGATGGCGGCGCTGCTATCGGGGGTTTGGGCCAACTGTGCCTCCAGCCAGTGGAGCTTGGCTGTGGTCGCCTGGAGCAATTCTCGCCGTTCCGCCAGTAACGCCGCCCGCTCTGCGAGCTGCTGCCCCAGGACGGGATACTGCTGCTGGGCCTGGGTGAGTTCCTGATAGCGCAACTGGTAGGGCTGGGCCTGCCGCAGGGCATCGCGGACGGCAGCGTGGCGATCGCCGTCATACCCCACGGTGGCAATGTACTGCTCCAGTTGCCCCAGTTCCTGCTGACGGGGGGAGGTCTGCTCTGCCTCCAGTTGCTGCATGAGCTGGGCGATCGCCCCTTCCAGATCCTCCGCCTGATGGGTGAAGCGGGTGCGCTGCCGCTGGGCCTGGCGAATCTCCGCCTGCTTGATTTCTGCCCAGCGCCACTGATCCACCTGCCCCCGTGCCAGGGCATGGTCGCGGTCGTCGTAGCGCATTTGTTGCAGACTCTCTGCTAAAGCCTGTAGCTCCTGCCGCAGCTCAGTGGCATAGGTCTGGGCCTGAAGCTGCTGCTCTAGGGTGCGCTGCTCCTGCACAAGCTGTAGAAGCTGCTGCTGACCGTCGGCGACGGCATGGAACTGGGCCTGGAGCCGACCGCTGTGGGCCAGAATCGTCCCGTAGCAGGCCAGCTCCTGCTCCAGTTCCCGGTATTCCCGCCGCAGGACTTTGATTTCCCGCTCCGAAGTGGTGAGCTGCTCCCGCAGCACCCAGAGTTGGTTAAGGATTTCCTGTTTCTCCGTCTGGTGACGCTCCAGGACTAGGGTGCGGTGTTGGGTGTCCAGGGGGCGATCGCACAGAGGGCAGGGGGGGAGGTGGGCGGATGGATGGGAAGCAGGGTGGGTGAGTGGATGGGAAGAGGGGTGGAGGAGGGAGATTTTTTGGTCGAGTTCGGCGAGCTGGCGTTCGTAGTCGCGCTGGCGCTCCTGGAGGCGCTCCATAAAGCTGCGGCGCTCTAGCCCCTTTTCCCGCACCTGGTTCTGGTAGGCGCGGCGCTTCTCCAGGTAGTCGATCTGTTCCGTGACCTGGGCGATCGCCCGCTCCAACTCTGGATGGGCGGACTGCTGCTGCTGGACGCGCTGGATGGTGGTTTGCAGCTCTTCTAAACGGGCGGTGAGGCGCATCTGCTGCTGGTCAAGCTGCTGCTGGAGCTGCTGCTGCCGCTGGGCTAGAGGGGCGGCCTGGGCCTGGAGGTGGTCGAGGGTTGCGAGGCGATCGCGAGCCTGGGCCAGATGCTGAAGGGCGACGGCAATGTCGGCTTCTTTGTCCAGGATGTGCTGAAGCTCCTGGTCTTGCTGCCGCAGGGTGGCCTGCTGCCCCTGAAGCCGCTGGATTTGCTGCTGCAGAGCATCGATGGCGGCGGCCTGCTGCTGCTGGAGCTGTCGCTGCTGCTGCTGGGCGGTCTGGTGGGCCTGAAGGCGGGCGGTCCACTGCTCATCCCTGGCCTGGAGCTCCTGAAACTGGCGATAGCCGGTGAGGATGGCATCCGCCTCAGCCAGAAGGGTCGTGAGCGTCTGGATCTGGGTCTGGCCCTGGTTGAGTTCGGTCTGGAGGCGATCGCAGTCTTCCTGGAGCCGCTGTTGCTGCTGCTGCTGGAGGGCCTGTTCCTGCTGCCAGGTGTGCCGCTGCTGCTGGCGGGTTTGGTGCTCCTGGAGCCGAGTGGCGTCAGTGTCCTGGTCCCGCTGCAATTCAGCGAGCTGCTGTTCGATTTGGGTAATCTGAGCGGTGACCGCTGGCGCTTGCTGGAGCTGGGTGGCGGCCTGGTCGAGGGTGCGCTCCAAAACGGCGAGGTCGGTGCGAATCTGGCGCGATCGCTCCTTGGCCCGTTCTGCCAGCAGGTCGTACTGGTCAAGCTTGAGCAGGTCCGCCAGAATCTGCTTCCGCTCGCCGGGCCGCTTCAGCATGAACTCGTCGGCCCGCCCCTGGCGCAGATAGGCCGAATTTACAAAGGTGTCAAAGTCCAGCCGCACGTGCTGCTGAATGAGCTGCTGGGTAGCCCGCATCCCCCGTGCCGTCAGGGCGCGAAATCCGCTGGGCGTCTGCACCTGAAACTCCAGGGTGCCCCCCTGCCCCCGATGACGAGAGCGGACTATGCGGTAGTGCTGCTGCTGGCAGGAGAAAGTGAAATCCACCCGAGCCTCCGATTCGCCCTGGTGGATAATGTCGTCTTCTGAGGCCCCCCGGCTCTGGCCCCAAACGGCCCAGGCGATCGCCTCCAGCAAGGACGACTTACCGGCCCCGTTGGCCCCACAGACACAGGCAACGTGTAACCCGCTGAAGTCCAGGGTTGCCTCGCGGTAGCTCAAGAAGTTTTTTAGCCTGAGGTGCAGCGGAATCATAGGGCGCGCCATCCATCCTAGATTCCACCATAGCAGTACGATCGAACGTTAATACGGCTGAACTTTGGAAAAGTTCAGCCTTGGCGGTTCAGCAGTACGATTGAGCGTTAATACGGCTGAACTTTGGAAAAGTTCGGCCTTGGCAGTTCAGCAGTACGATTGAGCGTTAATACGGCTGAACTTCGGAAAAATTCAGCCTGATGTTCAGCTAGCCGAACCAGTGGGAGGGTTCGCCGCTCGGTTGAGAACTGTCGTTCTTGGGTGGGATGTGCGATCGCACCCAGTCCGCGTTGCTGTGAATCAGCTTTTGAATCCCCTGGTGAACGAGCTGCTCGATTTGGGGTTGCTGGAGGGCCAGTTGGTGCGATCGCGCATCAATCTGATCATCCTGCCCCTGGCGCACCGTGATGTAGCGGTTTTCCACCCGGTTTAGCACATAGGTCACCAGCTTGCGCCGCAAGTCAGGATGGGCAAACGCTTGACGGTAGGGGCGGTGAGGATATTGCCCTAGCACCCGCTCCACCTCACGGTTCACCACTCGCTGGGTGATGTTTACAACTTTAGTTGCCATTACAAACCTCTATGATTGAGTGTCTGGCCATAAACAAAGCAGTCGGGATTTGTCCCCGGCAGGGGCAAACCCCAACAATAGCTGCGTTCGTTTGTGGCTATCTGCTTATTGCCATCCTGGTGGAGACGCTGCCATCTCTCCAGCACGACCGTGTTCGGGCTCGATGCCGGGCTTATCGACAATTTTGACTGTGCTAGCCCGCGGACCCTCTTCGGCCTGAACCATGAAGAAGTGGACGCCGGTACCAACTTCCATCCGATCAAAGTCGTCGTTCAACACACTGCCTCGGTTGAAGTAGACGTCTTGCCCGTCCAAAGACTTGATAAACCCATAGTCTTTCTCGGGAAACGTTACTTTGACAATGCCGTCCATCTCCTGATCGGGGTGGCGCTTGACCTCTTCTTGCTCCCGACGATTGATTTCAACTAGCTGCCGTCGAGCGGCATCAAATGCTTCCCGGATTACGGCTTCTAAAGGCACATATTGGGTTGCTTCGCCGGGGCTTTTAACGGCTGCCAGCTCATGGCTCGGGGGCACCGTCATATCAATGCGGACCCGGTAGGGAGAACCGCTGTCGGGGTGAACGTGTGCCTTCTCAATACTGACGCGGCAACTGTTGAGCTGGCTACAGGCATCCTCCAGCTTATCGACTTTTTCCTGGATTAGGGCATCCAGGGCATCGGTTTTTTCTACACCTCGATAGGAAACTTGTAGGGGAACTTGCATAGATCTCCTTGTTTACAGCAAATAATTGATTAAACAAACTTACTTTCTTGGGGGCGCACCAAAGGGGCATGAAGCCCTCACAGGCACATGGTTGGTTTGCCCCAGCAGGCGATTCACGGGTTCTTTCATGCCCTTACGCAGTAGCCGCCAGGGTAGTGGGGTTTGGCGACTGGACTTTTTCACCCAAGCGGGCTCGGTAAAGCGTTGATAGTCTTTCCTCGCAGGTCAGCAAGTTCAGCTCCACCTGCTGAAATACATCAGCAGTAATGGGGTCAGTGAGCTGACTGCTGAAGTGCATGGCATCAATAATGCCCGTTTGAAGGTCGCCCAAAGTGCGGCGCATAATGGACAGGTCGTCGCTGGACTGCAGCCAATTTTGCAGGGTTGCGTAGGCGTCACTACCCAGATTTTGCCAGGTTACCTTCTCGTCAAAAGCATTGAGGCGGGTTTCCAGAAGCATCATGTTCGTGTTTTTCACGCCAACAATTTCCTGAAGGACTAATGATAGTTCCGGGTCAGAGGTGCGATCGCCATATTGCTTCAGCGCATCCAGCGTATACCGTTCTCCCAAGATGGCTGCATTTAGAGCATTGAGAATATCCAAACGGCTGGAGCCACCCCACTCAGCGGCTCGCTGCCACCAATCATAGGACGTATCCGCCATCGCTGTCGGCTGGGCTTGCTGCGCCATCAAGCCCAGGTTGCCAAGGATCGTTTCGGTAAAAAGAGCCAGGTCACCCGGGCGACGGGAGGTAATCAAATTGCCGTCAATTACTACAGACTCGTCAACGTAGGTTGCCCCAGCATTCTGCATATCTTTGCGAATGGAGCGGAATCCGGTCGCTCGCTTGCCGCGAAGCTGGTCGGCCTCAATGAGCACCTGTGGACCATGACAAATGGCTGCGACTAAAATGCCCTGGGCCATTGCGTTCATCACCAGGCGCACCGCATTTTGATTGGTGCGGATATGGTCTGGGGCCTGGCCACCGGGGATGATAATAGCGTCGAAGTCTTCGGAGCGCACTTCTGTAAAAGTAGCGTCGGGCTTGACGGATACTTTGCCCTGCTTGCCCTTGTACTCATCGTTCATGCGAGAACCAATGACGCGGACATTTGCCTTCGTCTGCTTAAGGGCCGTGTAGGGAATCTTGAATTCAGAGTCTTCAACACCGTTCCCGACGAGAATGGCGATGCGCTTTTGCACCGTGCTGGTGCCATTACTGCCTTCGCTGCTGATGTTAACCATGTTTACCTCCTGCTATCCTGCATCGTTACGCTTCGCTTTGTTCAGTATTTCTTCAGGCGCAGGCCATCTCCGCTGCGAAGGGGTCGATGCCGCAGCATAGAATCGCTGAGAATTTCCTGCGTTGCCTGCGTAGGGTGCTGTGATTGAAGCGTACACACCACACTCCAGCGCCAGCTAACTATTTAATCTATAGCCCTACGGGCTTATGTTTGAGTGTGGGACCCCCGCGAGCGTCCTAACGCCAATGCATAGTGCTATAAAACTGTCACTTATCTTTATTTTAAGACACCTTAATCTTCAGCCTCTCCCACCAAGGGAGTAACTTGAGAAGGTTAGCTTGGCCCAATAAACTGCGGTTGGGAGCGATCGCCCCCAGCCATACCAGCCATCCCCTTAAAGCATCCCCTTAAAGATATTTGAGCACTTCCGCCAGGATCTCCACCATCTGATAGATGTGGTGTTTCTCTAGGATCAGAGGCGGCGACAGGGCGATGATGTCCCCCGTGACCCGGATGAGCAACCCCTTCTGGAAACACTGCACCATGCAGTCATAGGCCCGCTGGCCCTTTGCTCCAGGAATAGACTCCAGCTCGATGCCTGCCACGATGCCCAAATTGCGGATATCAATCACATGGGGCAAACCATGGAGGGAATGAACGGCCTGTTCCCAGTCTGCCGCCAGGCTTTGCGCCCGTTCAAACAGTCCTTCTTCTGCGTAAACATCCAGGGTAGCCAGAGCCGCCGCACAGGCTATGGGATGCCCAGAGTAGGTGTAGCCGTGGGGCAGTTCAATCCCGTGTTCTGGTCCGTGCATAAAGGCATCGTGGATTTCCCGCCGTACAAACACCGCTCCCATAGGAATAGTGCCGTTGGTAATGCCCTTGGCTACCGTCATGATGTCGGGCACGACGCCAAAGAAGTCGGCAGCAAAGGCCGTGCCCAACCGACCAAAGCCAGTGATGACCTCGTCAAAGATCAGCAAGATGCCGTGAGTGGTACAAATCTCTCGCAGCCGCTCCAGATAGCCCCTGGGAGGAATCAGAACTCCCGTAGAGCCCGCCACTGGTTCCACAATCACAGCAGCAATATTGGAGGCATCGTGTAAAGCGATCAGACGCTCCAGCTCATCGGCTAGGTGAGCCCCCCAGTCGGGCTGTCCCTGGCTGAAGGCATTTTGCTCTAAATTATGAGTGTGAGGCAAATGGTCTACCCCGGTGAGCAGACTGCCGAAAAACTTACGGTTGGGACCAATGCCCCCCACGGAAATGCCGCCAAAGCCAACGCCGTGGTAGCCCCGCTCCCGCCCGACGAGTCGCTGGCGGGTACCCTGACCCATAACTCGGTGATAGGCGATCGCAATTTTCAGTGCCGTATCCACCGCTTCAGAGCCGGAGTTGGCAAAAAAGACCCGATCCAGTCCCGTCGGAGTAATCTGCGTCAGGCGCTCCGCCAGCTCAAATGGCCCCGGATGCCCCATCTGAAAGGTGGGGGCAAAGTCCAGAGTCGCTGCCTGTCGGTGAATGGCCTCCACAATGTGGGGCCGACAGTGGCCCGCATTGACGCACCATAGCCCCGCCGTGCCGTCCAGGATCTGCCGCCCATCATCGCTGGTGTAATACATGTCCTGAGCGCTCACCAGCAGCCGGGGACTAGCCTTAAACTGGCGATTGGCGGTAAACGGCATCCAGAAGGCGTCGAGGGAAGCGGGGGCTGGAGTCAGATTTTGCATAGCGGTGTTCGGTAGATGGCGGTGTCAGCAATTGAGCCTCAGACAAGTTGCTAGACCATGCTACCTCTATACTTTGAGCTGGAAGGCGATTTCGCCAAACAAATTTACTCAGGAAGTTACTCCAGCCCCGCTAGCCTATGCCAGCCCCACCGCGCATCAGCGTGATTATCCCCACCTACAACGGCGATCGCTACCTCGATGCCGCCCTTGCCAGCGTACTGGCCCAGACCTCGCCTGCAGCAGAAATTATTGCTGTAGACGATGGCTCCACCGATGGTACCCGCGCCTGTTTGGAACGCTATGGCGATCGCCTCCACTGCATTTACCAGGAAAACCAGGGGGTGGCGATCGCCCGCAATCGTGGTGTCCAGGCCGCCCAGGGAGAGATGATTGCTTTTCTAGACCAGGACGACCTCCTCCGTCCCGATAAGCTGGCCCAGCAGGGGGCAGTTTTGGCGGACGAACCTACCCTCGGCTTTGTCTCTAGCGGCTGGCAAATTCTGGATGCGGTGGGTAGCGTTAAGTCCGAGGTGCGTCCCTGGCAGGACGCTTCAGATACCGACCCCAGCACCTGGCTGATCTGGAAGCCCGTCTTTCTGGGAGCGATGCTCTTTCGTAAAGCGGCTCTAGAGGCAGTGGGCGGTTTCGACCCCCGCTTCCAGCAGACCTCAGATGTGGATCTGGTGCTGCGCCTGGTGGCGACGGGTTGGCCGTGGCGGTGGACGCCAGTCCCCACGGTGGGCTATCGCCAGCACGACACCAACGCCTCCCGCAACGTGAGCCAGCAGGCCCAGGAACTTGAGCGGGTGCTTGACCATCTTTTTGGTCAGCCCAACTTGTCGGACACCATGCGCCAACTGGAGGCAGACTCCCGCTACCAGAGCTATGTCTGGAGCGCCTGGCGGTTCTACGCCAATGGGGATCTAGCCGGGATGAAAACCGCCCTGGAAAAGTCCGTTGGCCAGACCTCCCTGCTGTCGAGCGAAGTTATCTTAGACTGGGTGAGGCAATTTAAATTCTACGCCCACGAATATGGAGATCGATTCGATGCCCATCAGCTCAGCGAAACCCCCGCCTGGAAACAGCTCATAAGTAGAGTGCTGCTTAACCCCGGATCTCTGTCAGCCCCCGTGCATCGCAACAGGTAAGTGCTCAAGCACAATTCTGGGTGTGCGCCCCCGCTGAGGGCATACACCCCCAAGAAAACAATTTCGTTCAACGACTTAACCTGAATGATAGACAAGGCCGTTTCCAACAAGCCCCTAGCCGCCCTTATCTGCGGCTATGAACGAGGCGGAACCACGCTCATCTCAGAAATTCTGCGCCAGCATCCCCACATCTACAGCGGGTTTGAGTGCGGCTTTTTGCTGAGCGATCGCCCCGCTGATTTTCCATCTCTCCAGCCCTACTGCGACCTCCTCAAAGCAGGCTGGCTGATCAGTGATGCTAATTTAGACTATATCTGCCAGGCCAATAGTTGGATTGAAGTCTACCGGCGGCTGGCAGAGCGATCGCCCATGGTGGAAGACAAATCTGCCTGGATTTTTGACAAAACTCCCAAGTACATGCGCTTCCTGAATCAGGTGCTGAACAAGATGCCGGGTATCCCCTGTATTCTGATTGTGCGCGACCCCAGAGCCGTGATTCATTCTTGGGCCAGGCGATCGCCCGACATCCAGCAGTGGCTGACCACCCAGCTCCAGGTTCACTGCGATCGCTATGCGGCCTACGCTCGGGGATACACCGACGCCCTGCAGCAGGGGCAGGGTTCCCGCATCCTCCGCATCCAGTACGAGGCACTCTGCCAAAACAGTCTGTCTGAGGTCAAGAAGATTTTTGAATTCCTCAACTTCGACTTCGACCCCACTTACCTGACCTTTGACTATGGGGGAAAATTTGCCAACCTGTATGGCGACACCGTTTCGGTGGAATATTTACAGCGCTACCAGCAGGACTTTTCGGAGGAGACTTGTCAGCAAATCCTAGCGGCTACCCAGGAAGCGCAGGATTGGTTTTGGGAAAGATAAGTGCTGTAGCACAATCAATTACAGCTTATTGGGGCGTGCGCCCCCGAGAAAATAATTCTGTTTAACTCCTTAAGGGGGCAGGATTGGTTTTAGCCTCCATGACGACTGGCACAGATGGCAAAGGCAGGGCCATTCGGATGCTCAATATGGTCAAAATTAACTTGGATTTGCGTAAATCCAAACTGCTTTAACGCCCCCAGAATGCTGTCTCGGGTCAACCACTTACTGACCGGCTTGGAGCCGCCGCAGAAACCTGACCAGTTCAGGGCTTCATTATAGGACTGGATAGAGTATTCGTAGGAAAAACCCTTGTACTCTGATGGCTGAAGCGGACTGAATCTAGGTCTAAGTACTTCTCTGTTTGTGATCACTTCTTGGCTGTAGTAATGAGTCCAAATAAACAGTCGATCGGACGCTTTGGACATTAACTCAAGCAGCTTCACCGGCTCTTCCATGTGATATAAAACGCCGCTTGCAAAGACCATGTCATAGCTTGAGTCATTTTTCTCAAGGAAAGACATAAAGTCGCCTAGCCTAAACTCTACTCTATCGAGCTTTAATACTTCCTTAATACATAAACACTTTAGGAAAGCACGGGTATTGGCTTCTATAGATATAATCTTGCTTGCGTTTCTGCTTTGAAACATATAGGAATGTCCACCTTCGAGGGGACCTAATTCTAGTATTCTCCAGTTGGCAAAGCTGCCGAATACCTGCTCTGTCCAAGCCACCCGTGGATCGTTAAATAGTCCAGCGGTACCTGGAGCTGTTTTCAGGTTGAGATGCCCCGGAAGCTGAGATGACCATTCTCCCTTAAAGATATCGAGCACATTTTGATCACTCGGCTCTGTCAAAACGTATGCGTCCAGAATGTCCATTCGCTCTCCTTCGGATACATGTCAACTAGCCGCTTCTTGTTAGTAGGTAGCCATACAGCACTTTTCAAGTGCATGAGGTACGGATTTTTGCTGAAAGCTGCGCATGCTGCGGCTTTCAGCAAAAAATCTGAATCCCATTAAAGCGCGAAGCGCCGTAAGTAAACGACGTTAGGGTGAGGTGCGTCCCCTGACGGAGGGCGCGCCCGACCAGCTTTATTTATGGCCATATACTTTTCATATAATACAGGACTTGCACAAACTTTCTGCTCGCCTTCAAGCTCTTGCATCAGCGTCAAGGTGCGCCCCTAACCGGAGACGCACCCTCACCAGCTTGTTGATGCTCAAATGATTAATCCCAAACGGACGTTGGCGACAGATTACAGAAACAGGCTCCATAGGGTTCCAGGTTAACAACGTCACCGTCCCGATTCATCTCAAAACCAGAGCCAGTGGTTGTTTTAGTTTCTCCCAGGTGGGAGAGGTTATAGCGGGCTGACTCGTTGCTAATGTTAAAGACGCACAGCATAAATTGCTCCTTCGATCGCCTTATAAAGGCAAAGATGGGCGATCGCGTTTCCAGAACCTTGCAGTTTCCATGCATGAGAGCCGGCTGCTGTTTGCGCCAGTGCAGGAGCCGTCGCCAAGTGTTTAGCAGCGATTTGGGCCGTACGGTCTGAATATCAACCGCTACGTCGTAGTGAGATTCGGGCACCGGTAGCCAGGGGTGTTCGTCGCTGGTGAAGCCCGCATTGGGCACCTGAGAATTCCAGGGCATGGGCGTACGTGAGCCGTCCCGGCCCGGTACGTCAGGGTAAAGCGCCTTGCCAAAGGGATCTTGAATATCCTCCACGGGGATATCTTCAGGAATCATCGCCTCCGTCAGGCCGAGTTCGTCTCCCTGGTAAAGGCATAAGGCCCCTGGCAGCGCAATCAACAGGGCCGCCATCATGTGGTAGAAATCGTCGGGATAGGGGTTACCGCTGGCATCCTTGCCCGAAAAGCGCGATCGCAGTCGACCATAGTCGTGATTACCCACCATCCAGCAGTTACCGCCCTGAGGGAAGTGCTCTTTGACTCTGCTCACCGTTTTGCGCAGCAGATCAGCACTGATGGGCTCGTCCACCAGGAGAGCGCTGTTATAGGCTAGGTGCAGCCGGTCATCTCCCGCTACATACTGCCCCGACAGGTCAATGGAGTCTTCGCAGAGCGTTACCTCTCCCAGCGTCACCACTTCTGGATACTCATCCACCAGCTCACGGATTGGTTTGATGGCATCTAGGGTTTCTGGGCGGCAGAAGCTGTACTCTAGGAGCTGCCACGCCATTGGATTATCGGGGGCAATACCGTCGGGCATCGGCACATCGTCAGGTCGGGCCGGATTGTCGCGCAGATGCTGATCGTGGATGTAGAAATTGACGGCATCAATCCGAAAGCCATCTACCCCCTTGTCTAACCAAAACCTGGCCCGCTTCAGAATCGCATCAACAACCGCCGGATTGCGCCAGTTCAGATCTGGCTGACTGGGCAGGAAATTGAACATATAAAACTGCTCGCGCTCCGGCACGTACTGCCACGCACTCTCACCCATGAAGGCCGACAACCAGTTGTTGGGGGGAGAGCCATCTTCTTTCGGATCGGCCCAGACGTACCAATCGGCTTTAGGATTAGTCCGGCTCTTGCGGCTCTCCTGAAACCAAGGATGCTGATCAGACGTATGGCTCCAAACCTGATCCAGCATGACTCGCAATCCCCTAGCGTGAGCCAGGGCTAGCAGCCGATCAAAGTCTTTCATGCTGCCAAAGATCTCATCGATCGCCCGCATGTCAGTGATGTCATAGCCTAAGTCGTGCTTTTCTGATTCAAAGATAGGGCAGAGCCAGATGGCATCTACGCCAAGCGCGCAGATGTAGTCCAGCTTGCGGATAATTCCATCCAAGTTGCCAACCCCATCCCCGTCAGTGTCTAAATAGCTCCAGGGATTAATTTGGTAGATAACGGCGTTTTGCCACCATTCAACCGTTCGGTCCATTCGAAATTCCTCTAAAAGTAAGCGTCACCAGACAAACCTTTTCCCTTTAATATGATCCTTTCGTTTACTTTGTTCAAAGGGAAAGAGAGCTGTGAATCCTGCGATCGCCACGCTAACGATTTTTCGCGCTATTACTTACTGCCAAAACGTTCAAAGACAACTGTTTCACACCACAATACACAGGTCCGATTCCATTCGGGTTAAAATCATCAGCTTGTCGAGATCAAGCTGTAGGTTTAATCGAACCCATTGCAGCGGGACAAATAGCTAGGGAAGCGACTGTTCTAACAGTCTCTGAACTCAAACTGCATAGCTAAAAACACTCGGGCAAAGCCAGCTCAGGATAGGCTGGCGGAAAACACTACTTTTTGAGAGAAAATACCAAGTGATTGCTACGGTTACGGAGAGGACTTGCTCGAGAAACAAATCCTTAGACACCTATTGAGATGAGAAACTGCTCTTTACTAAGGATCATTGTTCTTACAGTGTGGTCGAAATTACTTATGATTGTCATCAATCATAGGTTTGAAGCGTTTGAGCATAGGTCATTCCGCGGGGATCAAACATTTGATAACCATCCCCTAGATAGTTGCAGGGCAAACCGCAATCTGGGGGTTTGGCACGGGTTGGGGCTCTGGGCTGGGCACCGGCTGAGGAATGGGAGCCGGGACTGGTTGGGGGGCTGGTCCCGGAACGGGCTCGGGGGCTGGCTGGGGTGTTGGCTGAGGGATCGGGTTGGGGACAGGTTCGGTAGGCCCAGTCGATTGAGTACCAAATGTTGTGGGCCAAAGAGAAATGGCAGAGAGGAAGGCTTTCATGATGCTTTGAGAGAAATCAACAATAAAGTAAATAATTTTCTTATGAAATTTAGTCGGAAGAAATAGTTTAGCCTGGATTATTCATCAAGCAGGGTGGGCACCACCCACCTAAACCTTATAGGCCAGACAGAGCCTGAGATTGAACGGTCTGAAGGGGCAAATGGCCACTTGCCCTTACGTCGTCTGGTAGGATCATTTTTCAAAAATCTCCTAAGTCAGCAAATTATTAGTTCAAAGAATCAGCCATCATCTGCCGCATGGCAGTGCCGATCGCCCCAGAGACCGAAACAACCTGCAGAGGTGCGGCTTTATGAGGCTGAGGCGGAATCGTATCGGTCACAAAGATTTGCTGAATGGGCTGCTGCGCTAGCTGATCGAGAGCATCATCAACGAAGAGGCCGTGGGTGACCGACACAAAGATATCCGACCCAGCACCAGCTTGCTGGAGGGCCTTAGCGGTATTAACCAGCGTACTTCCTGTGGCAACCATGTCGTCAATGATTAGGCAGGGGCGATCGCCCACATCCCCCACCACCTGAGTCACCTGGGTTTCGGTGCCGCTCTGGCGCTGCTTGTGTACCACTGCCACATCCGTTTCTAAGTGGTGGGCATACTCAATGGCCATATCGATACGGCCCGTGTCAGGGGAGACGACCGCAGTATGGGGCGGCAGGCGATCGCGCAAAGCCTGGCAAAGAGGGGGCACGGCAGTAATGCTTTCCACTGCCCCTTGGAAAAACCCCTGAATTTGAGGCGTATGCAGGTCTACGGTGATCACATGGTAGACGCCCACCGCCTGCAGCAGTTGGGCGACAACGCTGGCCATGATCGCCTGCTGCTGGCGGCCCCGCTTGTCGGAGCGGGCGTAGCCGAAGTAGGGAATAACGGCCACTACTCGGTGTGCCGATGCCCGACGGCAGGCATCCGCTAGGGCAATCAGCTCCATGAGGTGCTGATCCACGGGGGGCAGGGTTGGCTGGAGCAGAAAAACTTCATGGTTGCGGACCGGCGCTTTCAGCTCGACGGAGACCTCGCTGTCCGGAAAGCGCTCAATCCGGCAGTCTCCCAAGGGCAACCCCAAATTATCGGCGATCGCCGCCGCCAGGCTTGGGTTGGCGGTACCAGCAAACAGCGTCGGGTGGTGCATTATTCCGCATCTAAACTTGGTTGAAGCTTAGTGGACTTTTTCATCAAAGCCATCTATCAATTTGTAGACCTACGGGGAATTCTCGACCTATGAGGGAGGCCCCCGCGGGTTGGGATGATGGGTCGAAGGAATAATTGGGCAACCTAGCACTGAAGCATGTCATCTCGCGACGGGGTTTGACTTTACATAATTCAAACCAAACGGGGCGATCGCTTATTTTTTTCCTAAACTATCTTCCGCGCAGGGTTTAACCGCAAGATTTGATGGCTATGGTTAATCGTAAGTACATAAGTAAGTACGTAGACATAAATCAAGCCAGTGGGGTGCGTCACTTAACTTTACCTGTGGCGAAACACTTACAGCGCTTCGCGCCTTGATGGAATCAGATTTTTTGTTGGAAGCCGCACAGCGCGGGGCTTCCAACAAAAAATCTGTACCTCATACACTTAAAAATGCTGTAAATAACGCAGGGTGGAGCTTGGGATTAGAAGTCCATTTAGAAGGGAATACCGGGAGTTCCTCACATGTCACTGGAGGTCGGATTAACCGCATTTAAACAGGGGCGATATGCCGAGGCCATTGAGCCGCTTCAGGCATACTGCCAGGAATGTCGCGATTCAGAGAAAACCCAGTCCCGCAGCTACATGCAGGCAGAAATGGGTTTAATCAAAGCCTATCAAGGCACTCAGCAGGTCGAACAGGCGATCGCCCGCTGCCAGTCGCTGCTAGACTGCGATAACGAAGCGCTAAAGGTATGGGCCAACCGCATCATGCCGTCCCTTTCTGCGACGGCTCCGGCCCAGCCTGCCGAACCATCGCCGCCCCAACCGACGGCCCAGTCGCCGGATCAGATCCACCTGCTGGAAACCGGGCTCCAGGCCCAGAAGACGGGTAAGCTCGACCAGGCCATTACCGCCCTCGCTGCTTACATCGAGCAGTGCACCAACATCAAATCTCGCAGCTATATGCAGGCTCAGATGGCGCTGGTGAAGGCATATCGCGACAGTGGAGCGCTGGAAAAGGCGATCGCCCAGTGTCAGCCGCTGCTGGAGTCAGAAAATACGGCCCTTTCCTGCTGGGCTGCGAAGGCGATGGCCGCCCTCCAATCGGCCCGACCCGCTGCCAGTGAGGCAACGAGCAGCGCTGCTGCCCCCACGGCAAACTCTGAAACCGCTAGGGCTCAATCTTCCTCGGCGTCAGCCACCAGTCCACCCTCAACGTTGACCAAAATCTCTGGGAAAACTGCTAGCTACGAGTTCTCCGCCAAGCCAGTATCGGCCTCGGGGATGCCGTCGCCTGCCTCCTCGTCAATGTCCCGCTCTACCGCGCCCCACCGCTCCACATCGAGGACAACTTCGCGATCGCCCCAGACTGCCACCTCAGCCAGTTCTTCCGGTAAGCGATCGCCAGCTTTAGGGGCAGGCGGCCTGTCCTTCGGCGTGCTGGCGTTCGTCCTGGGTAATCGCCGTACCCGCCGGGCCGTGTTTGTTGTCGTTGGCGTGGCTTTTGGCATTGTGCGGGGTTGCCTAGAGGCCGGGAACGTTGACTATGTGACCTCTAATTCCGTGGGAGAATTTCCCGCTCTCCATGAAGCCGCTGGCCTGGGAGATGTCACCACAGTACAGGCGCTGCTGCAGCAACAGACGGATCCCAATAGCCTAGACGAAGAGGGCAACACGCCGCTGTTTTGGGCCGTGTCGGCAGGGTGCTACCCCGTTGAAGCAATCTGCTCGTCTACGCCAGAGCATCAGCAGGTCATCGAGATTTTCCTGACCAGCGGAGCCGATGCCAATGCGCGCAATCTCTATGATGAAACGCCCCTCCACTGGGCCGCAGTTTCAGGTAATACCGAGGGAATGGCAACCCTGATTGACTTCGGCGCGGCAATCAACTCCGAAAGCATGGATGGCTATACGCCCCTCGACTTGGCGATCGCCTATGAAGCCCAGAACTCCGTTGAGTTTCTCCAGGGCCGGGGTGGCGTGGTTAGCGCTCCTGCCCTGGAGTAAGTGCTGAAGCACAATTAGTTACATCTATGAGGATGTGTGCCCCTGCCGGGGGCGTACATCCAAAAAAAATTTCTGTTTAACTGCTCGCAAAATCATTCGGCGACCTGAATCAGGCCCCATTGACCATTGACCATCCACTCAGGGTCTTTTTGCGGCAGCGTGGCGAGCGAGTCGGCAGGCAGACCTGCAACAACCTCTGATTTGAGGGCGCGCAGGGTGGCCACGGGCGCGGGAAAATAGGCCGCAACCTCTGCCAATGGGGTGGTGGGTGACCAGTGACAGTCCCCTAACAGTCGCCGGTAGTTGGCGTCTCCTTTGAGCAGGGTGAGGCGAGTTGGCCCAAGCTCAGCCTGGAGGTGGGCAATCATCTCCCAGAAGACCAGGGGCGCACTCCAGATGGGATGGGCGGCGAACTGAAGCACCTCCATCGCGCGGTAGTGCTTGAGGCGGGCTGCCAGCAGCCGGACGGCCTGATCGCGATCGCTCGCCAGCAGATCAATCGTCTGATTCGCGTCAGCCACCGTGGCATCCGACACCAGCAATGGTGAGGGCTTGAGGTGCAGCCAAACCTGGTTGACGACGCCCGTCGCTAGCAGGGCATCTGCCAGGCAGAGGTCGCTGATCAGCTCCAGTCCGGCGTTGTCTGCCACAATATCCAGCCGTTTTCCAGCAAGGGTGAGCAGGCGATCGCACAGAGGGCCACTATCGTCTACCAGGATATATCCCTGGCGGAGGTCGGCGTGGATGCCCTCCTGGCTGGCGGCTTCGTCTTCAGGCGTAAGGCTCAGGTCGGCCTGGTTGCCCCAGAGACTCATGTAGAGCAGAAAAGACAGCCGCTCCCGCAGGGTTGGCTGTGGTGGCACGTGGCAAATCGCCCGCACGGCCTCCATGGCGCGATCGAGCCCGGCCAGCTTCTGGCTCTGGAAGGGGTCCTGCCCTTGAGTCGCGGCATTGGGCTGGAAATACTGGGTCGCCTCCAGAATTCGGCGGTAGAAATAAATCTCGGCAAAGAACCAGGGCAGGTCGAGCCAGGGCTGCTCCAGGTAGGGAGCTAGATAGTCTGACCAGGCTGCGGTATCGGGAGCCTGAGTGTCCTGAAGCGATCGCACGACCGCATTACTGGCCAACTCTCGCCCCAGCTCGTCTAGAGCCGTCATCACCGGCTTTGGCCATTCCTGCTCACGCTGAATGCGAATGATCACCGCGGGCCAGCGCTGCTGATAGGTGTAATGGGCAAAGGAATCGGGTTCTGCCATCATTAGCGGCGGCGGCAGCGGCAGACGGGGATGTTGAAATTGGCAAACGGGAAACTGTGGAGGACAAGTCATGGCAAATGGCAGCGAAAGCCACCCAATATTCTTCTACCGTTTTAGCGATCGCCCAGCAACCACGCAAGCACCAGTGCACCACATGCGAGGAGGAGCCATCGCGGCAGATGCAGCATACTCAGAAACACTAGGGGACCATAGGCCAGCAACTCAGTGAGCAAAATCCCACCCAGCAGCAGGGCAATTAGCATGATAACCAGCACAGCAACCTCCCAATACTCGCCTCATGCAGCCGTCGCACTCGGCCTGAGGCTCAGCCGACGTACTCAGTGTCAATCTCAATCTCTAGGGTATCCTCATCGATGCGGATGTAGAGGAAATTGGGGCGACAGCACACCTGACAATCTTCCACATAGGACTGCTGACCTCCCGCACTGAGGTCGATGAACGTGGTGTTGGGCTCGCCGCAGAAGGCGCAGATATAGTCCACAGTGGGCTGCATAGCTCAGTGCCAGTATCCTACTCATCCCTTTCAAATTCGGCTTCGGTGACGCCGGTATCAGCCGGTTGGTCGGCTGGGCGATCGGAAGCATTGCCTGATGAATCATCGTCAGCCGGGCCGTCAGCGAGCTTAGCCGTGGAAAAATCCGGCGACCCAGCAGCGGCAAGATCAGCCGTAAGCCCGGCACCGTCAGCCGTTGCTAAAGCTGGCTGCGGCGCTGGTTGACCATAGCTCTCGCGCCACCAGCCCAGGAGCGTACTGGCGACAAAGATGCTGGAATAGGCACCCAGCAGAAACCCGATGATCATCGCTAGGGCAAAGTACTTGAGGGTTTCGCCGCCAAACAGGACGATGGCCACCAGACTCAGGGTAGTGGTCAGGGTGGTATTGACGGAGCGGGTCAGGGTTTGGTTAACGGCGTCATCTACGATATCGCTAATGGATCGATCGGGGTTGTTTTTGTCGGTTTCGCGAATGCGGTCGTAGATAACCACCGTGTCGTTGACCGAGAAGCCCACGATGGTGAGCAGCGCCACGATAAACAGGCTGTCCACCTCCCGCCCCAGCACCAGCCCCAGCACCGAAAAGATGCCTAGAGTAATCAGCACGTCATGGAAGAGGGCCACCAGGGCAAAGATGGCGTAGTCCAGCCGAAAGCGCACGCTCAGGTAGGCGGTGATGCCCAGGAAGGACACGATCAGCGCCGTCAGCCCCGATCGGAAAATTTGAGAGCCAATGGTGGGGCCGACCGTGTCGATTTGATTGGCCAGGGGGTCGAAAGCACCCACTTCCGCCTCCAGCGCATCGATCAGCTGGGTGCGCTGCTCCACGTCTAGCTCTGACGTACGGATGGAAAGGCCCTGCCCTTCATCTAGAACCTGGATCGAGCTGTTGGCCAGCCCCTGATCCGTCAGAATCTGCCGCACCTCCCCCGACTCAATCGGGTCATCGCAGTTATTGGGTACCGTGCAGTCTAGCTCTAGCTGCAGGCGAGTTCCGCCAACAAAGTCAAGGCTGGGACGCAGCGGCGCGCCAATCTGCTGCCAGGAAACGAGCATAGCGATAATGCTGCCAATGGCCAAAGCCAGGGAAATCGACCACCAGAGCGATCGCCGTCGAGTCACTTGAAATTTCATAAGCATCACGAGACGGGTTTGGGCTGTTTCGCCGGAACACCGGACAAGTTGGGGCAGAACAGGTCGGGTTTGCGCAAGGTAGAAAAGCTAAGGACAAAGAGGAGGAGGGTGCGGGTGCAGGTCAGAGCCGTGAACATGCTGATCAGCACCCCGATCGCCAGGGTCAGGGCAAAGCCTTTCACCAGCCCCGTTCCTAGCCAGAACAGCGCCCCACAGACAATCAGGGTAGTAACGTTACTGTCCAGAATACTGGAGAAGGCGCGGTAAAAGCCCGATTCCACTGAACGGTAGAGGGTGCGACCGGCCCGCAGCTCTTCGCGGGTGCGTTCAAAAATCAGAATATTAGCATCCACCGCCATACCAATACTGAGAATGAAGCCAGCGATGCCAGGCAGGGTGAGGGTGACCTGCAGCAGGCTAAAGGCGGCAAAGGTCAGGATGGCGTAGATAACCAGCGCTAGGTCGGCAATTAGCCCCGGTAGGCGGTAGTACACCACCATAAAGGCCAGCACCAGCGCTAAACCGCCAATCCCGGCATAGAGGCTACGGCGGATGCTGTCCTGCCCCAGGGTTGCGCCTACGGTGCGGTTCTCCACGATTTCGACGGGCACGGGCAGCGCCCCGCCCCGGAGCTGAATGGCCAGTTCGCTAGCGCCTTCGGTGGTAAACCCGCCGGAGATACTAGCCCGCCCGCCCGTGATGCCGGTTTCCGCATACTGGACGTCAACGGTGGGGGCGCTAATCAGGGCATCGTCCAGGAAGATTCCCAGGGTACGTCCAGTACCAGCGACACTTTTCGTGAGGTCGGCAAACAGATCGCCGCCGCGATTGTCAAAAACGAGCACCACTTCCCAGGAATTGGCGTTGGGCAGCGGCTGGGGAAAGGCATCGCGGAGCATATCCCCCGTCAGCTCTGATTTTTCGAAGAGGGTGGCGATCGCCCCATTCACCCGATCTAGGGCGGTCCGCACTTCCTCGGGGTCGGTCCCCTCCTGTTCTGCCTGGATCAGGATGGCGGCCCGCTCGCGTAGAAAGGTTTCAAGGACGGTGCGATCGGTGCCCCGCTGCTGCTGGCGAAAGTCAAGCTGGGCGGTTCCCCCTAGCACTCGTTCCGCTTGGTCGGGGTCGCTGACGCCCGGCAACTGCACGATGAGCTGATCTGACCCAGCGGTCTGCACGATCGCCTCCGACACTCCCAGGCCGTTGATGCGGTTTTCCACCACCTGCTGCACCGCTTCCAGCTTCTCGGGGGTAATCTCCGGCACCGCCTCAGTGGTTTTCACCTGGAGGGTGAGCTGGGAGCCGCCACGCAGATCAAGCCCTAGTCGCGCCGGAGTTTGTACAATGAGGACCACCGCGACGATCGCTAGAATTAAAATTAGCCCTAGAAGTGACCGCTGTCTGCCCATAGGTTTGCCGTAAGAAGTTAAACAAAATTATTTTCTCGAGGGTATGCCCCCGCTGGGGCGCACCCCCAAGAAAATGTGATTAATAGTGCTGAAGCACTCAATATCTATCGTGGTCTTTGTCGTCACATCTCTGCCCCGACATCAAAGGATATGATAGCTAGATTTTGAGCCACAAGGAGTGAGAGGGACCGAGAATTTGGCCGATATGGAGCCGGATAACCCCTAATATTCCCTTGCTGGACTAGGGGTCTAATACTACAGTGTGATTACTTTGCTGACCGTTTGCCATCTGCCATGTCTAAACCTTCTACAGCCGAAGCGATGCCGGACAAGCCCCGCGCCGAGGCAGTTCAGCCCCCAGTACTATCTGACCCGCTCACCGCTCCCAAGTATTACCTCAACCGGGAGCTGAGCTGGCTAGAGTTCAACAACCGGGTGCTGCACGAAGCCACTAATCCGCGTACGCCCCTGCTGGAGCGGCTCAAGTTTATGGCCATCTTCAGCTCCAATCTGGATGAGTTTTTCATGGTGCGGGTGGCGGTGCTGCAGCAGCAGGTAGAGGCCGGGGTGAGTCAGCTCACTCCAGACGGGCGATCGCCCCAGGATCAGCTTCACGACATCCGGGAACGGCTGCTGCCTATGATCCAGGAGCAGCATACTCACTTCGTCAACGTGCTGCGGGGGGAGATGGCGGCGGCGGGCATTTATCTGCTGAACTATGGGGACTTGAGCGATCGCCAGCAGCAATACTTACAGAACTTCTACAAAAGCGAAATTTTTCCTATCCTGACGCCGCTGGCGGTGGATCCGGGCCATCCCTTCCCTTACATCTCTAATCTGAGCCTGAACTTGGCCGTGGTGATGAAAGATCCGCAAAAGGACGTGGAGCGATTTTCTCGGGTGAAGGTGCCGCCATCCCGGTTTGTGGAGCTGCCTGCCGATTTGTACGATGACTTACCCCACTTGTCCGACGGACAGGCGGAGGGCGATCGCATCGTTTGGGCGGGGGTACCCCTGGAGCAGGTGGTGGCCCATAACCTGGAGTTTCTCTTCCCTGGCATGAATGTGCAGCAGCACTGCTTTTTCCGCATTACCCGCAGCGCCGACCTGGAGGTAGAAGAGGACGAGGCCGATGACCTGATGCTGGCGATCGAAAAGGAGCTGCGCAAGCGGCGGCTGGGCGGGTCGGCAGTGCGCATGGAAATTCAGACCTCAGCTCCGTCCCTAGTCCGGGAAACCCTCGTCCGCGAAATGGACCTGACGGATGAAGATGTCTACGAACTGCCCGGATTGCTCGGTCTGGGAGACCTGATGGCGTTTATGGATCTGCCCCTCCCCCACCTCAAAGACGAACCGTGGATGCCTGTGGTGCCGCCCCGGCTACAGTTGGGTAATAGCGCTAATCTAGAAGACACCATGCGGCAGATCGAAGACGGGGAGGACATGTTCTCCGTGATTCGCCAAAAAGACCTGCTGGTGCATCACCCCTACCATTCCTTCACGGCCACCGTACAGCGGTTCATTACCCAGGCAGCCCACGACCCCCAGGTGCTGGCCATCAAAATGACCCTGTACCGCACCTCTGGGGATTCGCCCATCGTCAATGCCCTGATTTCCGCTGCTGAGAACGGCAAGCAGGTGGTGGCCCTGGTGGAGCTGAAGGCCCGCTTCGATGAGCAGAACAACATCCTCTGGGCGCGGAAGCTGGAGAAGTCCGGCGTCCACGTCGTCTATGGGCTGGTGGGGCTGAAAACCCATACCAAAGTAGTGCTGGTGGTGCGGCGGGAAGAGAGCGGCATCCGTCGCTATGTTCACATCGGTACGGGTAACTATAATCCCAAGACGGCCCGCATCTACACTGACCTGGGGCTGTTTAGCTGCGCGGAAGCCCTGGGGGCGGATCTGACGGAGCTGTTCAACTACCTGACTGGCTATTCCCGCCAGCGCACCTACCGGAAGCTGCTGATTGCGCCGGTGAATTTGCGCGATCGCATGACGGAACTAATCGAGCGAGAAACCGCCCATGCCCGCGCCGGACGCCCCGCTAAAATCACTGCCAAGATGAATGCTCTGGTGGACCCAGACATCATTCAGCGGCTCTACGAAGCCTCCCAGGCAGGGGTGCAGATCGAACTGGTGGTGCGGGGTATTTGCTGTTTACGCCCCGGTATTCCTGGCGTGAGCGAGAATATTCGGGTGGTGAGCGTTGTGGGGCGACACCTGGAGCACTCCCGCATCTTTTATTTCTTCAATGACGGCAGCGAAGCGGTCTATATCGGCAGCGCCGACTGGATGCCTCGCAACCTCGATCGCCGGGTGGAAGCGGTGACGCCCGTCGAAGATCCCGATCTGGTAGCCGATCTAAAGGACCTGCTCGCCATTATGCTCAGCGACAACCGCCATGCCTGGGATCTGCAGCCCGACGGTCACTACTGTCAGCGCCAGCCGGAGGAGGGCGAAGAAGAGCGCAGCGCCCAAGATATCCTCATGGGATTGGCGCTGAAATCGACAAGTATTTAGCCGCAATTATCGATTATCGAATATTGAAGGGTTCGGGAACCGGATAAAACTCTCAGATCAGTTTTAAGGATGGTGGATGAGCCAAGAATCCCCTAGCTTTTAGCTATGGGGAGTGTCAACTGGGCGCGCCTACCTGGGTGCGCCAACTACTGCCGCCGGAGTTACCAGCCGCTGGGTGGCCACCATGCGGAACGAATTTGGAGGGGCAATGGTGAGCCCCCGCCGAACCGGCTTCAGGGGGCGATCGCTCACTAAAGACAGCCGCCAGCGCGATAGGGTGGTCGCCAGCACCAGCTTCATCTCCTGCATGGCCATTGCGGCTCCGATG
>JBHJGR010000149.1:0-5335 GCA_050331615.1 Elainellaceae cyanobacterium
CCTGACTCTGACTGGCTCTCGGATAGACCTACATCATCCAGCCTCTTATCAGGGTTCATCCATGCTTCTCGGTCGTTCTTCTCTGACGCTGGCACTGCTGCAACGTTGACAATCCGAGGACTGCCAATCGAAGATTGTCTATACTGGCTTCCCGCTTGCTGCCAAGCCGACCATAGGAGCGAGTCCACACCCAGGAAGCCGCTCGAAGCGGCTTCCGCTTGGTAGCAGCCATCTGCATCGACAAACTGAGCGAGATATCCACTGAACAAATCTCGCTGAGATATCACCCCGCACTCACAGGCATGTACCCGTTGAGAGAGGGGCTTTTTGTTGATGCGTCCGCATATACAGCTCTGGGATAGTTTCGTCGTTTGGGTTGGAAATTCGTTGACGCTGCCGCCAGCATTTTCAGCTTTTTGCCGCAGCCGTTCAACAAACATTCCAGGGGCACGTTTACCCACTGAACGACCAAACATCTTTTGCAATTCCTACTACATTATCACGAATGGGACAAAGGAACTATAAAAGCAACACAGCTACTTTGTTGCAACGGTTGGGGGTGTCCCTGTCGCCATCGTTAGGCAATACATTGAAAACCAGAAATGGGTTGCAGATAACAAATGACTCGCTGACGCGCTCGACTGTCTATGTAAGGGGTGGTCGTTCCTCCCCATGTCTGAAGCCAGCGGCTCCCCGACCACCCCTTACAAACCCCGATTTTCGATAAAGGAAGCATCAATAAGACCTCTAGCCCAGCCTTATAGTTCAGCCTCCAAGCTATAGAAACCCCTTATTTGATAAAAGGGTCATTCTCGACATTGGGCAACTGTAATATAAGTTTACAGTCTAGGGCAGAGGAATTAGTACGCTGGGCCTAGTTTACGACCAGTTAGTCGTAGTGGTCTGACACAGCTAATTTGATGGAATAGGCGTAGGATGGGCAATGCCCACCAGTCAAAAGTTTGACGCGATCGCCTAGTGCACTATTTTAGACTTGTCTTACCAGTAGAGTGGTCGTAAATGCTAACATTATTTTGACTACCTCAAAAAAGGCTGAAAGCCTTGACGTATAGGGGATGGGCGATACTGGATTCGAACCAGTGACCCCTTCCGTGTGAAGGAAGTGCGCTACCACTGTGCTAATCGCCCTCATGAACTTCTTTTCTGGATGCTCTATTGCCCAAATCAAATGTACCTTTGCACTAGCATAACACGCTTCCGACACCAACCGTGAGGAAGTAGTACCCAGCCTACAGGGGCTTGAGGGCACAAATTTGATTGTCCTCTGGAATGGGTAGGCAAACGACGAAACAGGTGCGTCCAGGGCGCGAGGTCATGGTGACCATTCCCCGGTGGCGGTTTTCGATGATGCGGCGCACTGCGTCCAGCCCTAGTCCAGAGCCTTTGCCCATTTCCTTGGTGGTAAAGAAAGGTTCAAAGATGCGGGATTCGATTTCTGGGGGGATGCCGGGGCCGGAGTCGATGATTTCCACCCGGACGTAGCTGCCGTCGCGGCAGGTAAGGATTTCCAGGGTGCCCTTTTCGTCCATAGCGGCGATCGCATTGTCAATCAAATTCGTCCACACCTGGTTCAGCTCGCTGCCGTAGGCGCAGATCTGGGGGAGGGCACGGTCATACTTGCGGCACACGGTCACGTTGTGCTTGGTTTTGTAGGAAAACAGCTTGAGGGTGTCTTCTAGGCCCTCGTGAACATCTACAAACTGCTGCGCCCCCCGATCCAGGTGGGAGTAAGACTTCATGGAATGCACCAGGTCAGAGATGCGCTCCGCTCCCCGCAGACCGTTTTTGATCATGGACATCACGTCGAAGGAAAGGGCTAGCCAGCGGATGCCCTGGTCCCGCAATTCCCCTGGATAGTCGCGCCAGGGAGTGGTGAGCCGCTCCAGGGTAGCGACCTCGATGCCTGCCGCTGCTAAGGGTTCGGTCAGCTTCCAGGCATCTTTGACGCCGTAGTCCTCCAGCCAGTCCATCAGCTCATCCTCGCGATCGCTCAAGGTCATGGCATCCATCGTCTGGCTTAGGATAACGTCATAGCCGCGATCGCGAGTCTCCTGCCAGTCCTGGGTGTGGGCCGGATCGACGTTCTCCTGACCGTAGCGCAGGTTCATCTGCTCCAGTTCCCGAATAGCGGGCACCACGTCCCGCAAAGCCCGCACTAGAGCAGCAGCGGGGTTATTGAGTTCATGGGCCAGTCCGGCAGAGAGGGTACCTAAGGCCGCCATCTTTTCTCGGCTGCGAATGAAGGACTCCAGCCCCCGCAGCCGCTTCTGCACCTCGCGGAAAATGCTGCGCTCAAAGCCGCGGCACTCGTGCAGCAGGGTGAGGAAGTCGCAGCAGTCGATTTGGTACAGCAGGCAGGGGGTGAGGGTGCGGATGGACACCAGCACCGGGCCATCGGTGAGCACAAAAATTTCGCCAAAGAAGGCGGGGGCTTCATGATGGCCAATGGGCATCTCCACCCCTTCGCTGAGGCGGGTGATGCTGACCCGTCCTTTAATCAAAATGAAGAAACCATTGGGGGCGCTGCCTTCTTCGGTTAAAGGGGTGCCCGGCGGTAGGTCAAGTTCATTAGCGCGATCGCACGCCCACTCCAGCCGCTCTTTGGGTAACTGCTGGAAGGGTTCCAGCGTAAGCAGCTCATCAACACACAGCATGGTGGACCTCCGACCCTACAAATTGCTGAGATAGCGGTGGACAAACTGGACGCAGATGCTGCCCTCGCCCACACCAGAGGCCACCCGCTTGACCGAACCGTGGCGCACATCTCCCACGGCGAAAATACCGGGAACGCTGGTTTCCAGCAGGTAGGGGGGACGGTCTAGAGTCCAGCCTTTGGGGCGCGATTCCCTGGAATTGGCTTCGGGCTGGGGCAAGTCTGGCCCGGTGAGGATGAAGCCCTTTTCATCCCGCTCCACCAAATCATCCAGCCAGGCGGTTCTGGGCACTGCACCAATGAAGATAAATAGGGATTTGGCTGGCAGGGGCTGCATCTCTCCTGTTTGGGAGTTTTGGACCACTAGCGCCTCCAGACGGCTGTCGCCCTTGGCTTCGGTCACGCTGGAATGGGTCCACACCTCGATATTCTCCGTGGCCTCGATCTGGTCGATCAGGTACTGAGACATGCTCTTGGTGAGGGACTCGCCCCGCACCAGCATCACCACGCGGCTGGCGAAGCGGGAGAAGTACATGGCAGCCTGTCCGGCAGAGTTGGCTCCCCCTACGACGAAGACCTCTTCTCCAGAGCAGGCGATCGCCTCCGTTTGCGCCGCCCCGTAGTACACCCCCGCCCCCGTGAAGCGCTCAATGCCGGGAACGGTGAGCCGCCGCCAGGAGACGCCCAAGGCCAGGATCACCGCATGACTCGCCAGCTCGCTGCCGTCCTCCAGGGTCACAATGCGGTAGTCGTTTTCTACCCGCAGGCCGGTGACTTCCTGGGGCGTCAGAATCTCCACGCCGAAGCGCTTCGCCTGGGTCACCGCCCGCCGCGCCAGGTCGCTGCCGCTGAGACCCACGGGAAAGCCCAGGTAGTTCTCGATACGGGAGCTGGTGCCCGCCTGGCCGCCGGGGGCTTCCCGCTCGATCATCACGGTGCGCAGCCCCTCGGAGGCACCGTAGACTGCCGCCGCCAGACCTCCCGGCCCACCGCCGACGATGATCAGGTCATAAAAGGGATTGGCGGCCTGGGTTTGCAGGCCAATCTTCTCCGCGATTTGTAGATTGCTGGGCTTGCGCTGGAACTCTCCATCGGCAAACAGCACCAGGGGCAGGCAGGGGCCGGAAACCTGGGCGTAGTCCAGCAGCTTCTGGGCCTGGACATCTCGCTCAACGTCGAACCAGCGATAGGGTATCTGGTTGCGGGCCAGAAAGTCCTTCACCCGGTGGGAGTCGGCAGACCAGCGATCGCCCACCACCCGCACCCCCTGAAACTCGGGATGGAAGTGGGCCAGCCAGTCGTCCACCAAATCGTCTAGCACCGGGTAGAGCTTTTCTTGGGGCGGGTCCCAGGGCTTCAGCAGGTAGTAGTCCAGCCGGGCGACGTTAATGGCGCGAATGGCGGCGTCGGTGTCGGCATAGGCGGTGAGCAGCACCCGCTTGGCTTCGGGAAAGACCTCGACGGCCTGCTCCAAAAACTCCACGCCGGTCATCTGGGGCATGCGCTGATCCACCAGAAATAGCGCCACCGTATCGTTGCGCAGGGCCAACTGCTGCACCATCTCCAGGGCGGTTTGCCCGGAATCGGCCCGCATGATGCGATAGCGTTCGGCATACTGTCGCCGCAGGTCACGGGCGATCGCCTGGAGCACTTCCGGGTCGTCATCAACGGTAAGAATGACGGGTTTATTCATGGGAGGCATCCCCTAGTGAATAGGAGTCGTCAGCATCAAAGCAAATTCATTAAAACAGGTAATTTATCAAAGCAAATGGTTTCAGGCGCGTGAAGTGTTCTCCAGCACATAGCGCAGAAAGGCATAGGCTTTAGCCGCTGGAAATCGCATCGACTCACCCTGATACTCGATGATATAGTCGCCCATGACTTTGGGGCAGGCGGTGCAGGTCAGCACATTGCGGCTCAGGGCATCGACGCTGAGGTTCAGGATTTGCTGGTCAATCCAGGCGTCAAACTGCTGCAGACTGGGGGCGGTTTGGGGAGTGGAATTTGCGCTCATAGCTCAGTATTGCGACAACGACAGTTTCAAATTTTGCCAGGTTTGCATGAGATTGGTCTGAGAAGGGGCGAAGGCGGGTTCAAATTTTGGTCAGTTCTCGGTCAGAACCCTTGGCAGCGATCGCCCCATCCATCGCTAACCTCTAGGCTCCCCAGCCGCCGTCTACCCGCAGGGTCGCTCCGGTAATGTTGCTGGCGTCGGGCGAGGCAATGAAGGCAACCAGCGATGCCACCTCCTCCGGCGTGCCGTAGCGCCCCAGGGCGGTCATCTGCCGCTGGTAATTGGCCTGCTCACCGTCGGCGGGATTCATGTCTGCATCGATGGGACCAGGCTCGACGCAGTTGACGGTAATGCTATGCGGCCTCAAGTCTCGCGCCCAGCCCCGCGTCAAGCCCGCTACTGCAAACTTGCTAGCGCAGTAGATGGAGCACCCCGGCATCGGGACCGCTTCTCCTAAAGCACTGCCGATATTGATGATGCGTCCGCCCGCTGCCATACGGCGAGCCGCTTCACGGCTGGCGATGAAGACGGCCCGCACTAGGCTTTTGCAGGAAAGCATTGTTTCTCATTACCCCGTTAGTTTTAATTTAATCCGGGCACCTTATAAGCGGTAGCGCCTACAGGGAGCCTAAATATGAGTGAGTATA
>JBHJGR010000150.1:0-8517 GCA_050331615.1 Elainellaceae cyanobacterium
GATTGGCAGTCCTCGGATTGTCAACGTTGCAGCAGTGCCAGCGTCAGAGAAGAACGACCGGGAAGCATGGTTGAACCCTGATAAGAGGCTGGATGATGTAGGTCTATCCGAGAGCCAGTCAGAGTCAGGTGGATTCCATGAACCCCCGCCCTTCTAGGGCTTGGGAGATGTTAGTTTGCTAGCTCAGCCCTGATCATACGCTCATACCAATTTTGGGTGAAGACGCATGGGAGAAGTTCGGGCAGACAAGGGGCTTAAGCCCCTTGTTATGTGCAGCTTCACAGAAAAACGGTATCAGCCCTTTGCAACAGTGCCAAAAGCTTGGATGCAAAAAACGCGAGTAGAATATGAAAAGCATTTGGGTTTATTGCTAGCCCCAATCTTTAATGCGTTGACCTATGGCTGATCGCTAAGCAGATTGGGGTAGATTTCCAGTTAACTTGGAGAATTGCGAATGGACGAGCTGAGATCGGGCTTGCAGTTGGCCACGGATGATGAGCTAGAGGCGCTTACCTCGATCCTGTTTAGCCGTCGTTTCAACCCGCTGGATTACGCCCTAGGGCTAGACCCCATTGAAGTTCAGAGTCGCGATCGCCAGTCCTGGCTTGATGAAATTGAGCGCCGCTTTCGCTTCCTAGCTGCCGATGGTATGACGGTGCTGCGGCGGCAAACCGACCGGGTGAGTTACCGGCAGATTCTCATCCAGGTCTGCCGCTATCTCAAAGTTCCCTACGCCGAAACTTTCTCCACGGTTGATCTCGAAGCGGAGATTTTTTTACATATCCTACAGCGGGCCTGGAAAAAGCTGCCTCCATCTGAAAGACACCAGCTGTCCCATCGCCTCCAGCAGTCTTTGCTGCAGTCATCGCTGGTGCCAGAGCTACCTGCCTCTATCCGGCAAGACCCGCTCCAGCTCGTGCTAAAGGGGGGGAGTGCCTTGGCGGTTAGCTCGATCATTCGTCCCTGGATTTTGCAGCACATCGCCCGCCAGTTCGCCCTCCACACCGCTCAATATCAGCTGGCCCGACAAACGCTGGCCAGGGGCGGCACCGCTCTGGCAGCGCAGGTCCAGCAGCGCATCTCTTTACAAATGGCGCAGCGGGGGATGGCCCTGTCTGCGGCTCGGTATGGAGCAGTACGCACGGTTTTTGCGGTGGTAGGACCGGCCCTCTGGACCTGGTTCATCGCTGATTTGGGCTGGCGGGCGATCGCCACGAACTATGGCCGCATCATTCCCGTAATTTTTACCCTGGCACAGATTCGGCTCATTCGGACTGAATGCTACGGTACGGCTGGCTAGCGCTCCGACCCAGGCTAGTTCAGCCATGTGCATGATCAGCAAAGCTGAGAGGGGGCGATCGCGGACTTGATGAATATTAATTAATGTTAATAATGGTAAACGGAGTCTACCGCGACTTTTTCGGGGCCGCTATTGGGAAAGGGGGCGAGGCAATGGCCGACGAGTCATCAACCACAAGCTACTACAAGCTGCTGCAGGTATCGCCCTGGGCCTCAGTGCAGGAAATTCGCCGCTCCTATCGAGAACTCAGCAAGCGCTACCACCCCGACACTACTAGCCTGCCCCCTGCGATCGCCACCGAGAAGTTCCAGCGGCTCAACGATGCCTATGCCACTTTGAGCAGTCCCGACCGGCGATCGCGGTATGACCTGAAGCACGGCTATTCTCGCTTCTCGGTGATTCAGCCCCGCGATGATCTGAACCTGCCCGTGTCAGCGTCCCAACCGTTTCGGTCTAAGTCGGCCTACCTCGACCCCACCGATCGCCCCCTCTCTGCGGGAGAGATTTTTGCGGTTTGCCTGTTGGGGCTGACCTTTATTGGATGCCTACTGCTGGCTCTCGTCATTGGCGTTATGCGGGGCGACATTCTCCTGCCGCTCCAGTTCTGAGCAGCGGTCCTCCTAACGGCACTGAATTCATTCTCCTGATGCTGTTCCCTGATTTATCTTGACTACCCTCGAAAACCTATGATTCTCCCTCCCGCTGATACTCCGCTCTATAACCATCCCCTGCCAGACATTGAACAGTGGCTCGCCTCCCAGGGCTGTGAGCAGAAAGAGGGCGATCGCCACTGCTGGATAGTCCAGCGGACCCACTGGGAAGCCGAGCTTTGCCTGGATGTGGATTCCCTGGTCGTGCGCTACATTAACGCTGGAGAAGGGGGGCAGGATATTCAGCGAACGTTTAAGTACTCCCTCAGCCGCCGCGACCTGGAAGAAGCAATTTTTTCGGGACCTTAGACAGGGACTGCTTTAAGATTTGCGAACGTTTTCACTGCGGCAGGGATCGCCTCTGCCCGTTTTCTCCTAGACTATGTCGGAGTTCTCTCCCGTGCGTGCGTCAGTGGCGGCGGCGGGATGGGAACTTCGGGGTGCGTGGTTCATCGAGTTTTATGTTCTAAACAATTTTCGGCAGGGTTTGGGCAGCAATCCCAGCGAGGATAAAGGACTGATTAAACAGGGGATGACGACGCAATTACTATCATTCACACGACGCTGGCAGAGGCTGATACTGGGAGTTGTCTGTCTGGGGCTGCTCATTGGGGGAGCGATCGCCCCATCCCTGTATGCCGCACCGCTGGACATGGCCCAGGCCGATGGCGTCGAATCGCTGCGCCAGCAGCAGCACCAGATTGAACAGAAGCGGGACAGTCTGGAGCAGGAGCGCGATCGCCTGAAGAACCTGGAGGGGCAGGCCCAGGATCAGCTGGAAAACTTAGAATCCACCATTCAAACTACCGAAAACCAGGTCGCCCACAATGAGCAGCAGCTCGCCATCGCTAAGCAGCGGTTGACGGATTTGCAGGACGAATTGGCGATCGCCGAGCAGTCCTATCAGGACCGCCAGTACGCCACGACAAACCGACTGCGATTTCTTCAGCGCCAGAAAATCGGTAAAGGGTGGGCCGTGCTGCTGCAAAGCGAGAACTTGAACGAATTTTTAGATCGGCGTCGCCAGCTCAAGCTGGTCTACCAGGCTGATCGGCAAATTCTTGCTAAACTCCGCCAGGAGGCGGATGCTCTGGAGCAGCGCCGCCGCCGCATCGAAGACCAGAAAAATGAAATCGCCCTGATGACCCAGCAACTCCTGCTGCAAAAGGCCGAGTACGAAGCCCAGGCGGGCGAGCAGCAGAAGCTGGTGACGCGGCTGCGGGAAGACCGCAAAGCCTTGGAGGAAGCCGAAGCAAGGCTCATCCGCGATTCGGAAAACCTGGAAGCCCTCATTCGCCAACGCATCGCAGCAGCTCAGGGCATCGTGCGCGGCACGGGACGGATGATCTTTCCGGCCAACGGCGGCATCACCAGCCAGTTTGGCTACCGCCGCCACCCCATCCTGGGCTACCGTCGCTTCCATGCGGGCGTGGACTTTGGGGCCAGCCACGGTACCACCATTCGGGCGGCGGATGCGGGACGGGTCATCTTTGCGGGGTGGTACGGCGGCTATGGCTATGCCATTATCATCAACCACGGCGACAGTTTGACCACCCTCTACGGCCACGCTAGCCAGCTCTATGTCTCCGAGGGCATGGATGTGCAGCAGGGGCAGGCGATCGCCGCAGTTGGATCTACCGGACTGTCCACCGGACCACACCTCCACTTCGAGGTACGCCGCAACGGCACACCGGTTAATCCTATGGAATATCTGTAGGCGTGGCTGTAGGCTTGGGGCAATCCCTGCAGGCAGGACGTAGCCAGTGCGGCGGTTAACCCCCTATACTAAGCTTGCGATTCATAATTGGTAACACTTAACTTTGGGCGTTGATCTTCGTAGCTACGTTTATATTGATAGCCTCCAGTCGCAGCACGCCGCCTACTTGGGGATTGAAGCCCAGGGATTTCTGCCCTTACCGGGAGACTCTTCCCTATGGGTCGAGATTTCTCCTGGTATCGAGGTCAACCGCCTGATGGATGTCGCCCTCAAGTCAGCGGCAGTGCGTCCGGGGGTGCTGATGATTGAGCGCCTCTACGGAGTGCTGGAGGTTCACTCCACCAAGCAGAGTGACACCAAAGCCGCTGGGCGGGCTATCCTCGATGCCATTGGAGCCACCCAGCGGGACTGCCTCAAGCCCCGCATTGTCTCCAGCCAAATTATTCGCAATATTGATGCCCATCATGCCCAGTTGATTAACCGCACTGCTCGGGGAAACATGCTGCTGGCAGGGCAGACGCTCTATGTCCTGGAAGTAGAACCGGCTGCCTATGCGGCCCTGGCTGCTAACGAGGCGGAAAAAGCGGCGCTGATCAATATCTTACGGATTGGGGCTATAGGAAGCTTTGGTCGACTCTATCTGGGCGGTGAGGAGCGCGATATTATTGCCGCAGCGGGGGCTTCTCTGGCGGCGATGGAGAACTTGGCAGGGCGACTAGAGCGCAATCCAGGACGCTCGGAGTAGGAACAGGTTAATGGCGATCGCAGAACACCTGGCACTTCTTCAGCGAAACCCGGCAGCCTGGGACGGATGGCGCGTTCAGCATCCCCATATTCAGCCAGATTTGAGCGACGCCCAGCTTGCTGACCATCATTTAGCCGGGGCAAACCTGGCTGGGGTAAATTTAAGCAATGCCGACCTGAGCCACGCCAACTTGCGTCGGGTTAACTTGGAGCGGGCCGTGCTAAGCAATGCCAGCCTGCCATTTGCTGACTTGACCGATGCCCGACTCCACCAAGCCGAGCTGGTGGCTGTCCAACTGTTTGCCGCAACCCTCACAGGCGCTGACCTGGAGAACGCCAACCTGATTGGGGCTGACCTGCGCCAGACCAACCTGGGCGATGCCCAGCTCCGGTGCGCTAATTTGATTGGCACAAATCTTTTCCGGGCCAACCTGAAGCAGGCTGACCTCTCCCTGGCCCACCTGGAGCAGGCGCGGCTGAATCAGGCCATCCTGTTTAACGCATTGCTGCATCAGACCAATCTCAGTAAGGCGATTCTTCACGATGCCGAATGTAGCGGCGTCTACTGCCATCAAACCAACCTGCAGCAGGCCAGCCTGCAGGGGGCACACTTCACGGGAGCGCACCTGTTTGAAGTAGATTTGAGCGGAGCGGACCTATCCAGCGCTGATTTTCGCTGGGCCAGGTTTTACCGAGTCAACCTGCAGGGGGCAAAGCTGAACCAGACCTCCTTTCGAGGAGCCTGGATGAGCCGAGTCAATTTTACGGGGGTTTACCTGCAAGGAAGCGATTGGAGTGAGGTAACCTGGCGTGGGACAGATCTATCCGGAGCGATCGCCGCCGCTGCAGTACTCGACCAGGCCCGTACTCCTGATACCGATGACTTCAAGTAAGTAGGTCGGCACAATTAGATTCATGTTAGAAAACCGGGGCGCTCCCCCGGTTTTCTAACCTTCGTTTTTCAACGCAGTTCTACTTAGATGGAAAAATTAGGCCGAAGGCAGAAAACCTCTGGCCTGGATTATTCATGACTTCCCTCGCAAAATGGCTGTAATCACTCTCTGTCATTGTTTTGGGCGATCGCCCATTTTCGACAATGTGTTTTTATACGACCAGCAAAACCGTAGAGTGGGCACTGCCCACCATTCGCTCTGTCTGGCCTGTAAGGTTTAGGTGGGCACTGCCCACCCTACTTGATGAATAATCTAGGCTAGTTCCGGAGGCCCAGCTGGGGCACGACCCAATCTGGCCTTAAGTCTTTTGCTTGCCGCAGATAGGTATGGTGAACCGGGGGCAGAGGCTCGGGCACGTTGAGATGAATCAACACTCGGATGCAGCGCTCCAGGCTACCCTGCACATGCATCTGCTGAACGTCCAGCAAGGGCACCTCCTGCCAATGGGGGCGCTCACGGGCGATCGCCGCTGGAAATGCAGCATCCAGATCGCGAGTAGCCGAGAAAGTGACGCTGATAATATGGGCTGGGTCAAGCTGATTGTGGGCTTCAATTTCATCCAGGAGTTCGGTAACGGCTTCCCGAATGGCGTCAACCGTGTTCGCCATCGCCGTTGTTGCCCCTCGAATTGCTTGTACTCTCCATCCCACGCTGGTCTCCTCCCTGGCGAATATAAATCAAGTTTTAGGGCTGATCAGGGAAACAGGCCCTGATCCCTTGTCTATTAAATCTCAGAAGGGTGGTGAAAGCCTAGATGCGATTAGCCAGGGCCAGAGATCGATGGCGGAAAGTCCTATAGACGGACCTCCACTTTATAGGCTTCCTTTCTGCCCGTAGAGACTAATTCATGCGATCGATGGTGCGATATTGAATTGCCTCAGCAACGTGGGGCGTCTGTAGCTGCTCTTCGCCAGCCAGATCGGCAATTGTACGAGCCACTTTAAGAATGCGATCGGTCGCTCGGGCCGATAGTCCCAGCTTGCGGATAGCCCCCTCCAGCAGACTGCGGCCACTGTCATCCAGTACACACCACTGCCGCAGATGACGACTCTGCATCTCGGCATTGCACTGGGGCGTGTCGTTTTGGAAGCGCTGCTGAATGCGATCGCGCGCTGCCTCTACCCTGGTGCGCACCGACTGGGAGTCTTCCCCAAACTGCTGCCGGGTCATCTCTTCGGGCTTGAGGCGGTTGACCGCCACCTGGAGATCAATCCGATCCATCAGCGGCCCCGAAAGCTTGGCCCAGTAATGCTCCCGCTGGCGGGGCGAACAGGTGCAGGGCTGAATTGTGTCTCCAAAATAACCGCAGGGGCAGGGATTGGTGCTGGCCACCAGGGTAAACTGAGCCGGGAAGGAGACGGTTTGCCGCGTCCGGGAAATGGTAACGTGGCCGTCCTCCAGCGGCTGGCGCAGAAACTCCAGCACATCCCGCTTAAATTCTGTCAGCTCATCCAGAAAAAGAATGCCTCGGTGCGCGAGGGAGATTTCCCCCGGTTTGGGATAGCTGCCGCCCCCCACCAGAGAGGGTCCGGAGGCGGAGTGGTGGGGGCTGCGGAAAGGGCGATCGCTAATCAAGCACCCCCGCTCCCGCAGCATTCCAGCCACTGAATGGATTTGGGTCACCTCTAATGCTTCGGCAAAGCTCAGGGGCGGCAGGATTCCCGGCAGCCGCCGCGCCAGCATGGTTTTACCACTGCCGGGGGGACCGACAAAGATAACGTTGTGTCCGCCCGCCGCTGCAATTTCCAGGGCACGGCGGGCCTGGGCCTGCCCTTTCACGTCTTTTAAGTCGAGCTTGTGCTGTGGCGATCGCCTCAATTCCTGCCGACCGTCAACAACGAGCGGCTGATACTGGTCGGGGGCATTTAAGAAATCCGCCACTCCGGCAATGTGCTTGAAGCCGTAGACCTGGAGGTTCTCCACCACTGCCGCCTCGCGGGCGTTCTCGCTGGGAACGACAATCCCCTTGATTCCCAGAGCTGGGGCTGCAGCGGCGATCGCCAGTACCCCCGTCACCGCCCGCAAACTCCCGTCCAGGGAGACCTCCCCCAGAAACAGGTAATCTTCCAGCAGGGCAGGATTGACCTGCTCCGAGGCCGCCAGAATCCCCACGCTGATCGGGAGGTCAAAGCTCGGCCCTTCTTTCCGCAGGTCGGCTGGGGTGAGGTTAATCACCACCTTGCGCAGGGGAAAGGCATAGCCCGAATTCTTCAATGCCGCCTTCACCCGCTCCCGCGACTCCTGCACCGCTGTATCAGGTAAGCCCACCACCACGATTCCCGGCAATCCCCCGGCAATATCAATTTCTACCCCCACTTTCACGGCATCGATGCCGACGAGGGCCGCACTCCATGTTCGCGTTAGCATGACACCCTGACAACTCAACTAGGGCTAGAGTGCCCAGAATTGTTGCGGAACGCGTGAAAAAACTTTTGCATCCGGGAAACTCTTAGAATTGCAGCAGTGACAAGTTGCGAGAGGTTTGTACAGACATGAGCGCATCGGGTGACACGATTTTTGGCAAGATCATCCGCCGAGAAATTTCAGCGGACATTCTCCATGAAGATGAGCTTTCCCTCGCCTTTAAGGACGTCAGTCCCCAGGCTCCCACCCACATCCTAGTGATCCCGAAAAAACCCATTCCCAATTTGGCAGCAGCGACCCCAGAGGATCATGCGGTTTTGGGACACCTGCTGCTGGTGGCCAAGCGGGTCGCGGAGCAGGTGGGTTTGACTAATGGCTATCGAGTCGTGATCAATTCGGGACCCGATGGTGGCCAAACCGTCGATCACCTGCATTTACATCTGCTCGGAGGCCGCCAGATGCAGTGGCCCCCCGGCTAACCGCGGCCTCGCACCTGTGCCTGAGTCCATCGAAAGTAATAAAAATTTCGAAAGAGTTTACAAAAGTCAACGAAACCTGTAATGTATAGATGTGGGTTAGGTAATCTAACTTCACGGATACATAACTCAATTCATTTTGTAGACAAGTACACAAGTACAAGGACTCATTTAATGACTACTACTCTACAGCAGCGCGAAAGCGCCAACCTGTGGGAGCAGTTCTGCAACTGGGTCACCAGCACCGACAACCGCCTCTACGTGGGCTGGTTCGGCGTCCTGATGATCCCCACCCTGCTGACTGCAACCATCT
>JBHJGR010000151.1:0-4961 GCA_050331615.1 Elainellaceae cyanobacterium
ATTTCTATGAAACGAGCGGCAAGATTAGTAGCGCTAAAATTCAGGCATACATCAACGACCCACATCACTGCTAACTGCAGCTAAAGCCGCACGAGTCGCGTTTCCGCCCCGGATTGAAATCACGGGGCTACCACGCTCCCGAACTTTCCCGTGTCCTCGGTATGGAGGTTGTTACCTTTGGCGACGATAGAATCGCCCTTCGCTTTGGGCACCAAAAGTTAAATCTGCATCAACATGGCAAGGAATTTGAACCAAAAGCCCATGCCCCCACACCGGGATCGGCTGACCTGTGCTTTATTACCCAAACACCGCTGGAGCAGATCATCCCTACTCTTCATCAATTTGATGTGGACATCATTGAGGGGCCAACTCGGCGCACTGGAGCAACCGGGCCACTCCGATCCATCTATTTCCGCGACCCTGACCTAAACCTCATCGAAGTCTCCAACCGAGTAAGCTCAGGAACATCAGGTATCGATACCTCTTGAATGTCCTAACATGAAAGCGTAGCGCTATAAGAAAAACCGGGAGCCAGTCCCGGTTTCTGAGCGATAAATTAAATTCCGTTACGCTTGCGGTTTATCAGACTGGCGCAGTTCGTTCCCACCGTTCGTCGGGCATCACCAGCAAAATCAGGCCATCCCGACCAATCACTCTCACCACCTCACCTGATCCCAGCGTCGTTTGACAGGTTGGCTCCGCCAGTTGGGCAGGCCAGAAAGATGCTTGAAAATAAACTCGACCGACGCTGAAGGGAGCGATCGCCTTGTCCACTTTGCCTTTGCCCTGATAGGGCGATTGGATGTTATTCTGCATTATGCACCTCTGTCTCTCTCATCACTGCCTGATGGTCTAGATATTACCGAGTAGACCTCCAGAGGCGCATCTTGGTTTTCAGTAATTTTTCCCACTGAAGTAGGCATAGAGCTGTGCAGAAAACTGCACAGCCCGATCATCCTATCCAGTGCTACAGAACACACCAATCCGCAGATTTGCCTTTATACTAATATTGTGCGATTCGTAGTAAATTTCACCTAACGGTGTGCATCTGAGACAAAGTCGGGCCAGCTTTAGTGCCTATCCGAAAACTCGTTAGAGCTTTCGGAATCTAAACCCCATTGGGGCTTCGGATAGGGTCTTAGTGGCCAATTAATCTAGCCATCAGGCTGGATGCGAGGCGCTGACGTCGCCCATTTCGTTGAAGCAGTTCCTCTTTTGATGACTGACCGCAAGGGATTTTGACGGTTCCCTCGATCCCTTGCGGTGATATCAGGGTGCTGGTTGCTTACATCAATCTACAGAGATGAAGCGTTCAATTGCCGCAATGGCCATTGAACAAGGTTCGGTTGACTGCGGCTGGAGTGCTTCTCTGAGGTTATAGCCCCTGATGATCACCATGAGACACGATTCACCGGACGGTACGGCACAAATTTTTCTGGTTGTCGATGACCATGACACCGTTTTGGAGGGAACACTTGCTGGCTTGAAAAGGCAATATCCCGATGCCGCGCTTTTAACTGCCCAATCTTTAAATGGGGCGATCGCCCAGGCCCGCAGGCAGGAAGTTGACCTGGTGCTTTTGGATCTGTCTATCCCCGAAACCGATGGCGAAGAAGCCCAGATCGAGACAGGCTTGGCTTTGTTGCGCCTGCTAATGCGCGATTTTCCAGAACTAAACATTACCGTACAAAGCAGCTATATCAAGGCATTGGTGCGGGTTGTCCACAACCTTGAAAATCATCCCGGAGGATTTACTGTTGCCGATAAAAAGGTATCCGTTGACGAGATGCTGAAGCGGGTGGAGTGGTCACTTAACAAAGTGACCTACACCAAAGACATCGAAGGACTGCGAACTGGGGTAGAGATGCGGCCCCAGTGGTTTGAAGTGCTCAATTTGGCGTTTAAGGAGGGGCTGCAGGATCAGGAGATTGCTAAGCGGATGGCGATCGCAGAGCGCACGGTGCGTATGTATTGGAGCAAGATCTATGACGTGCTAGGTGTGTACCCAGACGACTGGCGAAAAAACGGCAAAAATACCCGTATCCAGACCGCTATTAAAGCCCGTGAAGCTGGGCTGGTTGACTAATACCAATTTCGTGTGAAACGGCAATCAAGGATCTATTAAACTAGGGTGCATCATGTTCCGTAGACTTCTTAGAACGGCCCGTGATTCTGAAGGCAACTGGTTGATTCGTATCCTACCAGGCCTGTGGGTGACAGGCTTTGTGATTGCCGCCCGCCTTCTGGGAGCGCTCCAGCCGCTGGAACTGCTGGCGCTGGATTATTTCCTGCGGCTGCGCCCCCCTGAACCACCTGACGATCGCATCGTCATTGTTGAAATCGATGCCGAGGATGTGGAGCGCATGGGGGGCTACCCAATCGAACATCAAAAGTTGGCGGAAATTGTGCGATCGCTCCAGCAATACGACCCCGCCGTCATTGGCGTCAACATCCTGGGCGATCTGCTGGCGGAAGAACACCAGGAAGAACTCTCCCAACTCTTCCGCGAAGACGCAACCCTCATCGCCGCCGAAAAGGTACTGCCCCCTCAAAATAGCCTTTTACCTGATCTTCCACAACAGCAAAGCGGCTTCACAGACATTCTTCCCGATGGTGACAACAACCTTCGTAGGATGCTACTCGGTACGCCGAATCCAGTGAACCCTGACGAGTTCAAGTTCTCATTCGCCATCCGGCTAGCGGAAGTTTATCTGGAACCCAAGGGCTACGTCCTTGACAACGGGATTCGCGACCCCGACGCCATGCGGTTCGGCCCAACCGAAATCCCTCGCGTCACGCCAAATGCCGGGGTCTATGTTGGTGTTGATTCGGGCGGTGTGCAAACGTTGATTAATTTTCGAGGGGGCGATCGCCCCTTCAAAATCTTGTCCCTTGAGGATATTATTACCAACAACGTAGATCAAGCTTTACTAAGAGATCGCATCGTCATTCTAGGAGTAGTAGACGACTTTGTCCGACCACCCATTCAAACACGAGCTGTTTCAAATTTTGGTTCTAATGAGATTAGTGGCTTACAAATTCAAGCCCACTCCGTCAGTCAAATTATCAGCAGTGTTTTGGATGAACGCCCTAATTTGAAAAGTTTACCAGAAGCATTTGAGTACCTATGGATTCTCATTTGGGGGATATTTTGCTCGACTGTTTGGCTACTTGATAGAGCAATTCAAGATTTGATTATTCAGGGCATTGGTAGTTTGCTTTTAGTCTCATTAAGCTATTACTTAGTAATCCTAGGATATGTAATTCCAGTTATTCTCTGTTTATTGATAGCTTCACTAAATCTCGTACAAATATCAATTTATGAATATACCTACAAACGACCCAGGAAGCTTAACTCTAAAATTACAGAGCGTCAAGAGGTAATTGAGAGAACTTTTTCAGTGATACATAATGGTCCGCTTCAAGATCTAGCAAATCTTTTAAGACATCTGCACGACGATAATCTGTCTAGGCAGAAGCTCGTTGATGAGTTAAGCAATCTGAATACCAGAATCCGAGAAATCGGTGATCACTTAAAAATTGAGGCCAGTTCCTCAAATGAACGGTTTCGCTGGGTCGGTAGCATCATGCTCGATTTACGTCGTCCGATTCACGAGTTGTTTTATCAAATTTACAGTAGAACAGCATCAAGGCACTTGATCGGATTTGAAAGCCTAAAGGTTAGAATCCGTTCTTTTGACGCAATTGATGAAAGCTGTTTGACTAGCGAGCAAAAGCTCCACCTGTGCTTGTTTCTAGAGGAAGCTCTGTGTAATGCTGGGAAGCACGGAGGGAAGTTGACGTATCTCAAGGCGATCGGTAGCTACTATGATAGTTGGTATATTCTTCAGATTGAAGACAACGGACTTGGCATGCATTCCAACTACGAGGGAGAAGGCACAAAATTCGCTATTAAGCTTGCTAAGCACCTAGGCGGTGTTTTTAATAGATCAGCAGGTAAACATGGCGGAACTTTGTGTCAATTAAAGTGGCAACCTCAATCTAGAAGGAATCATCTTGTTTTCTCAGACTTTATGGATAAAATGAAAAGCTATTGTGGGAAACTTATGCGTAGAAGATAAATATATCTTTAAGGCTTTTTACTTTAAAAAATTAGATGAATATCGATGCGTATTTTATTAAAAACTTAGTAGTAGATGCACTGATTCATGATCCACTTATTGCTATCAAGTAGCATACTCCAAGTTAATTACCATTTCTGGTTTACTGATCGAAATTCGACGCAAGATACTAGCGACCTCTGCATTAGAACGGGGCGGGGAATTGTTGCGTCTGCTAGGAGTATAGTTAGATACTATGATATGTCTTAGAGTGTCATTTAATACACTGCTATCTATTAGATTGCATGCCTCGGTCAGTCTTGCTAATTCTGCGGTAAACAATAGGTACATCATATTCTTGACTTTTGCCTGACTATGTTTTATTGTACAAATGTACTGTTAAATGCCATGCTTCAAAGAAACTTTTTTAAGCAGTAACACGCACAAATATTACTCCTTAAGGTATAGACACGTCTCAGTATCTTTATGTACATCTTTCACGTAGGCATACATTCGTTCGACTTTTTTTGCGAAAACTTTATATTCGTACTGTAGTGAATTATCCCACCCGGACATTTATCAATTTTTACTTATCGGTATTACTTATCTAAAGTTTCCCCCAGTATTCTGGTGTTCGGCCTCCGCCTATATGTACCTCCAAAGCGGCTCTGCCGCTGCTCATTCAGGGCGGCAGAACTTTTGATGAGCGTGCTAGAGCGGAGCCTCGACGTGGGAGGGGGGGCGATCGCCATCTAGTCCAAGAGCGATCGCCCCCTCACGGCACCCCTCCCCGCTCGATGGTGTGAAGCAAATTAACACAACTGCCCTCTGGGGGTTGTTTCGGCGGTATGATGCCAAACGATAACAACCTCTAGCAGGCATCGAGTTAGCAAGCCACCG
>JBHJGR010000152.1:0-6713 GCA_050331615.1 Elainellaceae cyanobacterium
ACTCAGCCATCTTTTGGTGTTTCTGTCAACCTAAATTAAGTGCGATTGCCCTGCCCAACAAGCGAGAGCATTACCAACAGCATCACCCAGTTTATCCAAGACCAAACAACCGATAGCTTGAAGCAGATCACCGCAGCGACCGACCCCCTGTTTCAAGATATCGCCCAAACCTTTCAAGACCTTTTCACCAACGCGCTCAGCGATATTGAGTCCGATGATCCCGATTTTGGGGAACACTCGGACGATTCGGGTTCTGCGCCCCTCATTGATGCTGTGACTGAGTTTCTGGACATTGAGGAATGGCCCTATGCCCAAATTCCCGAAGTATCTGCGAATGCGATCGCCCTTCGGCTTGCATTTCGAGGTGAACAGGGTCAGTGGCCTTGCTACTGCAAAATTAATCAGGAACAGCAAACGGTTTGCTTCTATTCCATCAGTCCAATGACTGCTGAATCCGAACACTATGGGGCGATCGCCCACTTCCTTACCCGCGCTAACTACGGCATGATTCTCGGCAACTTTGAACTGGATTTCAGGGATGGGGAGATTCGCTACAAAACCAGCATTGATGTAGAGGGCGATCGCCTCTCCCATGCCCTGATCAAACAACTCGTTTACACCAACGTCCTCACAATGGATCAGTATCTTCCCGGTATCATCGCAGTATTAGAGCAGGGAATGGAGCCGAAAGAAGCGATCGCCCAAATCGAAGCCCCTGGCGATCGCCCATAAGCGGCTTAAATGGAATGTATAGAGAGCGACGAGGTGGGGGTAGGGCGATCGTGCTTTTGGCTGAGAGGGACGATCATGGATGGAATTAGGGAGGGGCGATCGCAGTGAGGGTGCGATCGCTGGAAGTACCATAGGCGGTAAAGTTTGTAGCCTATAATGAGCAATAAACCCTACGGCTCACGGCTTAACGACAATGCAAAGCTCTTATCGTCTTAACGCAAAGGATCTGGATCACCATTTCCTTGAGTCGCTCAAGGCTCTCTTTCAAGATAGAGAAATTGAGATTATTGTTTATGACGTTGATGAAACCGCTTACCTCTCTCGCTCTGAAGCCAACCAAAGACGATTGCTTGAAGCGATAGAAAACGTCGAAAATGGAACTAACCTCATTACGGTTAACCTTGAGGAACTGGAATGAGTCGGCGGATTAGCTTTGAAGCCTCTGCCTTTGAGGATTTTAACCAATGGGCAACTCTAGACAAAAAGATTTATCGAAAAATTATTACTCTCATTAACGATATCAATCGCTCACCCTTTTCAGGCTTGGGCAAACCGGAAGCCCTTAGACACGAATACAGCGGCTACTGGTCACGTCGCATCAACGATGAACACCGTCTTGTCTATAAAGTAACGGATACAGACATTATTGTTGTTGCTTGTAAATATCATTACTCATAACGCAGCCATCTCATCATAGTACGATCGCTCCCCCACATGTTGGGTTGAGGCGACGTAGCTTGCTTCCCGAAGGGTAACCCAACGAGCAACAACCCTCGCTAGCTGTATGGGTTACACCGCCGCTAATCCAGCCTACCCTGCAATCTCAGTTCGCTCGTAGTGCGATCGTTGAATTCATCACCCGCGCCAACCACGGCATCATCATTACGGTATTAGAGCAGGGAATGGAGCCGAAGGAGGCGATCGCCATAATTGAAGCCCCTGGCGATTGCCCATAAGCGGCTTCAATGGGAGGTGTAGGGAGCGACGAGGTGGGGGTAGGGCGATCGCACTATGGTTGTTGAATGTGATCGCTGGAATAATAGGGGATGGCGATCGCTCATCATGAACCCATGCCTAAGATTGTCTGGACATCCTATTCGATTTCGGCTAAAAACTGGACGGTTTATCCCCTATGTCTGATAACAAGCAATCGTTGCCACAAATGAACTACTTTAGGGAAGAAGATATTCTTCATCTGCTCATTTCAGAAGAACCAAAATCAGCCAGTGCTGAAATTAGTCCAAATGTCACAGCAGAACTGAATGCATCCGGAGAACTAATTGGCGTAGAAATTCTCAATGCCAGTACTTATATCCGAGATTTTGTTTTGGAATCTGTTCAGGGCAAGCTGTTAAATTTAGTTCGTAGTGAAACATAGTGCGATCGCTCCCCGTAGGTTGGGTTGAGGTACGGATGCTGTTGGCGAAGCATTACTCAACTTAGTGCGCTCGCCTCGTAGGCTAGGTTGAAGGATGAAACCCAGCATTCACAGCTCCTATAGCTCCAACGGAGTTTGAATCTACAGCGTTAGCTAATTTAATGCGATCGCCCTAGATTGATTGGATGCGATCGCTACAATTGAAATGCGCTGAATCATCTATACACATTTATGAAAAGCCAACCCATCAATCTCACCTATGAGATCGAGCTTCAACCAGGGGAAGTTCTGACACTTCCGCCCGAGTTAACCGCTAGCATTGGTGCTGGATGCTGGGTGGTTACCATTCAGCCTGCATCTAAATCTCTACCAACCCGCAGCCATAGCGCCTTCCTCAATAGTTATGCCGCTGAAGACGAAAGACTCTATGACGATTACACCGGGTGATATCTGGATTGCAGACATTCCATTTACTGATGGAAGTACATCTTAAAAACGACCCGTTCTAGTTTTATGGCTAGATGCCCAAGACGCCATCGTCGCTGCAATAACTTCAGCATCGCCACGGTCAGTTACTGATGTGGTTTTACGAGATTGGCAACAGAGTAGACTAAGGGTTCCTTCTGTAGTGCGGCTTGCACGATTAGACTGCTTAGAAAATTCTTTATTAATCGCACATATTGGTCATATTTCTCGAACCGATGCTCAGACAGTCCTAAATGTTTGGACGACTGAAATCAAACCGAGATTTTAGTGCGACGCCGTTTTGTAGTGCGATCGCTCGCCTCGTAGGCTGGGTTTCATCCTTCAACCCAGCATTCAAAGCTCCTACAGCTCTGACAGAATTTGAATCCGTAACGTCAGCTAATTTAATGCGATCGCGGATCTTATTGTGCGATCGCTTTTAGAGGGGAAGGAGTGCGATCTGACCTGATAGAGGAGAGAGGGCGATCGCTTTGGGTGTTTGAGGGTGATCGCCTCATCGATTGTCGCATTACTTGTCAGGTCACTCCCGATCAGTACCAGGTTATCGATGCCTGCGCGCTATTCAATCTCAAACCTGAAATCCGGGGGACGGCTCCTACTGCTGGCTTCCACTCAGATATCCCCATCGAAATTGTCGCCTCTCTTAAACCCGATCGCCTCCCTGATTTGGCTGCCCATGCCGCCTCTGCTGAAGCCGTTGCCCACTACCTCAGCAAACTCAATGAGGAAGATCTGAAGCATCCTCTGTTCAACACCGAAAGCTGGCTTGGCCTCTTGGTTGTTCAATATCAAACATCAGGAAATGTTGGCTATAAAACGCTCTGGGCAACGCTCAATCCTGTTGCCCTCGCCGCTGGTATCCTTTCCGAAGCTGAGATTTCCGAGGGACTCACCTAATTCTTGGGCGATTGAGCAGAAGCTAACCGGAACACGTTTACTGAAACCGCAACAACACAGTTCTTTGATGAGGTGGGTAACCTCCTAAAGGAACTTGCCGATGTCAATCTTGAGGCGATCGCCCAAATCGAAGCGCTCTAGCGATGCTCCTACCCAATCTCACTATTTCGTGAAATCCAGAGCCGCTTGCGAATTCCTTTCCGGTTCGATCGGAGCCTTTTCCGTATAAAAGTTTAACCACCCATCCTGTTTATCCACTGGCGCATTGGTCAGCTCCCACCTATGCCTAAAACCTCTGCTCGCGACCACTTCATTGGCGGTGGTTTTGCCTTCCCAGTTAACGTTAACGTGCAGGGCAGCGTCAAGCTGAGTAGCAGCACCGCCAACCTGGAAGAATCCATCCGCATTATCCTGGGGACGAAACTCGGAGAGCGAGTCTACCGCCCCAACTTTGGCTCCCGCCTCTCCGAACTGGTGTTCGAGCCGATGAACACCCAGACGCTCCTCAAAATTCGGATGTGCGTCGAAGAAGCGCTGCGGATGTGGGAACCTCGCATCATTCTTAAAGACGTGCTGACCGAGCCTGACCAGGCCAATGGTCTGGTGAGAATTATCATCATCTATCAGCCCAAAGACAGCTACGACAGCCGCAGCATGGTCTATCCCTTCTATCTATTGCCCCCCGAAGAGGACATTCTGCTATGAGTGAGCCGCTCCGCGAGTTTGAGTTTTTGCCCAACCTGCCCAAGTCTGACCTGGACGATCGCTCCTTTGAAGACCTGGTGCGCGAGTGCATCCTGCGAATTCCCCGCTACTGTCCCGAATGGACGAACCACAACCCCGGCGATCCGGGCATCACCATGATCGAGCTATTTGCCTGGCTAACCAAGCAGATGCTCTATCGCTTCAACCAGGTGCCCCGCCGCAACTACGTGGCGTTTCTGGAGCTACTGGGCATTCGCCTCAGGCCCCCTACGCCTGCCCGCACTGAACTCACCTTTTACCTGACGCGATCGCACAACAGTCGTCAGATCAGCCGCACAAACAATTCTCAAGTCATTCGTACAGGCACCGAAGTAGCAACAGTGCGCACAGAAACTGAGGAAGCCGTCATCTTCAGCACCGATCGGGATCTGGTCATCGGGATACCCCAGATCAAGCACCTGCTCTTGGCCAGTGCCGCTGGCGACAAACCCACGGCAGAGGAACTCAATAATCCTTTCCACAACACGCGCTATGAGCAGGAGCGGAACTGGCAAAACCTGGAGCAGGAGATTAGCCTGTTTCAGGAATGCGAGCTAGGTAACTGCTTTTACCTGGTGCTGGAACCCGCTCTGCTCTCTGATACCTCTCCTACCGACAACTCTACGGACAGTAGCTCGGTTGAAAATGCGATCGCCGGAAACATCCTGGCCCTCACGTTCACAGGCCCCATTGGGGTCACTACGGGAATTCGGCCTGAAGACCCACCCTTGCAGTGGGAAGCCTGGAACGGTAAGACCTGGCAAAAAGGCATCTTACGGCGATCGCAGGACGACCAGACCAAAGGTTTCAGCTTTGATCAGATTGGGCGGCAGGGCGGTCCGCATCCTGAGCGGGAGGGGGCTGACGTGATGCTGCACCTGCCCCAAAACTGGGCTGAGGCTGAATTTGGCGGATATCGAGGCTACTGGATTCGCTGTACGTTCATTGAGCACCGAGACGAGCAGTATAATTACACTCGCTCACCTCAAATTACTGGGGTGACCGTGCGATCGGTTGGCGGCACCATTGACGCCAGTGAGTGTACCAAAGTTAAAGAAGAATTTTTGGGAATCAGCAATGGTCGTCCTGGACAAATCTTTGCCCTGGAGGGACGACCGGTTCTGAGCCGAATGCCTGATGAAGAGCACATTAAAGTTCGCCTACCAGACGGCAGTGAGCAGCCCTGGGAAGAGGTGAAGGATTTCGGTAACTCTGGCCCCGAACAGCACCACTACCTGCTGGACTCCCTTAGCGGCACCGTCCAATTTGGCCCCCTCATTCGGGAACCTTCGCAAATTCAGCAGCAGACCCGTGAGCGGGAATACCTGCAGGCCTGGGGCAAGCAGAATCGGCGACGGGTGGGGCTGGGGGACGAGGCGATCGCCACTCCACCCCTCCCCGCCATTTTGGATACCGAAGACCATCGGCAAGAGCGGCAGTATGGCCAGGTACCGCCCCTGGGGGCTGAAATTTGGATAACTGCTTACCGGGTGGGGGGCGGCAGCAAGGGCAATGTCAAAGCCGAGACGCTGACGGTGCTCAAAACCGCCATTCCCTACGTGAAGCGGGTGGTAAACTATCGTGAAGCCAAAGGCGGCACCGAGGCCGAGTCTCTAGATGAGGCAGTGATGCGGGTGCCCTATATTTTGCGGACTCGGAAGACTGCCCTCACCCCAGAGGACTTTGAGCGTCTGGCCATTGAGATGGAAGGTAGCCAATCTGTCTGCCGCGCCCACTGCATTACCCACCCTGAACACACAACTCCGGGAATCGTACGAATCCTGATTGTTCCCGATATCCCTGACGACGGGACTGCTGACGACATCGGTACGGCTGACCTGAGCCAGGGAATGGCTCCAGAGCGCTTTCGCCTGGAATCAGACCTCCACCAGGCTCTCAAATCCTATATTGACGACCACAAATCCCTCGGCATTCAGGTCAAACTGGAGGAGCCAACCTACGTGGGAATTCAGGTGATGGCCGACGTGCTCCTCGTTCCCCAATACCGCAACCAGCGCAACCAGCGAGATGAGGAATTTTGGGCCACCCGCCTAAAGGCGATCCTCTATCGGTTTCTGAACCCCCTCACGGGCGGCTTTGATGGCACAGGATGGCCCCTGGGGCAGCCCGTGCGCAAAACGGACGTCATTGCTTTTCTGCAGGACGTGCCCGCCGTGAGCTATGTGGGCGACGTGCAGCTATTTGCGATTCATCGCCATCGCCAGGGAGACGGCACAATCTGGTTTCGCGAGCCAGCACCGGAGGATACCATCGAGCTGGGTGACTTTGGCATCGCCTGCTCCTGGGCAACCTTTGACAATCCCCATCTGACCACGGCCCACGTCATCGAGTTTCTGCACTAAGTAGGTAGCCATAAATAAACGACGCTATGGTGGGGTGGGCCCCCCCCCGCGGGGGCGCCCCCCCCAGCGTTTTTTATTTTGAAGGTAATATATTACGCCGGTATTGGGGTGTT
>JBHJGR010000153.1:0-21628 GCA_050331615.1 Elainellaceae cyanobacterium
GGGGGGCGCGGGGGGCGGGGGGGGGCGGGGGGGGGCGGGGGGCCGGGGGGCGGGGGTGCGGCGGGCAGTTCCTCCACCGGAATCTCAGGTTCTGGCTCCACGATTGCAGGCAGCATGGTGATCTGGATTTCCTCTTCCTCCTCCAGGTCCTCGGGAATCTCCTCCTCAGGGGAGCCAGGAATGGCGAGAATTACCCCATGCAGCAGCAGGGAGACATAGAGCATGGGATGGACTAGGATTTTGAGCCAGATGGGGCGATCGCGCTTCGCTGATTTGAATGCCATGACAACCTTTCGACAGCCTATACAAGTGCTTGAGCACAATTAATTATGTTTTCTTGGGGGCGCACCCCGCCATAGCGTCGTCTACTTACGGCTACCTACTTAACAAGGATAAACCCTGGGATCGGCACCGCAGCACTGGACCCCAGGGCAAAGCACAGTAGGTGGGCCAGACGAGCTGACCCTAGCGCATCAGTTATTCGGCAGGCGCTTCCAGGGTGCGGCTCAGGTTCAGAACCTCAAGCAGACCCAGGCCAGAAACGTCGTTGGTAGCGTAAACCGTACCAACAGTGCCGTTCTCAACCAGCTCCATTCCGCGGCTGTAGGCTTCAGGAGACAGGGCGACATAGCCCACATCAGCAACAACGTCGGCAGCGTTGCCCAGGTAGAAGTCTACGAAGGAAGCAACTTCAGGGCGCTCAAGGGCATCCTGACGCACGTAGATGAAGATAGGACGGGACAGGGGGGTGTAGGTGCCGTTGTCAACGGTTTCAGGGGATGGCTTAACACCGTCAACAGCAACGGACTGAAGCCGATCCTGGTTCTCAATGTAGTAGGCATAGCCAAAGTAGCCCAGCGCATTGGGGTCGCCCTCAACACCGATAACGAGGATGTTGTCGTCTTCGCTGGCGGTGTAGTCGCTGCGGCTAGCACCCTCTTCGCCGACGATCTCATCGGTGAAGTAGTCGAAGGTACCGGAGTCAGTACCGGGGCCATATAGGGTCAGCGGGCGGTCGGGCCAGGAGGAATCAATTTCGCTCCAGTTGTTGACGCCCTGGGAATCGGGGCTCCAAATTGCTGCTAGCTGCTCAACGGTCATCTCGGTTGCCCAGTCGTTCTCAGGGTGAATCACAACCGTGATGGCATCGTAGGCAACAGGAATTTCGATGTACTCGATACCAGCCTCAGCGCAAGCCTGCATTTCTTCAGGCTTGATGGGTCGAGAAGCGTTGGAAATGTCGGTTTCACCTCCACAGAACTTGCTGAAGCCACCGCCGGTGCCGGAAACGCCAACCGAAATGTTGGTGCCGGGGTTTGCCGTGATGAACTCTTCAGCCATTGCCTCGGTGATGGGATACACCGTGCTGGAGCCGTCAATCGCGATCGACTGAGCCGATGCAGCGCTAGTAGACAATCCGAGGACGGATGCGGTTGCTGCGATCGCCAGCGCGACCCGGTCAAGCTTAAATGAATTTCCGTTCGCCACCATACAACACTCTCCAGAGCGTAAGATTACTCAAAAACAATCCAGAGGTAAGTTAGCTGGTCAGGATTAAGAATGGTTAATGTAAAGTGTTTGCAAAGGTTAGGAAGTAGTTATGAAATGGTTAAGAGAACTTAGCGAGGCAGATTAGATCCACCTTCGCGAGTGGGAGACAGCGATCGCCACATCTAATTCCTTTGTTGGAACTTTTTGCCAGATTTTTGCCAGACTTAAGGAGTTATAGCCCTACGGGCTAAGGTTTGAGTGTGGACCCCAGCGGCGCGGGGGTCCACACCTCTTGAATGTCCCAATTTGCTCAAGCCCTTATTCGATCGCCAGAGAAACGCGACCGCCGCCGATGTCCCGCATGGTTACCAGCAGCTCGGCAACCTCGTCATAATTCAGCTCGCGATCGGCCTTGAGCCGCACGTAGCCGTCGGGATTCTCCGTCAGATAGTCCCGCATGGCCGTCGCTAGCTGTTCCTCTGCGATGGGCTCATCTTCAATCAAAATCTCACCCTGGATATTGAGACCGATGACCAGCGGCGGCGTGGAAATATCTTCTTGGGTGATGTCGCTTTCGCCCCCCTCCCCCACGTCGGGCGCGTCCACCGTCAAAATTTGCTGGCTGCTCAGACCCATCGAGATGATGATGAAAAAGGTCAAGACGGTCATCAGCACGTCCATCATGGGCACCAGGTTGACCTCCGGCACCTCCGAGGCAAATCGGCGGGAGTTACGTGACTTCATGACGATTCCTCAATGGCCAGGGAGACGCGATCGCCCCCAATTTCCTTCATGCTCAGCAAAAAGGCGAGCACCTCCTGGTAGGGCATTTCCCGGCTGGCGGTGAGGTAAACCAAGCCGTCCTCGCTCTCCGAGAGATACGCCTGGATGCGCTGCTCCACTTCCCCCGAAGAAACGGGCTGATCCTCGATCAGGATCTGCCCCTGGGGTCCAAGGGACACGATCAGCGGCGGCGGCGGTTCCTCCTGCTCGGGCTGCTCCACCGGAGCATCGGCATCGGCTGGAAGCTGCACCTCTACCCCCCGCTGACTGCCCAAGGTCATGGTGATAATAACGAAAAAGGCCAGCACCCCCAGCATGACGTTCAGCATGGGGATCAGGTTGACGGGCGGCAAAGGGGATTCTTGTCGCGATCGCAGGCGCATGGGTCTATACAGAAATTTCTGTAGGCAAATTAACGGCATGTAGGGGCAAATGGCCTTTTGCCCTTACCAGGATGGACGACACCCACAAGTCAATTACCGATGGGGCAGCAGGTTAGCCTCCTCCGGCGAGATAGAATCGTGGCTAGTTTGGCGGTAGATTAGCTCCAGCTCAGTGCCAGCCTCAGAGAAATAATCGATTTGCTGGGCCTGCAGGGTGACAAACAGGCGGAAAAATACCAGGGCCAGAATCGCTACCAGCATGCCAGCAGCGGTCGTAATCAGGGCTTCCCCAATGCCAGCGGCGGCGAGCTGTCCGCCTTCGCCTGCGCTCCCACCGCCAATGTCCAGGTTGTTAAACGTGACAATCAAGCCAGTGACGGTGCCCAGCAGCCCCAAGAGGGGAGCAAGCGCCACCACGGTTTCCAGAAACTTGTCCCCCTTGCGCATCTGCACAAACTCGCGATCGGCAGCAGATTCCAGGGCCAGCCGAAAGGTTTCAGGGTTCGACTGCTTGAGCCGCAGCGGAGCCAGTAGAAAGCGCCCAATCGCTAGGTGCTGGGCCTGTTCGGCGATCGCCCGTGCCTCGCTCAGGTTATAGCGGGCCGCCTCCAGAACGTCGTGAACCACCCGGTCTTCCTGACTCAGCAAACGGAACCAGAACCAGCCCCGCTCCAAGGCAGTGGCCAGGGTCATCACCGACAGGGCCAACAGGGGGATCATTACTGGCCCACCTTTGACCACCAAATCAAGCACGGGAAAGCGTTCGAGAAGCTCAGCCATTTTTGAACGTCGTGAGGATAGAGATCTCTCTGTAGAATACCTGAGATATTATGACGACTCGTTAAGGAGGGGTTATGATTCCCTCACTCTCATGACCTATCGAAAAATCTCGGTAGGGGTTTGGGAAATCGAAACCTCGCCGGAGTTTTTGGGCCAGTTCTCAGACGGGCAGCACCCGGCCCCGCAGCCCCGGCGGCGGCTCCAGCCCATAGCGGTGGAGCAGGGTGGGCACAATGTCGTAAAGCTGGGCACCGTCGAGCACCTGGCCGTTTTGCGGACGCTGGGGATCGTGGAAGATCATCAGCCCGAAGGGAGCATGATTCGCGTCGTCGGGGCCAGTGTCATTTTCGGTCGTGTAAATGGAGCCAATGCCGACGCTGCCCACCGATCGCCAGGCCAGATCATCGAAGTAAACAATCAGGTCTGGCGCTAGCCCCCGCACCCGCTGGTAGATGTCCTGAGGCTTGAAGGCTTTCACGTTGAGGGGCTGGCCTGCTGGGTCCGTGAGGCTTTCCAGTTGGGCAATCAGGCGCGATCGCACCGCCTCATACTCCGACAGTGGTACGATGCCCTGCGGCTCCCGCCCCTTCACGTTGAGAAAAATTCGGGCATAGTAGCCCCCCGCTCCCCAGACCTGGGTTTGGCTCCAGTCCACCTCGACTTTATCGAGGGGGGTGGGCGTATCGGGCACCTCCTTAACCATGAGATAGCCGTTGGCCATCAGCCACTCATTGATGCAAATGCCGCCCATGAGGGGACGCGCCCCGTGGTCGGACACCACCAGCACTGCCGTATCGTCATCGCACTGGGATAGGAGGGTGCCGATGTGCTGGTCCACGTGGCAGTAGTAGTCGTGAATGGCGCTGGCATAGGGGGAACCGGGTTCATGCTGGGGATGGTGGGGGTCCATCGGCTTCCAAAAAGAGTGATGAATGCGATCCACCCCCATGTCTACCAGCATGAGGAAGTCGGGCTGGTCCTCGGCCAGCAGCTTGGCGGCGAGGCGAAAGCGCTGGTCGCACAGGTCGTAGATGTTTTTTAGGATACGGTCTTTATCATGGGAGCGGAACTGGGGCACATCCAGCATGAAGTTGGGCAGCCACTGGTGGATGTGCTGGGCTAGCTCGGGCGGATGGGTGAAGGGAGCTTCGGTATTGGGCGTCAGGAAGCAGGACACCAGGGAGCCATTGACCTCATAGGGAGGCGAGGTGCCGGGAACGCTGAGCACCGCTACCCGCCAGCCGGCATCCCCTAGCAGATCCCAAAGACGCGGCACCTGGACGGCTCGACCGTCAGAAATAGCCATATTGTGGTACTGGCGATCGCGCCGATTGCGAAAGCCATAGATGCCCAATTCCCCTGGGTCGCGCCCACTCATCATGCAGCTCCAGGCTGGGACGGTAATCGCTGGAATGCTGCTCTCCAGCCGCCCATAGCTGCCCACTGTCATCAGCCGGGATAGATTTGGCAAATCCTGCCGCCACTGCTCAAATACCAGCGACGGCTCCATGCAATCCAGCCCAATGATGACCAGGCGTGGCGCTTTAGACATAACTCCCGTTCCCCATGTTAGACCCTCGCTTCCCGTCGACGTCGCCAGTACAGCGCCCCAGCGGCTCCGATGACGGCGGCGGCGCTCAATACATGCACCAGGTTGAACGGCGTACCGGGAAAGAACCAAGAATCGGTACGCAAAAACTCGATCCAGAAGCGCCCAAAGGGATACCAGAGCAAGTAGAGCAGGACAATGTCGCCGGGCCGCAGTTGCCGCTCGAATCGGCGCGAAATCCAGAAAATTAGGCCAAATCCAATGAAGTTCCAGAGGGATTCGTAGAGAAATAGGGGATGAAAGCGAACGCTTTCGGGATAGGTGGTCAAGTCGTCGTAGGGGCTAATGCGCCGATTGGGGTCAATGCGCAAGCCCCAGGGCAGGTTGGTCGGCGGACCGTAGAGTTCCTGGTTGATAAAATTCCCCCAGCGACCGATCGCCTGGGCCAGGGGCAGCGCCAGCCCAATGGCGTCTAGATACAGCAGAGTTGGGAGCTTCCGCAGCCGGGTGTAGAGAAATAGCGCCAACCCACCAAACAGAAATGCGCCGAATATATGGATGCCGCCGCTCCAAACCCTGAGAATTTCCCCTGGATTTTGCAGGTAGTAGCCGATACCATCTTCGCTGCGGGGTGACTGAATAAAGACGTAATAGAGTCGTGCACCGATGAACGCCGGAATCAACACCCAGATCAGCATGTCCCAAAAGTCTTCGGCGCTCTGCCCCCGACGCTGGATGTAGCGGCTGGCTATCGTTGCGCCAACTAGAATCGCCGTCACCATGAGCAGGCCATACCAGCGCAGCGACAGCGGACCAAACTCGAAAATGATGGGATCGACGGGTGGATACATGAACCTTGCCTTAGCCAGAGATTAAGTCGGGCACCGCGAGCGTTGCCCTGAGGTCTAGCCTACCAAATGCTGGCTGGGTAGAAGGATGCCCTGCGGGGGCTTTTTGCGGCTCAGGTGTGTCAAGGATGTGGAAAATTTGGGGATTTCCAAGCAGCCTAGGCTAGATTCGGACGAGGGTAGTTGCGCTGGCTAAGCACTTGCTTAGAGCGATCGCCTCACAGAGCAGAGTAGTGGTCTTGGCAGGAGCGAGCGTTGTCGAGACGGTCCTTACCTCCTAAGCAGGATTCGGATCGTTGCACCAGCGAAATGGGGATGACAACCGCCCACAGAGCTGCGGCTATGGCAACCACAGTCCACGAAGCTCGGTCGGTGTTGGGAGTAGAGGTGTCCCTCAGGAAGTCGAGGGTCAACACGACGGCAAATATGAGGGCGATCGCGAGATAAGCCAAGACAAAGATGGATGAAGCTGTCATGGGAGTCGGATATCTCTGCTTACAACAAGTAGCGAGACGACCATTTTAAACTTTTTGTTCTCTAACGGTGAAAATTTGATTTATTTTTATAGAAGCATAGAATTCTCGACTGGCAGCTTTCTCATACATATCAAGGTTTTAGCTGATTAGGCTCTAATTCAAGAAGATTTCGAATGAAGTCAAATCAAGCTGGAATAATCCCCTAATGCACCTGAGCTTCGTGGCAGAATTAGGATAGGTCCTAACGTCAGGAGAACCGGCATGGCAGCGAAAGCCAAGCAGCCTAAGCGGGGGGACGTTGCCACCCAGCTCACTCAGAGTAACGCCCTTTTCAGAGGTCTAGATGCGTCCTGGCTTTCAAGCTACCTGCCCGCCGATCAGGTGACCCAGGAAAAGCTCTATTCCAATCGCCCGATCTACACTGCCTTTCGGCCAAATTCTCATCTCGAGCACCTCTATGTCGTTCTCGATGGCGGTCCAGTTGTTATCCGTAGCACGCCCCTCGACCGCATCATCGCGCTGACCTACCCTGGGGGATGTTTTGGCGCACAAAACTTACCCTTCAGCCACGGGCTGGTGTTGCGAGGGTTTCCCAGCCTGGTAGAAGCCTATAAAACTACCGACGTGCTCAAAATTCCCGTGGCGCTTGTTGAAGCAATTCACCACGAGAACGAGCTGTTTCGCCAGCGCTTTGACCTGCTGTTTGAGCTGCGGGAAAAGTTCCAGTATCATCTGCTGAACTGCAGCACCTATCCTCCCCAGGCAGTGGCGGCTCTGCTGCGGGCGCTTATCTATCAGGAGCGATCGCTCGGCAGCCAGCCTGAACCCGACGGGACCTACCGGTTCGACCTACCGGTTGATCTCATTGCCCGCGCCAGTCAGCTCAACCACCGCACCGTTGAACAGGTGCTCAAGGGCATGACTCAGGTGGGTCTGCTAAAATCCAGTAAATCAGATGCCAGCGGCGACTTGCTGCGCATTGTCGATCCAGAGGGCATGAAGGAGGTCTATGGGGCAACCCGCGATAAGGTGTCCTGGTGGCCCCTGAAATGAGTCTGCTAGGGGCGATCGCTCTCCGCTGCGCTAACCTCTTCTACGTCTCTAGCATCCTGCCGCGCTTCCAGCACCAGGGTTCCCACAACGTATATGCCAAACAGGGCCAGCACGCTCAGCAACACCGCCATCACGGTATTGCTTGGTCTCTTTTTCATGGTGGCTATGCCTCCGTCGTCACAATGCCCTGTCAGGGGTGACGCCCTGCAAGCGGCGTCCTGAAATTCTAGTTGGCTTCGTGGACGTGAACGTCCACGAAGCCGCTAAATCGCCCAGGTTCTATAGGTCCTAGTTAATGAACACCTGACCATCGGGCTGGATGCGGATGACGCCTTGGGTGTCGTCAAGCCCCTGGTCTTCTTCGATGGAAATTTCCAGCATTCCGTCGGTAGTGCTCGTAATGATGTCCACCAGCCCCTCGTCCTGCCGGACCGTCGTAATCGTTGCGGGCACAGAAATACCCTGCAGGGTTGCTTCTTCCTGAGCCTGGAGGTAGCGGCGCTGGGTTTCGCCGGTAACCTCGTAGGTGATCAGGGCATTGGTGTCATTCATAATGCGCACATCAACCGTGCCATTCGTCGGCGGCACGACAGCAACCGGCGGCAGATCAACGGCGACTCCATCGGGACCGTACTCAACGCCAGATCCCTGAGGCACTGTCTGCATAGGCATGCCATCCATGCCGGCGCTAGCTGAAGCACCTTGGGTTTCTCCTACCAAACGGCTGTATTCATTGAGGGGGCAACCTTCGGGAACAAGTAGGTTAGAGCTAAATGGCTCTTCGTAGTAAATTCCAGGACAGGGATTGACGCCGGGCGTCTGTGCAGCTGCTTTCTGGACCACAGAGGCTCCTGCAAGTAGGCTACCTGCAGCGATACCAAGCAGTCCAGCCGAGCGAATATGTTTGATGATGGGCAAAGAGGTAAAACTCATATGATTTCCTTGGTGATTTCCTTGGTATCTGCAATACATAAACTTTCACCTTACAAGTTAGATGAAATGCAGTGTACCGACACCTTGCCCGCGATAGAACTCAGCCTCTGTCAATGGTTTAGACTAGCCGATGGCTTTATTTGGTAAAGCAAGTTCCAGATTTGCTGATTGGTGTGAATCAGGTTGAAGCGCTCCTGGGCCTGCCGTTGAGCCGTTTGGGCGATCGCCCCACTTCCATTCGGCTGGGTGCAGACGAAATGAATGATATCGGCAAGCTTTTGGGCATCACCGGGAGGGCTGAGCCAGCCGGTAATGCCGTGCTCGACTAGCTCAACCGCCCCGCCAGCGGCAGCGGCTACGACGGGGGTGCCACAGAGCATGGCTTCAACGATGACCCGACCAAAGGGTTCGGGAGCGGTGGAGGTGTGGGCGACCAGATCGCAGGCGGCCATGAGCTGGGGAATGTCGGACCGAAAGCCCAAAAACTGGACCCGGTGGTGGAGCTTGAGAGCTTCGACCTGCTGATGGAGCTGCTGGGCGTAGTCCTGTTCCCCAAACAGCGCATCTCCCACTAAGATGGCGACAACATGATCCGGGCAGTGCCGGAGGGCTTCCAGCAGCACATGCTGCCCTTTCCAGGGAGATAAACGGCTGAAGTGGCCCACAATAAACGGAGAAGGGTGGTTGGGTAAAGCCGATGTCAGCGTTTGACGCAGGCGCTGGCTGGCCTGTGCGGAGCCCATATCGTCCCCGTTGGCATAGGTTTCTAGACGAAAGCCGTTATACACCACGTGAATCCGGTCAGCTCGCCCACCCGCTTGGACTAGGGCATCACGACTGGCCTGGGAATTGGCAATCACAAGGGCCGCCCGATTGGCGAGGGTAACAATGATGCGGCGGTTGGTAGCGCTAAAGTGGTCTGGCGAAACAATATCGTGGAGGTGGTAGACCAGAGGCCGACCGCTGAGGAAGCTGGCGATCGCTCCTACCACCAGGGCCTTTTGCGTATTGGCATAGATCAGGTCATAGGACTTGCTGAGCTGAGTAACGCCAGCAACCAAGGGGAGGAGGCGGTTGAGACTCTTTAGCCCCGCCAGCAGACCGCTGGCTTTCTGGACCTGTAGGGCCTGATTAGCGAGAACCTTAACGGGAACAGGGAGCTGCCGCAGGTAATCGGGAAAGGTCCCCTCGGCAAAGACCCCCACAAGGCTAGTTTGGCCAAAATGCTGGGCAATGTCGGCGAGGCAAAGTTCTGCACCGCCCAACTTGCCGCTTTGATCTAGAAAAAGGATTTTCATCGCGCCTAAAACTCAATTAGCCCGTTTTCGCCTCATGATCCATAAGTACGGCTATCCAGCTTGCCCAACCGGATATCCGCCTGGCTAATTGAGGAAAGTGATGCCTAGCGTGACGGTTCATCCGCGACTAGCTCCCGTTGGGGGAGAGTTTCTGGCGCGGCGGCAAACGGGCGGGGCTGGAAACGTCCGATGAGGGCATAGCTGACCAGTCCCGCATATTCCCGCAGGGCCAGGGTCGTCCTTTGCATGGCGGGAACGGTCAACGGTACGATCACGGGATGGGGAATGACCTGGAAGCCGAAGCTCTTGAAGGTAAGCACCGAGCGCAGCATGTGGGGCTGGTCGGTGACCAGGATCAGCCGACTTGCGCCGATGGTCTGGAGCAGCTCAGAGGCGCGAATAGCGTTTTCTTCGGCGGTGCGGGCCTGAGGTTCGACGATCTGGGCCGAGAGAGGAACGCCGAGCTGGGTGAGCTGGGCCGACAGGCGGGGCGCTTCGCCACGACCCGTGGTGAGAATGATGGGGGCGCGATCGCCCTGCCAAAGGCGGAACGCTGTCTGCACCCGCTCTGGCTCGGCCAATCGCCCCCGGCCTAAAACGACGATGGCATCGGCAGACTGTCCGAGAATGTACGGTTCCTACCTTTGGGTCTACCCCAGCCTCGCTTTGGCCTGCCCTTAGAACGATGGATGAAGCGTTAAGGTTCTGTAAATTTTCCCTAGAGCAGCAGGCTCTAGACCCTTTGGCACAGGCTGACTTTGATTCATGGTCTTCGATTCTCTAGAATTTTTCCTATTTCTGGCGATCGCCTACGGGCTGTACCGAGTCCTGCCATTTCGGGGTCAAAACCTGATGCTGCTAGGGGCCAGCTACCTCTTTTACGGCTGGTGGGACGCCCGGTTTCTGTTTCTCATTGTCCTATCAACCGTGGTGGACTTCTGCTGCGGCCTCCTAATCGATCGGGGACAGCTCACTCCCCTGGAACGCCGATTTCCTTCCTTTTATTTGGTCTTTGCAGCCCTGGCCTTCCTCACGGTGCGGTGGGATGCAGTCCGTTTGAGTCCAACCTTTCCTGTGCTGACGGTAGACTGGGGGCAGATTCTACCCGCTACGCCATCGGCCTGGTTGCCGCTATTCGGCACGATCCTGCTGGTAGTGGGCGTTAATGGACTCTATCCGCGACTGATGGCGATCGCCCCCGATCCCCGCAGGCGCACCTTTCTCATCCTCAGCATCGCCACCAATCTGGGCATTCTGGGAGTTTTCAAGTATTTCAACTTTTTTATTGATAGTGCTGGATTTTTATTGGGCACCATCGATGCCCGTCCAGAGCTGTGGAGCCTGAACATCATTCTCCCGGTAGGTATCTCCTTCTACACGTTTCAAACCATGAGCTACACCATCGACATCTACCGGGGGGAGATGAAGGCGGCCCGCCATTTTTTGGACTTTGCCCTATTCGTCTCTTTCTTCCCCCAACTGGTGGCCGGGCCAATCGAGCGGGCCTCGCGACTGCTGCCCAAGATCCTGCAGGTGCGGCGGCTCAATGGGGAGCAGACTTTTCGGGGGCTGTTTCTAATTCTATTTGGGCTGTTTAAGAAAGTGGCGATCGCCGACAGCGTAGCCGTTTCTGTCAATGCCGTCTATGAGTCTACGGGCACCGTATCCTGGCTGGACGTGGTGCTGGCAACGGGTCTCTTTGCGGTACAGGTTTACTGCGACTTTTCGGGCTATTCCGACATCGCTCGGGGAACTGCCAAGCTGTTTGGCATCGACCTCATGCCCAACTTCAAGCTTCCCTACTTTGCCAAAAACCCCAGCGACTTTTGGCGGCGGTGGCACATTAGTTTATCAACCTGGCTGCGGGACTACCTTTATATTCCCTTGGGCGGCAGTCGGCGCGGCACCGTCAAGACCTACCGCAACCTCATGCTCACGATGTTTCTGGGGGGGCTGTGGCATGGGGCCGCCTGGCACTTTGTTCTGTGGGGCGTCTATCAGGGAGGGTTGTTATGTGCCCATCGAGCCGTAAGCCCCAAGCACTCCGCGCAGGCGGACCAGCGCCCCCAGCCATCAGGCTTTAGCCTTCCGGCAGCGCTGAGGGGTACGGTGGTAACCCTTGCGTTTCTGGGCATCACCTGCTACGGCTGGCTTTTATTTCGCGCCAATTCGCTAGGGCAAGCCTTTGATTTCACCCAAATCCTCATTGCTAACATCGGCAACTTCTCCCTCACGATGCCCAGACCAACTTTGGCCGGACTACTGGGGCTCCCCGTCCTCATTGGCTTTGAAGCTGTGGAGTATTTTTCCGGGACGGCTCATTTCTACGCCCAACTGATGCCCATGATTCGCGGCATCACCTATGCAGCCCTTGTTGTGCTGATCCTTATGGGAACAAGCAATGCATCTACCCAGTTCATCTATTTCCAGTTCTAAGTCTCGCTCTAAGCAACCCTACCGGCCACAGCCACCTTCAAAGCAGACCTCCCCCGTGCGGTGGGAGGCAATCAAAACCGGGTGCTGGTTTGTCATCGCGCTACTTCTGTTTGACCTCGCCGTCAATCTTCTGTTTCCTTACCCTGCTGATCCAATGGAAACCTCTCCTGGTCGCCTGAATCTCTACTTTGACTACGGTCGCTCTACGGAGGCCAAAATTCTCCGGCAGATTGGGCCGACCTATGAGCAGAGCGCCCCCATTGCTCAGGCGGGCTGGTTTGAGTCTCGCCGCTGGGAGGAGCAGCCCGTCCGTCCTGCGGCAGGGGCAGCGCGGCTAATCGCCATCTACGGCATGTCTTTCTCCAACCACGTGGGGGAAGCGATGCAAGACCTTGATTCGTCCGTTACGGTGCGCTACATTCCTGGCCCTGGTGCACCCCCCAACCACTCCTACACGGCCTTTCAGCGCGATCGCCAGAACCACGAAGCCGAGGTCGTGATCTTTGGCATTCTGGCCTCTAGTTTGGTCGGTTTAGAAGCCAACAGCTCCATGAACTGGGGCTCGGAATTTCCGGCTCCCTACACCTTTCCCAAGTACACGCTCCAGGACGGAGAACTTCAGGCAACTCCACCGACGATTCAGTCTCTCAGCGAACTCCGCAGGGCAGTGGATCAGGGCCAGCCGTGGGAGACCTTTGTTCAGGAAATGGCGGAGCAAGATCGCTTCTATCATCCCTTTCTATTTCGGCACAACGCCCTGGATCGTTCGGCGCTCGTGCGCCTAGCGCGACGGGCCTGGACCCAGCGCCACAAGCAGTTAGTTACCCAGAAGATTCACACCTCCGATGGATTTGACTCCGACTGGGAACAAATTCCGGTGCTTCAGCAGATGGTACGAAACTTTGCCCACGATGCCAGGAAAGACGGTCGCCTACCCATCGTGCTGCTGCTCAACAACCAGGGCTATGCCGATCACCTCGCACAAATTCTAGAACCCACCCTAACCCAAGCCGCCATTCCCTTTATCAGCACCCACACCATCGTTCCCGCCAGCGATCGCCACCACTTTGCCAACGATGGCCATTTCACCAAGGCCGCCAACCGCAAAATCGCCACCCAAGTCCTACAGCTCATCCATAGCAACCTTTCAAAGTCCTAACAACAGGAGCATATCGGCAGGCAGGATGCTTGCGCCACGGGGCATCTATTTCCTAATCCACATCAAACGCAAATCTAAAATCCAAAATCTAAAATCCAAAATCCAAATGATTAGCAAAGCAACTTTCTGGCAATGGTTCTACCGCCGCTGGCAACCAAACCCCGCTCCCCCCGTACCGGGATATACCCTGCTCCTGCCGGTCCCCGGTGATTTACCCGTGTTTCTCAAAATCGCTATGGAGGTTTGTTCGGCACAGCACGCCGATCGCCTGGTGGAAACCGTGGTGGTGCCCGATCAGTGGTCGCCGGACTTCAGCGATCGCCTACAGCAGTGGACCCAGACCTTTAGCCTAGACCCGGTGCGGCTGGTGCGGCTTCGCCCCATCGAGCAGCGGATTGCTCGCTACCAAAACAATCCCACGACGCTCCACTGGCTTCAGTTAATTCGGGGGGCAGAGGCAGCCCGCACCAGTCACCTCCTCCTCCACGATGCGGATCTATTCATCACCGAACCGGGCTTCATGGCCCAGCACTATCAAGCCTGTGCCGACCAGCGGCTTTCCTGCCTGGGCGTCAGTCCAGTGTGGGATCAGTGGTATGCCCGTCAAGGCATCCATCACCTGACAGCCACCTGGGAGCTGATGATGGACGTGGACTGGCTGCGCCGCTTCCAGCCCTGGCAGCATCGGGGCCACGATGGCACCATTGACGGCAAGCCCCATACCTTTGACACCACCCTCTGGCCCCAGTGCCAGACCAAGCCCGATGCCATCCGTCGCCACCAGCGGGAGTGGGGCTTTGTGCATTTCAACTATGTGATTAGCACCTACCGCCATTTTCAAAAGAGTCAGCAGCGCGATCGCCCCTTTGAGGACGTGAACTTCCGCATTTTGCTGATTCGCCTGCTGATCAATGCCTACGATCCAAGCGACTGGCCCTACGCCGTACCGACGCTAGAGTCCCTACAGCGGGGCTTGTTGCAAGACGGCAATCCCGTCACCTATCGCCAGGCCAAAACCCATCGGCGGTACTCAGAATTTCGCCACAAGCTCAGCCAGTTCATCACCAGCGGCGTCCTCACCCCAGCCCGGCAAAGGATTCTGCGGGAGGGAATTCGCCCCTTTGACCAGGCTCTAGCTGCCGAGCTGCAGTATAGCCCTGCGGGCTAAGGTTTGAGTGTGGAACCCGCTCGACGTGGGGGTTTTACACCTCATGAATGTCCTAATGCGTAAGCGTAACGCCATATCAGCAGCAGAACCGTAGGGTGGGCAGTGCCCACCATTGGCGCTGTCTGGCCTGTAGGGTTTAGTTGGGCGGTGCCCATCCTACTTGATGAATAATCCAGGTTAGGCGATTTCTAGAATGACCTCCGTCGCGCAGGCATCCTGCCTGCATTACAGGGAGGGGGCAAGCATCCTGCCTGCCGACGGTCACCAGCAGGCTGAGGATGAGCGTGAACCCGGCCCGCTTCAGCAGACGGCGATTTCCGGCGGCGATCGCATAGGCAATGCCAATCATCGGCCCCATCAAGGGGGCAATGATCATGGCTCCAATAACTGTAGCCGTGCTGCCCGCCAGCAGTCCCAGGCTGGAAATTGCCCCCGACAGCCCCAGCATGACAAAGTAGCTCAAAGACGGCACCGATTCCCGCCACAGCAGCCGATTGATGCCGTTGATGGACGCCGGTTTCGTTGCCAGCCACTGCCAATGCCCACTGCTGCTTTCAAACATCTTGCGGTTAAAACGGTGGGTATTGGCTAAACTAAACCATAGCTCCTCCTGACCATCGCCGCCATGTCTGTCCCTGCTGTTCAATCCACACCAGTTCCCCCCGCATCAGCTCTGCCGGAAGACCTGGTGTTGCCGCCCAGTGAGCCCTACAGCGATGAACCCCCCTTGGAAAGCTCCCTCCACCTCCAGCAACTCCTGCTGCTGCTGAAATGCCTGGACTGGCTCTGGAAAGATCGCAACGACTACTTCACCGCCGGGAACCTGACGATTTACTACAGCCCCCACCAGCGCAAGTCCGAGGACTTCCGTGGCCCCGATCTTTTCGTGGTGCTGGGTGCGGAGAAGCGGCCCCGCAACAGTTGGGTGGTGTGGCATGAAGGGGGGCTGTATCCCCATGCGATTATTGAACTGCTGTCAGACTCAACCGCCAAGACCGACCGGGGGCTGAAGAAAGACATCTATCAAGACATCTTCCGCACGCCGGACTACTTCTGGTTTCATCCCCACACGCTAGAATTCGAGGGCTTCCATCTGGCTGACGGCACTTACCAGCCCATTCCCGTGAACGAGCAGGGCTGGCGCTGGAGTCAGCAGCTCCAGCTTTATCTGGGCGTCTACGAGAACCAACTGCGGTTTTTCACCGCTGAAGGCGTGCTGGTGCCCACCCCTGAAGAGTCGGCGGCAGCCGAGCGCCAGCGGGCCGACGCTGAATACCAGCGAGCGGAAGCCGAACGTCAGCGGGCCGAAGCCGAACGTCAACAGACTGAAGCTGAACGCCAGCGCAATGAGCGGTTGGCTGCCCGACTGCGGGAGCTGGGCGTGAACCCCGATGATGTCCTGTAGCTGGTGTGAGTTAGCGGATGGGTGGAGGTGGCCATGATCGGACAGGTGTTGGGCGATCGCTACGAAATTCGCGAGCAGCTGGGCAAAAAGGCCGGACGGCAAACCCTGCTGGCCTGGGATCGGCAGGAGGAGCAGCCGGTGGTGATCAAGCTACTCAGCTTCAGCCAGGAGTTTGTCTGGGATGACCTGAAGCTGTTTGAGCGGGAGGCAGAAACTCTGCGCAGCCTTTCCCATCCCTGCATCCCCCGCTATCTGGACTTCTTTGAGATTGCCCAGCCCCCGGCCCATCGTTTTGCCCTGGTGCAGAGCTATGCGGCGGGGAAGTCCCTGGACGCTCACCTCAAAGCGGGCCGCAGCTTCCAGGAGGCGGACGTGACCCAGTTGGCCGCCGCCCTGCTGGAAATTCTGGTCTACCTGCACGGCTGTCACCCGCCCGTGATTCACCGCGACATCAAGCCCAGCAATATTCTGCTGAGCGATCGCCCCAACAACTCCGTGGGAGACGTGCATCTGGTGGACTTTGGCTCGGTGCAAACCCTGGCCGCCACCGAAGGAGGCACCATTACCATCGTCGGCACCTACGGCTACATGCCGCCAGAGCAGTTTGGCGGGCGCACCAGCCCCGCTTCGGACCTGTATGGTCTGGGAGCGACGCTGGTTTACCTGGTGACGGGACGCCACCCGGCGGATCTGCCCCAGCGGCATTTGCGGCTGGAGTTTGAGCCGTTTGCCGACCTCAGCCCCGGCCTGATGCGGTGGCTGGCGCGGCTGGTGGAGCCGAGCGTGGAGCGGCGATTTACCTCGGCGACAGTGGCTTTGAAGAAGCTGGAATCCCTTTCCCAGCCCATGCCCGTGTGGGTGGAGCAGCCGGTCCAGACCGAGCAGGAGACGGTGGCGATCGCCCAACCGCCCCACAGCCAGATCAAGCTCTCCCGATCCGCCAACCGACTCACTATCCAGTTTCCCGCCAAGCTGACGGAGAAAACCCCCGACCCTTCCCCCCTGTTTCGCCGTAGCGGGTTATGGCTGGCGGCGTCGGTCTGTCTCTTCGTGGTGCAGCCAGAATTTCTGGTGTTTCTCCTGTGCATCTGGGGCGGCGGCGTAGGCACCGAAAAGCTGGTTTTGAAGCGGCTCACCCGCTCCCACTCCCACTCCCAAACCCTGACCATTGATTCCCAGCAGGTCACCCTCGATCGCTACGAAAACGGCGTCCTCCAATCTTCCCAATCCAGCCCCCGCAAGTCCCTGGCCGGGGTGGAGTATTGCTGTAGCCACGAAGGCTACCATTCCCTGGGGCTCTGGGGCGATCGCCGCTATGAGTTTGGCAGCAGTGAGATGGTTTCCGGTGCCGACCTGCGGTGGCTGGCCCAGGAGCTGGGCACTTGGCTCTCCATCCCCGTGCAGCACACCAACCACCACCTGCCCCTGCCCAAGGCCCTGTTCCGCAAAGGTCCGCCCAAGCTGATAGCCAAACCGACTCCCGTGGAGAAACCGGCCAGCAGTGCGATCGTCCTGCTGAAGCGCCCTGGCTGGATTGACATCCTGGTGCCCCTCGACACCGCTTCAACCACCGACGCCTACACCCGCCTCTACATCGACCACCAGCAAATCCACCAAACCTATGCCTCTGGAGACGATCCGCCCCCCAGTATGCGGGTGGCCATCCGGGCGATCGAGTACCACAGCAGCGACGAGGGCGGCGGCTTTCTGCGCATCTGGGCCGGTAAGCAAAACTACGACCTGGGCAAGGATGAACCCCTATCGCCGGAGGAACTGCGGTGGCTGGTCTATGAGCTGGGGCAGTGGCTCAGGGTACCGATTTATCGGACGCATTTGTGAGCCAGCTTGACAGATGCTCCTACAGCCCAAGGCGTTGCTTGGCCTCATCCCAACTCATAGTTTCTCCCTGCTCAGCCTGAGAGATGCTGGCCTGGAGCTGACCAGTAAACTCGTTATCAGCCAAAATATCCAGCGTTTCAAGCAGGGAGGCAAACTGTTCGTAGCTCACTGCCGCCATGACGGGTTGACCATCCTGGGTGATGATGATGGGCTGGGCTGTGAGCTTTTGGGGTAGCTCTAACAGTTGTTGCTGTGCTTCAAGAATCGTGAGACGGTCCATTTGCCTAACCTCGCTTACAGCCCGTAAGAAATGCTACATACCCAGCGTATAGCACCGTCGAGGCGATCGCCCTTATCGCACCTTAGAGTATCCCCGCAATCAGCGGCAGCAGCTTGTTCACCGCCTGCACAAATTTGGTGGCATCCGGCAGGGTCTGGGCCATGCGGTTGAGGGTGCGGCTGGCCCTGGCGAGGACGGACTGGCGGGCTTCGGGTTCGTCGGACTGGGCAGCAGTGGCGATCGCCCCCACCGCTTCTTCGGCATCGGGTTTCTCTTCGGCGGGCAGGTTGGGGTCGGTTTGGATGGCCTCCAGCAGTTCCGTGAGGTAGGCTTTGAGGTCGTTACCCGCTGCGGTCGGAGGAATCTGGTTGAGGGCGTTGGTGACGGTGCCGCTGATGTCTCCTAGATTAAGGGCAGCACCGCTGGCGGTAAAATCGCCGCCCACGTTGCCAATTTTGATATTGCGGCTGGAGTCGGAGCTGTTGGTCATGGCTTTACCTTCTGCGATCGCTTTAACATCTACTGTAGTTGGATTGAGCGTGAGGTTAATCTGATGCGACTGACTAGCGCCCAATTGACCTATGACATTTATGAGGTTTGAGTTTTGTTCACGGACAGATTCTAACTGCTTTAGGTTATCGTTGTATCTCGACTCTAAAGCTCTGGTAGCCATTTCATAAGTACGAATCAATTCACTGATGACTTTATCCCGGTCAAACTCCTGGGGTATTTTGACCTTAATAACTACGGTTCCGTCTTCCCTCGTTTCTATACCTCTTACATCTATCTCAATCCCTTCATTCTCAACGATTACCTTTTGAAAAGAGTATTGTACAGCTTGCCAATCTACCCCATCTGGAAAGGGAATACTAATTGTATCGGTAGTCCTACTTGCCCGATTCTCTAGGTATTCCCGTGTCCGCTGAGGTAAGACAATATTCTCGACTGCAACGCGTGTAATTTTTATTCCCCAAGTTGCAGTGGCTTCGTCAAGGCTATCCATCATACTACGTTCTATCTCGTCGCGAGACGAGAGAACATTTTCTAGGGGTGTACGATTAATAAGAGCACGTAGGTGCGGTACGATAACGTTTTTGCATGCCTCTTCAGAATCTTCGATGGTGTAATACGTTTGCTGCATTTCAAGCATTCGCCAGTAGGCAACAACGCTCACTTGGATTGAGAAGTTATCCTTTGTAATAGCCTCTAGTGGTTGAACCTCCATAATCATCTCTCGTGTGGTTCCTACCCATACGATCCGATCGATGCCAGGAACGATGAAGCTTATTCCTGGTGTTAATTTGCGATGATAACGCCCAAACCTCTGAACAATTGCCTCATAGCCTTGATCTATCACTCTGGCGGAGATGAAAGTATAGCCGACTAAAAAAAGAGCCAGAACCGCAACTAAGGCAATGGGACTGGATAAATAGACGAGATAAACGATTGCAGCGGTAATGCCAGCTAGCACGACGAATCGGAATAAGACGCCCATGATGGAAGGATAAAGGCTATTCATCAAGAACAAGCTCTTGGGTTGAATACACTGCTGGGTTAAGTGCTGCTGATCGGTACCTCAGTATTGGCTCACAGATCCAGATATGTCCAGCTCGCAAAGCATTACTCTTTAGCAGCAATATTTAGTCTAGTTTACCTTCATTGCTGCAATCGGTTTCAGGTGATGCTGAGGATTGGTCAATCGTGTTGGTTACGCTACCGCTTACGTCTCCTAGGTTGAGAGCTGAGCCGCTAGCATTGAGGTTACCTCCAACGTCGCCAATCTTGGTCTCGCGGGAAGAATCTGAACTGTCGCTCTTAGCTTTACTATCTGAATGGCTCTCAGAAGTGACGTTGAAAACTTGTGAAACCGGCCCTACAACCATTAGAGCCTTTTCCAAGCTATCGGCACGTCTCCGCTCCCCTTCCAATAAACCGGCAGTACGAGCCGCTTCAAGCCTAGCTTCAATAACCTCATCAAAATCTCGCTCCAGATTCCCCTTATCAGTGCCAGGTGGAATCTGGACAGTCACCAGCATGTCATCGCCCTTTTTCTCGACTGCCTGCACGGCGTCAGAAGCAATATCGTACTCCTCCATCACCTTCTGAAAAGCTGCCTGGAAATCGTCAGCCGTTGCACCATGCCGGATCAGAAGCTGAACGGTGTCCATAACTTCCTTAAAATATTTCTCGAAGTCACCCGGTTGGAAAACCTTATCAGGACTATGGGGGCGGCGTTCCCGGCTACCCATCTCATCGGGGTGCTCCAGCAAAAAGACAAACTGGCAGTCCACGTGATCCAGGACGGTAGTGTGATCAATGTTCCAGCCCTGCAAGCAGGCTCCCGTCAGGTAGGCGTGGGTGAAGTCAGCGTCGATACAGAGGGTTTCTGTGAGGTTGGCCTCTTTGAGGTTGGCGGCCTTGAGAGTCGCCCCACTGAGGTCGGCCCATTTGAAGTTGGCCCCCTCCAGGTTTGCACCGCTGAGGTTGGCCCCCCGTAGGTCGGCGTCGATGTAGGACTGCCGGTAGCCGTTGAGGGTGGTCAGGAGCTTCAGCACGTTGAGGTCAGCGAGGATGGTGTCGCCGGGGCGAGCGCGATCGAGCTTGAGGGCGTCTTTGAAGCAGGTGCGGGTGAGGGTGGCGGCGCGGAAGTTGGTGCTTTTGAGCTGAGCGTGGCTGAAGTTGGCGTCAGTGAGGTCGGCTTTGTAGAAGGAGGTGCCGCCTAGAGCGCCGAAGGCTAAGCCAAAGCTGCGGATCACAAAGAATTTAGGATCGCCCTTTAGGGCATGTCGAGCGACGTAGGTTCCTAACCCGGCGAGTGAGACTGCAAATGCACCCCCGACTATAATCGCCGCCGAGACTGAAAATGCAGCGAATATGGCTGCAAATGCGCCTATGGCTATGAATACACCTGCGATTGTCACCGCACTTGCAACTGCGTCTGCTCCTACTCCTGCACCCACGACTGCACTTGCGAAGGGGATAGCGGCTGTGACGGCGACAGCGATTAAGATGGCTCCTGAAATAGCAACAGCAACTGAGCTTGAGCCTACGATTGCGACTATAACTGCGACTGTGGCTGCGATTGTGCCAACTAGGGCAACGGTGCCCAATAACTTTCTGGTGAAACCTTCTCGGGCGATCGCAATAACCATTCCAACAGTGATGATAATTTCGGTCACCGAGCGAGCGGCATACTTTATAGGTTGTTCAGAACTGAGGGCAAAATTAACGGTCTTGTCGATTGAGAAAGCAAGATACATACCCGTCAACTCTGCCCCAACAAACTGAATAACAGCAATTAAAACAAACGACGCAACCAACTGCCCCACCACCCATCGCATTTGCAGCCCCGCCTTCGCGCCGCTAAAGTTCACCCCCATCAGCGTCGCCCCGGCAAAGTTCGCCCCGCGAATATCCGCCCCGCTCAGATTGGCTCCGCTCAGGTTTTGTCCCTTGAAGTTGCCACCGCGCAGGTTTGCGCCGCTGAAGTCGCGTTCTCCTTGGGCATAGCGGGTGAGGAGGGGGTGGGGCATGGGATTTTGGATTTTGGATTGGGGATTTTGGATTGGGGGGTTGGATGGGTGATTGGCATCCGGTAGGGGCGATGCATTCGGCAGGGACGTTGTCGTCACCTGCAAAACGTTCTGGCCGAATGCATCGCCCTTACAACCGTGGATGAGAGGCAAAACGCCTATAAACGTTCTGGCCGAATGCATCGCCCTTACAACCGTGGATGAGAGGCAAAAC
>JBHJGR010000154.1:0-19453 GCA_050331615.1 Elainellaceae cyanobacterium
CGCCCTGGAGCATGGGCTGACTCAGTAGACACTTGGGGAATTACGGGAGGCTGTAACGGACGCTGCGCAGCGTCCATAGCGTCGTTTTTCAACGCAGTTCTACTGAGCCTGGATTATTCATCAAGTAGGGTGGGCACTGCCCACCTAAACCCTGTAGGCCCGACAGAACGAATGGTGGGCACTGCCCACCCTACGGTTTTGCTTGTCGTATAAAAACACAGTGTCGAAAATGGGCGATCGCACTGAATTGCAGCGCAAAAAAACCCGGTGTGGCTAGCACCGGGACACTGCTCTGTTAATCTTGCGCCCAGTGTTCCCAGACGGGAGGGCAGACTAACATCAACGCTTAATCAATTTTTCTGCTTTCCGATTTGCCCCAGCACCTAAGTAGGGCTCAAGAGGTGTGGAACCTTCGCGTCTCGGGGGTTCCACCCTCAAACCTTAACCCGTAGGGCTATACAAAAATCCCGGCGCGGCTAGCACCGGGAATCTGCTCTGTTAATCTGGCTCCAGTATTCCCAGGAGCGAGGGTTGATTAACGGCAAAGAGTAACCAATTTCAGCGTTCAATCATTTCGGCGCTCAATCAGTAGCTCGTCGCAGAGGCTGAGCCCTAGCCAATCATCAGGTGATCACCAATACGCTCTGGATAATTGGCGTGGGAAATCGCTCCAAAGGAAAAGCCGCTGATTTCGCTAATGCGTCCCCGCCATAGAGCATCTGTGTTGCTGGGCATACCGCGTCCATTGCTGGGATACATCTGGGCATTTTTGAGATGAATGTACGTAGGCAGCGATACGCCGTTGGAGTGAACTTCATCGCCTTCGATTTCGTGCCCCACCTGGCCAATGAATTCATCTAAGGATTCCTTGACGTAATCACCCGCGTCAGAGTCATGGATCATATCGGTAATCTGTCTGAAGTAGGTCTGGCGGCTAATGAGCTGCCCCGATACGATGAGCCCCGATACGTTGAGGGTAAGGCTGAGCTGGATGGATGTTTTTTCGGGAATTGCTGCTACTGCCTGCAGGAGGCGATCGCATCTCGCAGCGTTAGCAGACGCTGAAGCTATACGGACATCGTGTTCCCGCTCTTGGTCAACCATAAGTCACTCTTTGCTTAAATGGATAGCCGTTCACCCCTATAAGATATCCTGCTTTTTCGGTGCTCTTCGCTTCAGGCAACACTAAACAGTTAAATCATCGAACGAATCATCGAAAAAAGCCGCAAGGAAAATCTGGGTATCAATTTTAAGGCGGGAAATTCTGGTTGGACAGGAGTCGAAATCTAGGAGTTAGAATTCAGTAGGGAGCTGACTTCTGACTCCTGACTCCTGAATTCTATTCTTGGGAAAGCGTCCCGCTTTACGTTGATACCCGAAAATCTGTCTCCCTTAATATGCCTATAGTCAGAGGGAAACCTCACCCAGTCTTAGCAAGATAGAGATGTGCATTCAGCAAAGCTAACGGCCTTTGGCATTTCAAGATTGCGGCTGTTTTTGCGCGGTGTGCAGCAGAATTGAGAGGTTTCACAGTGACGAAGCGGGCGACAGTAGCTGCAGCGGCAGACCTACAGAATGGAGATATGCGCCAAGTCAGAGTAGGCGATACTAACGTGTTGCTAACCAAGATTGATGGGTCGTTCTATGCCATTGGGGCTCACTGCACCCACTATGGTGCGCCGCTGGCGAAGGGAGCGCTCAAGGGCGATCGCGTCATTTGTCCCTGGCACAACTCCTGCTATCAGGTCACCACAGGCGACCAGCTCCAGCCCCCTGGATTGGACAACCTGCCCCGCTTTCAGGTCTGGGTCGAAGGCGATTCGGTGATCGTCGAGGTGCCCGACGATGCCCCCCAGGAAGAGGTGCCCCCGATGGCTTCTCACAATCCCGATGCAGACCCCCGCACTTTCGTCATTCTGGGAGCCGGGGTAGCGGGAGCCAATGCCGCTGAAACCCTGCGCAAGGTCAGCTTTGAAGGGCGCATTATGATGATCACGGCGGAGGATGATTTGCCCTACGATCGCACCATGCTCAGCAAAAAGTACCTGGCTGGCAAAGCGTCGGAGGACGCCCTACCCTTGCGTCCGGCGGAGTTCTACCAGCAGCACGACATTGAGATGCTAACCGCCCATCCCGTCAAGGCTGTGGACCCCGCGAGCAAGACCATCACCTTCGCCGATGGTTCTACCCTGACCTACCATACGCTGCTGCTGGCAACGGGTGGCGCGGTGCGACAGCTAGACATTCCTGGCATGGACCTGCCCCGCGTGTTTACGCTGCGCAGTGAGGAGGATTCCATGGCGATCGCCCAGGAAGCCGAGTCGGCTAACCGCGCCGTGATCATCGGCTCCAGCTTTATCGGCATGGAAACCGCATCCAGTCTGGCCCAGCGGGGAGTGCAGGTAACGGTGGTGTCGCCGGAGTCGGTGCCGTTCGAGAAAATCCTCGGTGCCGACGTGGGCAAGCTGTTCCAGTCGGTGCATGAGGCCAATGGTGTCGTGTTCAAGCTGGGCAGTCGGGCCAAAGCTTTCGAGGGCAATGGCTCCCTGGATTCTGTGGTGCTGGAAAACGGCGAGCGCTGGCCTGCGGACTTGGCGATCGTTGGGGTCGGGGTGACGCCAGCGACGGATTATCTGCAAGGTGTGGAATTGGCAGGCGATCGCAGCATTCCCACCGACGAGTACCTCCATGTCACCGACGATATCTATGCCGCTGGCGATATCGCCCAGTTTCCCTACTGGCAGATGGCAGGAGAACCCACCCGCATTGAGCACTGGCAGGTCGCCGCTCAGCATGGCCGGGTGGCAGCCCACAACATGGTGGGGCAATCGGTGCCGTTTCGGGGCGTGCCCTATTTCTGGACGGGGCAGTTTGACCTGAAGCTGCGCTACGTCGGCCACGCTGAAGACTGGGACGAAATCGTGATCGACGGCGATATTTCTGAGAAAACCTTCTTAGCGTTTTACGTGAAGGGCGATCGCGTCCTGGCAGTGGCGGGCTGCAACCGTGACTCAGACATCGCCGCCATCTCTGAACTGATGCGACTGGATCGGATGCCGCCTGTGGCCCAGATCCAATCCGGCTCCCTGGACTGGGGTGCCCAGCTACAGGCAGCTTAAAAGCTTAGAGAACTACAGGATTTTAGCGCTATGGAAACGGCTTCAGTTCCCTCCAATCCCGGTCGGGTGGCTTCAGACAGTGCCTCCTACCGCCTGGAAGACTGGCAGGGAGGCAACCAATCCCTTAAGCAGGAGTATGACTACTGGATTGAGGACGTGGAGGGCACTATCCCCCCCGACCTGGAAGGCACCCTGTACCGTAACGGGCCAGCCCTGCTGGATCTGAATGGCGATCGCGTCCAGCATCCCTTCGACGGAGACGGCATGATCCATGCGATTGCCTTCACCGGAGGACGCGCCCACTACCGCAACCGCTTCGTCCGCACTAAGGGCTTTGTGGAGGAGCAAACGGCGGGCACTCGCCTCTATCGGGGCGTCTTCGGTACCCAGAAGTCCGGCGGCTGGCTGGCCAATGCCTTTGACTTCCGGCTGAAGAACATCGCCAATACCAACGTGGTGTACTGGGGCGATCGCCTCATGGCCCTCTGGGAAGCCTCCCATCCCCACCGCATCAATCCCTACACCCTGCGCACTGAGGGCATTGAAACCCTGGACGGCGTACTGTCAGAGGGGTCGCCCTTCGCTGCCCACCCCATGATTGACCCCGGCGACGACCAGCACGAGCCCCGCTACGTCAGCTTTGGCCTGGAAGCGGGGCTGTCCACCACCCTGCACCTTTACGAACTGGACGCATCGGGTACCGTCGTCCGCCAGGGGCAGCATTCCCTACCAGGATTCGCCTTCATCCACGACTTCGCCATCACCCCCAACTACTGCCTCTTTTTCCAAAACCCTCTGGGCTTCAATCCCCTGCCTTTTGTGCTGGGCTTCCGAGGGGCAGCGGAATGTATCTCCTTCAAGGTGAACGAACCCACAAAGGTCTGGGTCATTCCCCGCGACCCGTCAGGAGAAGTCCGGACTGTAGAAACCCCTTCCGGCTTTGTGTTCCACCACGCCAACGCTTTTGAGGATGGGGACGAAATTGTGGTGGACTCCATCGCCTACGAGGACTTCCCTGCCCTGGAGCACGACAGCAGCTACCAGGAGGTAGACTTCGATCAGGTGCCTCCCGGCCAGCTCTGGCGGTTCCGCCTCAATCTAGCAACCGGAGAAGCGAACCGTCGAAAAATCGTGTCCCGCTCCTGCGACATGCCCTACGTCCATCCCCGGTGTATTGCCCATCGCCACCACTGGGTCTACCTGGGAGCCGCCGACCAGGCGGAGGGCAACGCCCCCATGCAGGCCATTCTCAAGGTGAACCCCGATACCGGAGAGCAGCAGATCTGGAGCGCCGCGCCTAAGGGCTTTGTGGGAGAGCCCATCTTTGTGCCCCGCCCCAGCAGCGAGGCTGAAGATGACGGCTGGGTGATGACCCTGGTTTACGATGCCGAACACCACCGTACGGATCTGGTGATTCTGGACGGTCGGGATCTGGGCAACGGGGCGATCGCCCGTCTCCACCTGCAAAACCACATTCCTTACGGTCTGCACGGCTGCTTCACCCCTGACGTTGTCGGGGTACCACCGGAGCGATAGTTTTCGCAGCAGTCATCGGTCCAGAAAGATTGCGCCCCGCCGAATCAGCTCTCGGCGTAGGGCTGGCGAAATGCCCTGGTTCTTTCGGAATCGCGTATCTTCCACCATGATGCCGTTGACGTTGCTGTCGCGGAAGTCGGCCCAGCTCAGGTCGGCTCCACTAAAATCAACCGCGAAGAGGCTCGCGCCCCGAAACGTGGCCTCTGATAGATCTGCACGGCGCAGTTTGCCGTAGTTCAAGTTCACTTCCTCAAGGCGGGCACGGCAGAGGCTGACGTTGGTCAGGTTTGCGTATCGGAGGTCGGCCTCTAGAAGGTCGGCCTCGCTCAGGTCGGCGTTGGTAAAGTTGGCATTGTAAAGTTTTGCGCCAGTGAAGAACGTTTGCCGCAGATTGGCGTCCACTAAATTAGCGCTTGCCAAATTTGCGCTAATGACGGTGGCCCGGCTCAAGTTGGCCTTGGTAAAGTCGGTTTCGACCAGCGATGCCCGGTTGAGGTCGGCCTCCCGCAAGTCTGCTCCGATGCAGTTGGCATAGCTCAGGTCGGCTTCACTGAAGTCTGCTCCCCTGAGATTGGTGCGACTCAGGTTTGCCCTCACAAAGTCCATGGAGGTATCCAGACCCGCAATGCGGGCCAGCACCATGAAATCATCGGTGTCCGCCTGAGCGACCCGCTGAATTCTCTCCCATAACGCTTGGTTGGAGTCCAAACTCCCCAGACTTCTCGCCCGCATCAGCAGCTCGATTAATCTGCGGAGCTCCTTTTCCTCTGGCACATTCTAACTCGGTTGCCCTAAACCTAAATGATACGCAATTGTAGCGGGATACCGTCAACTGCTGCTGGACATACGGGCAGCATCAATCTGCATACTTCCCGTGGAATACTGCTTCACGCCCCTAATTAGACGGACAAAACGAGTAACGAGTCAACCAGCACTATTGCGGACCCTTGTGCCCTGATGGAATGGAAGAACGGCAGTCTCAAACTTAAATTATGAGAAAGAAATTATGAGAAAGACTGCCTCTCTACCTCTATTTTAAGGATTTCTATTCAGAAAAGACTACCTGATGCGTTCGCTGCTAGCTAGCGTGCCTGAAATGAGTCGGATCAGAGTAGCTGATGGATTCGGAAGCGGGTAGCCAGTTGGTTAACAATGCCTCGATGACGGCCCTCTTGTTGGGGGTTAGCTCACCCAAAAGATTCTGAACGTCTTGGATTGAGGAGGGGAGGTGCGATCGCTGGCTAGATTGAGGTGGAGATGTCGCTTCAGACGAACTGTAGGCTTGAGGGCCGGATGCCTCAAGAGTGTCTGGCTGATAGTCTGAGCGATACATCATGATCTGAACCTAGCAAAGTAAACGACAGGGAATGGATACAGCACACCGGCATAAGGTTCCTCAAAACCTGACCCACGTTGCTCAAGGCAGCACCTCTTCAGTGCAGAAATGCTTCCGCAACGGAGCCTTATCTACCCCAAAGCTTTATTCTATCAGGGATCTATGGCAAACTACAACATCGCCGCTCAGTCATCTGGTGTGGGAGCGTGCCAGTGACCGAACTGTCCGTGTACATAGATTAAGCATACCTGGGCAAGTGGAAAAAAGCATCATCATACCCGATAGATTTGTCAAAACTTCAAAGTCTGCAGAAAAATTGCTAGAGACCTCTGAATTCCTACGATTGACAGAGTTTCCCCCAATCGATTGACGCGCTCTAGATCCGGGAAAACTCTGCTGTTTGTTGAAACGCCTCGCAAGCTGGTATGGGCGATCGCCCAACTGGCCCAAGGCTAAGGACGCTGTTCTGGCAGCATACATTTGTCAGAATCGCAACCAGCAGGGCCAGCCTCCATGCGCTCACCCGTTTCGTAGCGGGTCATGGCCTGGTGGAAGTCCGCCACCCGCCGCCGCGCCAGCACGTCCTGCATGCGCTGCTCATACTGCTCCTTGGAGATCGGCTCGAAGGGCAGGCGGGGGAAAGTCTGGAGGTCATCGAAGCGGGCCAGCAGCGCCGCTGAAATGTAGCCCTCGTCATCCCGAATCGCTTCGTAAATGCGGGTGCCCAGCCCTTCGATTTCGTGCTCTCGCAGCTCAATGGTGGCACTGGTGTTGTGGGTGGTGTAGTGCTGCTGCACCTGCATATAGAAGTCAAACTGGGCCAGGGCCGAGAACTGGCTAATGTCGATCGCGTCCGCTCCGGGAAGGTTGGCCCAGGACACCTCCGTGGGGATCTCTACCAGCCACTCCGTACAGCGGGGATCGAACGGATCGTCCAGCAGTCGCCCCTGCTCGTCCTTATCAGACTGGGCGGGCACGACAGGATAGCCATAGTCCAGACAGGCCAGGGCCACCGGATCGTTTTTGCCGAAGGTGATGCGGCGGATGAATCGCTGGGCCTTGGGGGGATGCCAGCCCGGTGAGGCCCCCGTGAGCAGGCTCTTGGTGCCCGCTGGCTGGACGGTGGTGCAGCGGTTGGGGCGCTTCAGGTGGTGGCGATCGCAGTAGTCCCACACCACCTGATGTACGATGTCCCGCCAGCGGTTCAGATACTCCCGCTCCCGCTGCTTGAACGCTAAGCCAGTCATGGTATCGGGCCGCCCCGCCCCCCACCAGCGCAGCCAGTCAGTACCGAAGGCATGGACGAAAAAGTCGAACAGCCCGGTGAAGGACACGCCGACAATGGGATCGTCGAGGCGCGATCGCTGGTAGCGGGGTTCCACAAACTCATGGTTGAGCAGCACCGCCACGGACAGCGCCCCAGCGGAGAAGGCCCGCTCCTGCTCCTCAAAATTTGCGGGGTCGATTTGGTTCAAATGAACCTCAGATAAGTTACAGTGAAAGTCTTGCCCAATTATTTCTCCGCAAGGGTTTAAACCATAACGATTTTCTCCTTGAGCACGGCGCTCCGCCTCTCCAGCCCACTGAATTGCCCCTTCCCCGGAGTAATACTGCTTACGGACAGCAGCGATACAGGTCTCCAAATCAGGCTTCTCGTGAAAAACGCGGGTGTGGTTGGCCATCCTCAAAGCGTCCCGCTCGGGGTCGATGCGCCAGTTGCCGTCTTCGTCCTGCATCCAGAGGTTGTCTTTAGCGGTGGCAGCGAGTTCATCGTGGCTGTCAAACTGACGCATACCCGCGGACCTGCGGATGTTTCCTGCAACCACACAGGCGGCAGCTTCATCAATTAGCAGACAGCACTCCACCGAGTTGAGCTGCCGCCCGATCGCCTTGTTCAAAATCCGGGCACAGCGATCGTACAGCCCTGGTAAGCGCACCGGGTTGGCGACGCCGCCGAAGCCCTTGAGCCGTTCCCCAGCCGGACGCACATCGGCCAGGCTAATGGCAACCGCCACCTCTCCCGTAAACCGCTCATCGGTGGAGAGTTCCAGCACCGTCTGGTAAGACTTCACCCAGCCCTTGCGGCTATCGCCCACCTGGATAGTGACCTGGTTGCCCTGGATGGTCACCTCTGTGTCGTCTCGACGCTGGTCGGCGGGGGTGCTGCCGATGTCGCCAACCATCTCGATGTGGAGGCGATTGCGGATAGAGGGGAGCTGGTTGATGTACTTGGGTTCGAGTACGGCCCCAGTGCCACAGCCCATCATGGCCAGATCCATCATCAGCCCAAAGGCTTGCCAATCTACCACATTGGTGCTGGTGCAGTTGTAGGCTCCAGAGAAGTTCTCCGGGTTTTCCAGCCAGGGAGTGCCCCCCACCCAGAGCCAGCGACCGGAGGGTAACGCCTTCACCTGGCGCTGCATCTGGCTGAGGAGGTCGGCTTCTGCCGACGTTAGGTGGCCCAGCTTGATGAGGCCCTGGAGGGTGCGATCGCACACCTCTTCCCAGGTCTCACGGCCAGCAGTGTGGCTCTCATCGCGGCGGCTGTAGGTTCGGTAGAACACAGGATAGGCAGCGGGGGCGGTCTCAGGGAACTGACCAGTGGAGCGGGGTCGCTCAATGTCTCGAACCATAGGGCATTCTCTCAGTGCATCAATATTGTAAGTGTAGCGTGCTGCCACACATCGTAACTCTATCAGTAGCGTTTTGCACCCGCTTTGCCGTAAATTCTACGCCAGCTCAGACTATCCCTGCAATGCTATCCAATTAGCAGGTTGCCGATCGTCCCTAAATGGGTGGGAATAGTAGTTAGCGCAAAGTTAGCTCAAGAGCAGGCACACCGATGGCGGCGATAGATGCAACGCAATTGCTAAACCAGTATGGGACGGGAAGACGGGACTTTAGCTGGGCCGATCTGCGGGGCGTCAACCTGAGTAACGCCCACCTCGCCCAAATCAATCTCTATCGGGCCGACCTCACGGGAGCCTGTCTGGCGGGAGCAAACCTGGCGGGAGCCAATCTGCTCAAGGCCAATCTTACCCAGGCCGACCTCACCCGTGCGGACCTGCGGGGGGCGAATCTGCACCGTACCGACTTGACGGGCACCACCCTAACGGCAGCCAATCTGGACGGCGCTCGCTTCTCCGAGCAAACGCTACCGGGGGGAATTCCGCCGCTGCCACCGGAGGTGCGCCAGCGGCTGATGGATGGCGGCTACGCTCCGGCTCGCCCCACAGCCTCTCAGACGAGTGCGCCATTCTCGGCCAGAGCCACACCCTCGCGATCGCCCCAAAAACCTGCTTCCCAACCCACTCCCATTCCACTCCAGGCGCTAAGCCTCCTGGGGGTGGGCTACCTGTGCTTTGGCCTGCTGCTGGGGCTGCACCAGGCGGCGGGGGTCTCCTGGGTAATGACCTGGCTGAGTTCCCTGAGCTGGCTGGTGGAAGAATCCCTCACCTGGTTCTCCCCGGTATTGGGGGCGATCGCCATTATGCTGGGCACGGGCCTGTCCCTCTGGGCGGTAGTGGTAGCGGGCAGTATCGGCGTGGGCCTGCTGTTCAGCCTGCTGCTAATGGGCTGGAGCAAGGCTGCCGCCCTGCGGGACAGCACCTGGGTGGGGGGGATTGTCGCCATTTTGCTCAATGGCTCTACCTGGTTGGCGAGTTCTGAAACGGCTCAGTCGCGTACCGACGTGTTGCTGGGCGGCTTTCCCTCCGCGCTGCTGCTGGGGGCAGGCATGGTCGGGGTGGGGCTGGGGGCGATCGCCTGGCTCCAGATGCAGTCCGATGGGGTGCAGCGGCGACACATTGCCTGGATTTATGGGGCGATCGCTGCCCTGGGTCTCGGCCTAGGGGGCTGGATTGGTGCAGGGAGCTAGTACCGGATAACCGAAGTAATATTCGCAACGCTTCATCAAGTTTCTGTTAAACATCCTACAGAAAGCTTGAAATTCCTATGAGCCTCAGAATCCTTAAACTAACCTTTACGTTCAATTTGTACCTTTTGAGAGGATAACTCAGTAGATCTACTATCGATTCGCTCATTAGGTAGGTATTACTAACCACTCCTCTACTGAGAGATCAAGGCGACTGGTCCAGGCCAAGGAGCCAGTCGGCATACTGTGCAATCAGATAGCTAGGGAGTAGCCAGCTCTACTTGAGTTGCTCTTTCCGGGCAAGGAATGCTTGAGGCGATCGCCAGGTGCTGACCTGTCGAACCGGGCTTGATGGCAACCTTTACTTTTGGAAGCAAATCGCTCGCTGCTTCAAAGAAAGGGTTTGCCGCATCGTGCTGAGACGGGTTATTTGCGCCAGATCGCGACCTATTGTCATGGCTATGGAGTTTGAGGCCATGACAAGCAAACGAGCTGTGCCAATTTCTCACGGTAACTTTCACGTTTCATCCAGGTATTGTTCATCATTTAGCTAATTCTCTATGGCTATCAACCTTCAACCGCTTGGTACGTTTCAAACTGGTGTCTTCGACGAAGGTGCCGCTGAAATTTCAGCATATGACCCGATGAGTCAACGGCTGTTTGTAGTCAACGCCAACGCAGCCACTATAGATATTCTCGACCTGAGCGACCCGGCCAATCCCAAAAAAATTGGGGAAATCAACGCGGCTCAGTTTGGTGCGGGAGCAAATAGCGTTGCCGTTCAGGATGGTCTTGTCGCCATCGCCATCGAAGCTGAAACCGTTACAGATCCGGGTAAGGTCGTGTTCTTTGACACCGATGGTAGCTTCTTGAGTGAAGTAGAAGTTGGTGCTCTGCCCGATATGCTGACCTTCACTCCCGATGGCAAGCAGGTTCTGGTAGCAAATGAAGGGGAGCCTGATGGCGACATCGATCCAGAAGGGTCCGTCAGCATCATTGACCTGAGTCGGGGTATTGAGAAAGCCAAAGTCAAAACCGCAGGGTTTAGAAGATTCAACCGCAAGCGTGAGGAGCTGATCGAAGACGGTGTTCGGATCTTTCCTGACAAGACCGTCGCCCAGGACGTAGAGCCTGAGTTTATTTCAGTTTCTCCCGATGGCAAAAAGGCATTTATTACCCTACAGGAAGCCAATGCGGTCGCGGTCCTTGACCTGAAAAAGCAAAGAATCACCGAAATCCTACCCCTAGGCGTGAAGGACCACAGCCAGCCGGGGAATGGGCTGGATGCGAGCGATCGCGACGATGCCATCAACATCCAGAACTGGCCTGTGTTTGGCCTGTATCTGCCGGATGCGATCGCCACCTTTGAAGCCAATGGTCAAACCTACTTCATCACAGCTAATGAAGGTGATGACCGGGGCGAGAATGAGCGCATTGCCGACCTCACCCTCGATCCAAAGGCGTTTCCCAATGCTGCAGAGCTGCAGCTAGACGAAAACCTGGGCCGTCTGGATGCGTCTACCATCGACGGCGACATTGATGGGGATGGCGACTATGACCAGCTTTTCACCTACGGATCTCGCTCTTTCTCCATCTTTGACAGTAAAGGGAAGCTGGTCTTTGATAGCGGCGATGATTTCGAGCGCATCACTGCTGAACTCTTCCCCAACAACTTCAACTCCAATAACGACGAGAACAACAGCTTTGATAGCCGCAGCGACAACAAAGGACCGGAACCAGAGGGCGTCGTCGTCGGTGAAGTCGATGGCCGCACCTATGCCTTCATTGGTCTGGAGCGCATCGGTGGCGTCATGGTGTACGACGTTACTGACCCCGACGAATCCACCTTTGTACAGTACATCAACAACCGCAACTTCGAGGTTGAGGCCCAACTGGCAGACGGCAGCACCAATCCGCTGGTAGGCGATTTAGGGCCTGAAGGATTGACCTTCATTGCTGCTGAAGACAGCCCCAGCGGCGTACCTCTCCTCGTGGTTACCAACGAAGTCAGCGGCTCCACCACAATCTATGAGGTTGGCTCCCTAATCGATGAGGACGACATCGACGAGAACAACGGCGGTGCTAACGGTGGCAATGAGGACGATGTCGACGAGGACAACGGCGGTGGTAGCGGTGGCGACGATGGAGGCAAAGCCATCTTTACCTTGGAGCTGCTGCATGTGGCGGATCAGGAAGCAGGGGCACGGGCTGTAGAGGATGCTCCCCGCCTGTCTGCAGTTATGAACGCCCTGGAAGCACAGGACTTAGGCAACGACGGCATCGCTGATAACACGCTGCGCTTGTCTTCTGGTGACGCCTTCATTCCTGGGCTATTTTACAATGCTTCCCTGCCTGTGTTTGGTTCCGCGGGTATCGCTGACATCCAGATTCAAAATGAACTGGGCTTCCAGGCGATCGCCCTGGGTAACCATGAATTCGACTTTGGCACTGGGGTGCTGGCTGGCTTGATTGATGGCTCCGCTCCTGGCACCATCCTGGGTGACGACTTCGCTGGCACGGCCTTCCCCTACCTGTCTACTAACCTCGACTTCTCTACCGACCCTAACCTGGCTCCCCTGGAAGTCGCTGGTGGCCAAGCTCCCCAAGCAAACACGGTGACTTCCTCTGTTGTCATTGATGTCAACGGCGAGAACATTGGTGTAGTTGGTGCAACTACGCCGACCCTAAGTATCATCTCCAGCCCAGGCGGTGTTGGGATTGCCCCGGTTGACTTTAACGCTACCCCCACCCCTGAACAGCTGGATGCTCTGGCGGCTGAAATTCAGGCAGAAGTAGATGCGCTGCTGGCCGCTGACCCCACCCTTAACAAGGTGGTGTTGCTGGCGCACATGCAGCAAATCAGCATTGAGCTGGCTTTGGCTGAGCGCCTGCAAAATGTGGACATCATCGTTGCGGGTGGTTCCAATACCCGTCTGTTTGATGACAATGATCGCCCCCGCGCAGGCGACAGTGACCAGGGTCAATACCCCCAATTTGTCACTAACGCAGGCGGTACCACCACCGCGGTTGTCAACACGGACGGTAGCTACAAGTACGTGGGCCGTCTGGTCCTCGACTTCGATGCTGATGGCAACATCATCCCCGAAAGCTACGACCCGAACGTCTCGGGTGCCTATGCAACGGATGCGCAAGGGGTGGCTGATCTCAATGCTGAAGGGCTGGTTGACCCTGAGATTCAAGCAATTGTTGATGCCATCGAAGCTCAGATTATCGCAACTGAGTCCAATGTCTTCGGGATCGCCGATGTCTTCCTCAATGGCAACCGCTCCGGCATCGACACCCCGGATGACCCCGATGGCGTGCGCACTCAAGAAACCAACCTGGGCAACCTGACTGCCGATGCTAACCTGGCGATCGCCAAAGAGTTTGATCCCACGGTTGTCGTTTCCATCAAGAACGGTGGCGGTATTCGGGCTTCCATTGGTCAAACCATTGTGCCTCCTGGCGGTACTGAAGCGGTGCGCCTGCCTAATGAGGGCATCCCTGGCGTCAAGCCTGAGGGTGGTATTAGCCAGAACGATATCGCGACTACCCTAGCCTTTAACAATGACCTGACCTTGTTGACCTTGACCAAGGCTGAGCTGGTGGCTGTGCTTGAGCATGGCGTCGGCGCAATTCCCGAGGTCTCTGGACGCTTCCCCCAAATTTCTGGAGTCAAGTTCTCCTATGACCCTGACCTGCCGGAGGGCGATCGCATCCTTAGCGCTGGCATCTTCGATGAGACCGACACGCTCGTTGCAGAACTGGTGCGCAACGGTGAGATTGTTGGGGAACCGACAGAAACCTTCCGCATCGTTACCCTCAACTTCTTAGCTGGTGGTGGTGATGGCTATCCCTTCCCCACGGGTGCTGAAGCTAACCGGGTTGACCTGACTGACCTGAATGGCGACGGTGTGTCGGATAATATCTTCACGGGTGATGCCACCTTTGCCGCAAACGGCAGTGAGCAAGATGCCCTGGCAGAGTACTTATTCGACAACTTCTTCAGCATGCCATTTGATGAAGTTGACACTGGCCGTGCCCTGGACGAGCGTATCCAGAACCTCAACTTCCGAGATGACACCGTACTGGGTAGCCTCGGCGGCGGTGGCGGTACTGCTCAATCCCTCGTCATCAATGAAGTACTGGGCAGCACCACGGGGACTGATGTTGAGTTTGTTGAGCTATTCGGCGAAGCCGGGACGTCTCTGGCCGGTCTCAGCATCATTGTCGTCGAGAGCGATGACCAAGCCAGCAACGGAGCCATCGATTTCCAGTTTGACTTTGGCGCAGATGACCGCATCGGTGACAATGGTTTCTTCCTGGTTGGCACCGATTCAGTTGCAGCTACCTATGGCGTAACGCCTAATGCCCTGATCCAGACTAATTCGATTGAAAACAGCAGCTACACCATTGCCCTGGTGGAGACCAGCAGCATCATTGGGGGCTCCGTTTCCAGTAGCGAGGTAGTTCTGGATGCCCTGGGCGTCACCGATGGAGGAGCCACCGACTCCTTCTTCTTCGGTGCGCCGGTCATTGGCCCCGACGGTCCCTTCTTGCCTGCGGGCGGTCGTCGCGTCACCGATGGCGTTGACACCGACACCGCTGCAGACTGGGTTATCAGTGACTTCGGCCTGGGCCCAGCCAATACTCCTACTGCAGGCACCGGACTTGGCAGCGGCAACGGCGGCGGCACTGGTGGCAGTGGCGACATCATTCCCATTTACGACATTCAGGGGGCAAGCCACGTTTCGCCGTTCGTTTTGGCGGATGGCCAAACCGTTGCTGACTTCTTCGCGAACCTGCCTGCGAACACCTTCTCGATCACTGGCGATACCGTCACAACCCAGGGGGTCGTCACCGCAGTAGACTCGCGGGGCTTCTACCTGCAAGATCCTACTGGCGATGGCAACGACGCGACATCCGACGCAATCTTTGTCTTCACCAGCTCGGCACCAACGGTTGTAGTTGGTCAGTCTGTGCAAGTATCGGGTACGGTGTCCGAATTCTTCCCGGGCGATACAGATACCCGCAACCTGCCCCTGACCCAGTTGACCAGCCCCACCGTGGAAGTTCTTGCGGAGTCTCTAGGCACCGTAACTGCCACAATCCTTGGTGGCAATGGCCGGACGCTGCCCGACCAGAACATCGACGACGATGCGTTTGCGGCCTATGAGCCTGCATCTGACGGCATCGACTTCTTCGAGTCCATCGAAAGCATGCTGGTCACCGCTCAGGACTTGGTGGCAGTATCGGGCACCAACCGCTTTGGTGAAATCTTTGCGGTAGTTGACCAGGGCGCAGGCGCGACCGGAATCAGCGATCGCGGCACGCTGAACATCAGCCCTGATGACTTCAACCCCGAGAAGATCCAGATCGATGAGAACACTGGCATCCTGCCCGGCTTCGATCTGCCACAGGTGGATACGGGGGCTGTTTTGGGTGACGTAACCGGTGTCATCTCCTATGACTTTGGTAACTTCCAGATCCATCCCACGATTCCGTTCTCAGCCAGCGATTCTGCTTTGACGGCGGAATCCACCGACTTGAACCGCACGCCTGGACAACTGACGGTCGCCAGCTACAACGTCCTGAACCTCGACCCCAATGATGCCGATGGCGACACCGATATCGCCAACGGTCGCTTTGAGGCGATCGCCCAGCAGATCGTTAACAACCTGAAAGCCCCCGACGTCATCGGACTCCAGGAAATTCAGGACAACACTGGTTCCGTTGATGATGGTACAGTCACTGCGGATGAAACCCTGCGGCTGTTGGTAGAGGCGATTGCTGCCGCAGGTGGTCCCAAATACGAGTTCATCGACAATACCTTCATCAGCGACAACCAGAGCGGCGGACAGCCCGGTGGCAACATCCGCACAGCGTTCCTGTACAACCCCGACCGCGTCGGTTTAGTAGAGGGTTCGGTCCAGACCATCGGCGGTCAAGCCCCCGGCGAGGCCTTTGCGGGTGCTCGCCTACCCCTGGTGGCCACCTTCCAGTTCAACGGCGAAGCAGTCACGCTGGTCAACAACCACTTCTCCTCCAAGGGCGGCAGTGCACCCATCCTGGGGATTGAGCAGAATTTTGCCGATCGACAGGAAGACGTAACCGTCAATGGCAGCCTGGATGAGCGTCAGGCGCAGTCGGAGGCAGTTCAGGAATTTGTCTCTGGCCTGTTGAGCAATGACGGTAACGCTAACGTAGTTGTTCTGGGTGACCTGAACGAGTTTGAGTTCGTTTCCCCTGTAACTGAGCTTGAAACGGATGCGGGCTTGGTCAACCTGACCAATACATTGGCTGAAAATGAGCGGTACACCTTCATCTTCCAGGGCAACTCCCAGTCCCTCGATCACATCCTCGTGAGCGATAACCTGGCAAATGTGGCTGAGTTTGACATTGTTCTCGTCAACTCCGAGTTTGCTGAAACCCCTGAGCGAGCTAGTGACCACGACCCTCTCGTGGCCCGCTTAACCCTCACGCCTGACAACGACATCGATGATGAGGCGAATGGTGAAGGCGATATCGAGTCAGATGATCTCGACATCGGGCTGTATGATGCGGACACCGATCAGCTAATTCAGCCCCTTGAGGATGGCGATGCACTGCTGGCAAGCAGCCTTGCTGGCCGGGACCTTGCGATCGCCGCCTTCGTTTCCACCGATAGCCCGCTCTTTGACAAGGTTGAGAGTATCTTCCTGAATCTCAATAACGGTCAGGTGACCCAAACTGAGAACGTTGAGCCCTATGCGCTCTTCGGAGACAGGGGGGGTGACTTCAGCGGCGGCACGCTCCCGACGGGAGAAAGCACCCTCACGTTTGAGCTGTATTCCAAGAACAGACTGCGGGGTGATTTGCTGCAAACGGTTGAACTGAACTTCTCAATCGTTGATGACCTGGCGTAGCTGAACAACAGCGGCGTAGGCTTCGACTATGCTGCGCGCTGAGTATCTGTCCAAAACCCCTGATGGGGTTTTGGGCTTCTAGAAACTTCAGAAAGTTTTTAGATTGGCGCTGGAGCGATCGCCCCTTCCCCGAACCTGGGGCGGTCGCTTTCATTATTAGCCCATACGCACAGAGAAGCGTAAGGTTTAGGATACGGGTTGCGGATATAACAATTTTTGTAGGTCTGTCTTCAATTCAGCGATGCTAGCGAAGCAATTGTCCGATTCCGGGTAGCTCAACCGTTCAAGGATTGAAGCTAGCGCTGGGGAAAGGTCTGGTACTAGTCGAGGATTGAATCGGTAGCTGTGGCTATCCTCGCGATCGCAAAACGCAACAGGATTCTGCCCCGTGATCAAATGGACTAGCAAAGGTGCAAGGGAATAGAGATCGACTTGGGGTGTTGCCGCTGGCTCAAGCTGACCAGGAGGAATGTAGCCTGAGGACCCTATGGCTCGACCCAGCTCTAGAACAATTGACTTGATGGCACCAAATCCAATCAGCACGAGGTCGCCGTCGGCACGATTGGTGGGAATAGCCCCATTCATGAGGGAACGGCTTTTGAGAATAAAGTTGGCGGGCTCTAGGTTGCGATGAAGCACAGGCGGCAAAAACCCGTGCAGGTAGCTTAAAATGTCGCAGATTTCTAGCAGCCAGGCGATCGCCCGTTCCACGTCTACACCACCATGATTGGCTATGTAGCTAGCCAGACTTTGACCCGGCACCCAATCCATCGCCAGGTAGGGCTGCCCCCCGTCCATGAAATAGTCGACAAAGCCAGGGATTTTGGCATGGTGGAGGTGCTGCAGAAGTTCTGCCTCCATTTCCAAAGCTGTCCATGCCCGCTCATGGCTGGCCCAACTGCGGTTGAGAGTCTTCAGCACAAATTGTCGAGCGTCGCGCCGCGCCAGATAGGTCAGGCCGATGTGCCCCTGGCCGAGCACTTGCAGCAGCTGGTAGCCGCCAACAGCCCGGAGATTATGGACATCGGTAGGTCGCTGACCGAGTGCGTGATCATCGCCATCTGGGTCAGCGGGGGCGGATAGGGCGCGATCGGTGGATGGGCTGGTAGGACGTAAATGGGGGGGAACTGGAATGGTCCCTTGTCCTGGGGGTTGCCGCAGGGGGGGCTCAGCGGACGGCTTATGGTCCAGGTCGGTTTCGTAGACAAGACTCTCTTCGGCCAGGGGATTGGTTACATCGGTAACGGTAGCCTGGTGCTCAAGGCGCTGGCCTGTTGAGCGATCGCTCACCAGATGATCCGGCAGTTCTTTTAGCACCTCAGGCCCCAAACGGATTTGAATGTTCGGCCCCGATCGGGCTAAACGAATCACTGACCCATCCTCAGCGGCTACCTTGGTGATGCGCTTGCCGTCGAGATAAGTACCGTTGGTTCCCAGATTGACGATTTCCCATCCGCTGCCCACTTTCCGAAGCTCGACGTGATGCCGGGAAACTACGGCACTGTAGAGAATGACATCATTATCGGTGGAGCGCCCGATGCGAATGAGCGACTCGCCCTTAAAAGGCCAGACCTGAATCGGAGTCCGCTTAAGTGGGTGCAGAAGTAATAGAGTAATCACGTTGAATTATGGCGCAACGAACTGGATAACTGACGAATAAAAGCCCCGATATCCAGGAACTTCCTCTGTCTGATGCCGCCCAAAATTAGATTAAGTTAACCCCCATTTTACTCACTCAGCGCTCTCATATCGCACCTCCGCTATCGAAATATTCCAACGGCAGCTTATCACACCCTTATGTCGTTCTGGCTCTGGTGGTCTGTCAAGACTAACTTTTAGGGTAAATCCCACTGGGATTTATCCTAAATTTTAACCGTGACGCAGCACTAGTATGGCGCTACGCTTTCGCGTTAGGACATTCAAGAGGTGGGAAACTCCCGCGACGCGGGGGTTCTACACTCAAACCTTAGCCCGCAGGGCTGTAAACGCTACTCTTTTCCAGCTCATCCTCTGTCAGCTCTTGCTCTGTAGGAAAATTCCAATTTCCACCCGCTCCCGATGAGCGTCACGAGCGGCTACAGTAGCGTTGTTTATTTATGGCTAAGCACATGGCTATAAATCAAAGCCAGTGGGGTGCACCCCCCGGTTTTCTAACCTTCGTTTTTCAACGCAGTTCTACTTAGTCCATTTGGAACAGGAACGCGACCTTATCCCCCTTACCTAACGCGATGCGATCGCCCGACCGCAGACGATGCCGGTTACCTATTGTGAGGGGAGTGTTGTTGATATAGGTGCCGTTTGAGCTGCCCGTGTCCTCAATATAAAAAGTGTCTCCCTCTAGACGGATATCGGCGTGGATGCGCGACACGACTTCAGAATCAGGAAAACCCGATACATCGATATCAGGGGGAACGCGGTCATTCGGCTTACCGATATGAATGACTGACAGGTTTTGAGGAATCTCGATGACCGTATCCGTGCGGATGTGAAGGAGCTGGGCCGTTTGTACCTGAATTTGAGTTTTAGGGAAGCTGGGGGGCGGCGGGGGGGGGTCGGGGGGCGCGGGGGGGGGGGGGGGGGGGGGGGGCGGGCGGGGGGGGGGTGGCGCCCCGGGGGCGGCGCAGAGGCCGCGATGGGTTCGACTAGCGGCTCGGGCTCGACTAGCGGCTCGGGTGCCCCATGC
>JBHJGR010000155.1:0-7205 GCA_050331615.1 Elainellaceae cyanobacterium
GACCCTGATCAAGGCGCTGGGAGTTCCCGCAGAGGACATCCTGCAGGACCCGGCTTCGCTCAATACCTACGAGAATGCGGTCAATGTAAAGCAGATCCTGGAGGCAAACGACATGAGCCGCATTTTGCTGGTGACCTCAGCCCTGCACATGCCGCGATCGCTGCTGATTTTCCAGAAGCTGGGAATTGAGGCGATCGCCGCCCCTACAGATATCTGGGAACCCGGACCCGTGGAGACGGACGCCATGCCCACCGCTCGTGCCCTGATTATCAAAGCGATTCCCGATGCCAGCAATTTAGAGAGCTTTACCCGTGCCCTCAAGGAGTACATCGGCATCGTGGTCTACCGCCTGCGGGGGTGGCTGTAGCCAAACTTCAGATTCGTCACCTCCAGCCATACCTCGTTAGCTCGGGGGTAATCAGCTCGGGGGTGGCTCTCGCCATAGACCATAGACCAGTGCCGAGAATTGTGGGTAGCTTGATGGGAGGGATCCTGACGATCAGTCAGCTCCCGGATGGGGTCGCCATTCCCCAGGCATTTGCGGCGGCGAGTCAACAAAGCGGCTCCGGTCACTCCAGCTCTACCGTCTCTTGAGCTTTCAGTAACTTGCGGGAGCGGCGCATTTTCTTGAAGCGCTCGCCCTTCTAGCGGGTTTCTTGCGGTTACTGGCCAAGAAACCTGTAGATCGCGTCAGTTCAATTCTTTAAGGCGATTTTTGGAAATGATGATACCCAATGACGTAGGGGCAAATGGCCATTTGCCCTTACCAACCGTGCAAGCGAGGGTAGAATTTTCCCCAGAAATCGCCTAAGTGCTTGAGCAAATTTAATTACATTTCCTGGGGGCGCACCCCCGAGAAAACAACTTTGTTTAACTAAGTAGGTCGGCACAATTAAATTCATGTTAGAAAACCGGGGGAGCGCCCCGCCAGGGCACTCCCCCGGTTTTCTAACCTTCGTTTTTCAACGTAGTTCTACTTACTTGTAGATTGGGAATGGATAACCTAGATACGCAGGAGTGGTTGTTAACCAACGGATTAGGGAGCTTTGCCAGTGGAACCGTTTGCGATGCCCATACCCGCACCTACCACGGTTGGCTGGTGGCGGCCCTCGACCCGCCCGGCCATCGCCCCCTCCTGCTGTCCCGGATTAACGCGACTCTTGCTACCAACGGCCAGTCATTCGACCTAGAAACTAACTACTGGATCAGCGGTGACATCAGTCCCCAGGGCTATCGCTGGCTCGACTCGTTTCAACGTGACCCCGTTCCCACCTGGCGCTGGGGCGGGTTTGGCTGGTCGCTGACGCGATCGCTGCTGCTGCCCTACGGCTTGCTCAACCCTGACCAAATCGACGGTGGCCCCATTCAGCCCTCTGGCCAGCGCCTGCTGCCGCCCCTGCGCCACCGCATCTATGTCCACTATCGCTATGAAGGTAGCCACGCCGCCTGGCTCACTCTCCGCCCGCTGATGGGCGATCGCAGCTTCCACCAGCAGCAGCGGGCGACGGAAGAGCAGCAGTTTTCCCAGATCGTCAGCCCGCAGTCGGCGCTGTTCCAGGCAATTCGCTCCCAGTGGTCAGGCACCCCCTGGCATCTCCGCTGGTCCCACGGGGTCTATCAGCCGGAGGGCTTGTGGTACTGGGGATACCAGTATCCACGCGAAACGGAGCGGGGGTTGGGCGATCGCGAAGACCTCTACAGCCCTGGCTATCTCACGGTTGAGCTGAACCCCGGCGATGCCCTCACCCTAGAAGCAACGGTGGGATGGCCCGATCAGGATGAACCGCCTCTCACTCACCAGCAGTTTGAAAGCGCACTGGAGGCCGAAATCGCTCGCCTGGCCCAAGGGCAACCTCTAGCGGGTCTGCCTGCTGGTACGGTAAAGCCTTTCTCTCAGCCTGATGCCATCTCCCCCCTTTCACAGGCTGACCTCCGTCAGGCGCTGCTGCGGGCTGGCGACCAGTTTATTGCCTATCGAACAACGGTGCAAAAGCCTACAATTCTGGCAGGCTATCCCTGGTTCATCGACTGGGGGCGAGATATTCTCATCTCCCTGCCTGGGCTGACCCTGACCACTCGCCGGTTTTCCCTGGCCCGCAGTTTGTTGGAAACCTTTGCCTACTACTGCGATCATGGGCTGATTCCCAATGCCTTTCCCGATGTGGGCGACCAGCCGTTCTACAACAGCCTGGATGCTTCCCTCTGGTGGATTGAAACCCTGGGGCTGTACCTGGAGGCCACCCAGGACTGGAATTTTTTGGTGGAGCAGTACCCGACCGTGCAGCGGATTTACAAGGCACTGACGGCGGGTACGCTCTACAACATTCGCGTCGATGCAGTGGACGGGCTGCTCACATGGGATGCCCCTAACGTAGCGCTGACCTGGATGGACACGATCGTCGATGGCCAGCCGGTGACGCCCCGACGAGGAAAGGCGATCGAAATCAACGCCCTCTGGTATTCCAGCCTGTGCTGGGCGCAGCAGTGGGCCGAGCGACTCCAGCAGGATGCCCCCGACCAGTCAGGCAGCTTGGCCAGCCAGTCCCGCCGCTATGCCCAGCAGGCGGAGCAGGTGCGCGGGTCCTTGAAGAAGTATTGGAATCCGCAGCGGGGCTACTTCTTCGACACCATCCGCCCCGACGATACCCCCGATGCCAGCATTCGTCCCAATGCCGTGATTGCTCTATCGCTGGCCCACTGCTGCTTTCCTCAACGGCAGAGCCAGCAGGCCCTGAAGCTAGCGGGCGATCGCCTCCTCACCCCCTACGGCCTCCGTTCCCTCGACCCAGCCGACCCCTGTTACATCGGTCAGTACGGTGGGGATGCGCATCATCGCGATCGCGCCTACCATCAGGGAACGGTGTGGAGCTGGCTGCTCGGCCCTTTCGTGCGGGCCTGGCGGCGGTTCTTCCCCGACGAGCCCATCCCCTTCGACCTTTACCCGCTGCTAGATCACTTCCAGCACCACGCCTGCATCGGCTCCATCTCAGAGGTGTTTGACGGCGACCCGCCCCATGCTCCCGGTGGTGCCGTCGCCCAGGCATGGTCGGTAGCGGAGCTGCTGCGCCACTGGTCGGACCTGGTGGGTTAAAAGCTGGGGCACTAGAAGCGAACTGCGGTGTTTCGCAGCATGGTGAGTAGCTGCACCAGGGCCGTTTCCAGGGTGCGTAGATAATCGGAGGAAATTTCAGTTGTGCCCCGAGCGGCCTGCTTTTCGATTGCCAGACAAAGGTCGGCAAATGCCTGGGCCGCAAAAGTGAGCCCCATGCCCTTGAGAGTGTGGGCAGTGCGACAAAGGGTGGGGGCATCCCTATCGACGATCGCCTCCCGCAGAGTTCGCATGAGCTGCGGCAACTGCTCGATATGGCTCTGGAGATAGTCCTGTAGAAAGGCCAGGTCGCCGCCGACCAGGTTGACCAGTTCTGTCATCACCGTCTCGGGCAGCTCCTGGGGCATCGACACGGGCGCGGGTATGGGTAGGGAATCGCCAGAGATAGGTTCGGCGTAGCGGTAGCTCACTCCTAGCTGTTCGGCAATGCTGGCAAAAAACTCGGCTTCCTGAATGGGCTTGCGAATAAAGCCATCGCATCCAGCGGCGATCGCCACCTGGCGCTCATCTTCAAAGGCGTTGGCGGTGAGAGCAATGATTTTGGGGGTTGGGACGACGGACGGGGCACGCTGCCCCGCAGACAGTGCCCGGATGCGGCGGGTGGCTTCGTAGCCGTCCATCACCGGCATGCGGATGTCCATCAGAATTAAGTGGGGATGCCACTGCTGATGCTGGGCGATCGCCTCCTGCCCATCCACCGCCACCTGCACCTCAAACCCCACCAGGGTCAACAGCCGCACCAGCAGCTCCCGGTTGGAGATCTGATCTTCCACCACCAGCACCCGATAGGCGGGCTGTCCGGAGGCCAGACCCACGACCCGCCGCCGCCGCGCAGGGGCAGCGATAGCGTCAGCGCTGGCAGGGATAACGGGAAGCGTGAAGCCAAAGACCGATCCTGCGCCAACGGTACTCTCGACGGCGATGTGGCCGCCCATGAAGCTGACCAACTGCTGGCTGATGGGTAGGCCCAGCCCTGTCCCCTCCTGGGCCTGCCGTCCCGTCTCCGTTTGCGTGAAGGGGTCAAACAGACCGTCCAGCTCCTCGGGGGCAATGCCGGCCCCGGTGTCACGAATGGTGAACCTCAAGCCGATGGACTGCTGGGCGGTTTGATCGGCCTGCCGGTCTGGAGCGTCAGAAGCTTCCTCCCGCTGGACTTGCAGGCTTACCTGCCCCTGCTCTGTGAACTTGATGCCGTTCCCCAGCAGGTTTAACAGGATTTGGCGCAGCTTGGTTTCGTCAGTGCGGATGTACTGAGGTACGTCCGGTGCGACTTCAAAGACGAGCCGCAGATTCTTCGCTTGGGCTCTGGGGTTCAGCATCCCGGCCAGGGTATCCACCAGGCTCGCCAGGTCAACCACCGTCAGATTCAGGACGAGCTGACCCGACTCAATCTTGGTCATCTCCAGCACATCGTTGATCAGGGTGAGCAGATGGTGGCTGCTGCGGTTAATGGTGTCTAGCTGGCCCTGCTGTTCCTCCGTCAGTCGGGCATCCCGCTGCATGAGCTGGATGTAGCCCAGGATCGTGTTCAGCGGCGTGCGCAGCTCATGGCTAATGTTGGACAGGAAGCGGGTTTTGGCCTGGCTGGCCCGCTCGGCGGTAGCTTTAGCCTGCTCCATGGCGATCGCTGCCTGTTTGCAATCGGAGATATCCATCATCATGGCCAGAATGCAGTCGGCGTCTCGGATAGAAATAACCTCCGCTGAGATCAGCCAGTCCCGCAGTTCGCCCGTAGCCGTGACCAGCTGGCATTCAAAGTTGCGAATTGCGTGATGCTGCCGCAGGGTCGTCAGCAGATGGTCTAGGCTAGCACCGTTTGCGAATAGCTGGAGACGCTGGAGGCGCTGGTTCAGAACGGCCTCTAGGGGATAGTTGAGGGTTTGGCAGAAAGTCTGGTTGACCTCCAGAATGTGACCCTCTTCCAGGGTGGCGATCATCATGGGGCCAGGATTGGCGCGAAAGGCTTTGGCGAATTTTTCCTCGGATGCCCGCAGCGCGGTTTCGGCCAGTTGGCGCGATCGCACCTCGGTTTGGAGCTGGACATTCTGCTCCATCAGCTGCTTCGATAGGTGCCGCAGCCGCAAGTGGGTACTCACCCGTGCCAGCACTTCCTCCTGCTGAAAGGGCTTGGTAATGTAGTCTACTGCCCCCAGGGTGAGGCCCTTGACCTTGTCCACTGGGTCTGCCAGAGCCGTCATAAAAATCACGGGAATGTCCTGGGTAGCGGGCCGTTCCTTGAGGCGGCGGCAGGTTTCAAAGCCGTCAATGCCAGGCATCAGCACGTCCAGCAGAATCAGATCGGGGGTGATGCGCTCCAGCTTGTGCAGTGCGTTCTTCCCATCCCGCGCGATGAGTACCTGAAAGCCATGCTGGATCAGCAAGTCTGACAGAACTTTGATGTTGGTGGGGTGATCGTCCACAATCAGCAGTTGGGATTTGGGCAAAGCATTCATGGCGCAGAGGAGGTAAATTGGGGTTCAACTAGCTGGAGAATGGCCACGTCATCAAATTCCTCGGCCAAAGCCAAAACCCGATTGGCGAAAGGAATCCAGCGCGAGTCCAGTGCTCGAATTCGGTTTGCCTCCTGGATGATACGCTCGATGTGGCCGATTTGGGCCGCTTCATACAGGTCTCGCAGCTCGTCAGCTTCAGGGAGGGCGATCGCCCCAGTCCCCAGTTCAGGTTCACGATCAGTGGGTGAGGGATCAGGAGCATTCTGGCCAATCCAGGTCAGGTTCAGGTATTGGCGGAGCTTGTGGAGTAAGTCCTCAACGTCAATCGGTTTGGGTAGAAAGTCGTCGTATCCTGCCAGCTGGCTTTGCTGGCGATCGAACTCAAAGACGCTGGCGGAGGAAGCGATGATGGGAGTAGCCTGAAAATCCTTGAGCTGGCGCAGCTGCCGGGTCATTTCAAAGCCGTCCATCACGGGCATCACCAAATCGGCGATGATCAGATCGGGATGGTGCTCCCGCGCCTGGGCCAGCCCCTCCACGCCGTCAGCCGCCTCAACCAGGCGAAAATCCAGGGATTCCAGCAGCCCCACAACCACCGCCCGGTTATCGCGGCGATCGTCCACCACCAAGATCGTGCGCTGGGGGCCTTCATAGCCACTGACGTCTTGCCGGACGGGCACGATATGGGGAACGACGGTCTGCTGGTGCCCCGGCAGCTTCACCTCAAACCAGAAGCGGCTGCCCGCGTCGAGCTGGCTCTCTACCTGGAGCTGGCCACCCATTAGCTGCAGCAGCCTTTGAGTAATGGTCAGCCCCAGCCCCGTGCCCTCGGCCCGCTTCGAGTATTCTCCCACCTGCTCAAACGGCTGAAACACACGGCTGATGGCATCAGGGGCGATGCCCGTCCCCGTATCGTGGACCTCAAATCGGAGGGTGTATGGGCGCAGGCCATCGGGGGACGGAACGCCGTCAGCAGGGACTGCTGGCTGACTGGCGACGTAAAACCGCACCGAGCCCGTACGGGTGAACTTGACGGCATTGCTCAGCAGGTTCAGCAGCACCTGACGCAGCCGTTTAGCGTCGGTCCGAACGGCATTGGGCAGAACGCCGGTGGTGCGGTACTCAAACGTCAGCCCTTTCTCTTCGGCGCGGATGCGGCACAGATCGGCAATGTCCTCCAGAAACGCCTGCAGCCCTATTTCCTGGGGATTTAGCTCAATCTTTTGGGCCTCGATTTTGGCGAGATCCAGGATGTCGTTGATCAGGGTTAGCAGGTGGGTGCCGCACTGGTGCATGGTGCGGATGCCGTCCCGCTGCTTGGGGTTGAGCTGGCGATCGCGCAAAAGAATCTGGGCATAGCCCAAAATGCCGTTGAGGGGGGTGCGCAGCTCGTGGCTCATATTGGCAAGGAAGCTGCTCTTTGCCTGGTTGGCCACCTCCGCCGCCTGCTTGGCCTGCTGGAGCTGCACCAGGGTTTCCATCAGCTCGTGGTTTTTCTGCAGCACCGCCTGCTCGGCCCGCTTGCGATCGCTGATGTCTCGCACAAAGCCCTCGTAGTAGAGGATATTGTGGTCCGCATCCCGCACGGCCCGACAGGTCTCCGTAATCCAGATGATGCTGCCGTCCCGCTGATACACCTGGGA
>JBHJGR010000156.1:0-2928 GCA_050331615.1 Elainellaceae cyanobacterium
CAGCCAGGACGGTCTCCCAGCAGTTGCCGGAGATGATCCTCAAATCGCGCCAGAGATAGTCCTGGAGGACATCGACCAGGGAGAAGCCATATCGGATGCTTATCCCGAAGATATCGTCCCTGAAGATATTGCCCCTAAAGATACCACTCCCATAGACCTTGTAGAGCCGCTTGCAACGACCAAAGTGCTATACGCACCGCAGACAGCTCCCCAAGCCCTACAACTGAAGGGATCAGAAAGAGGGGATAGGCTTCTGGGCGATCGCGGCAACGACCAGCTCATTGGGCTGAAGGGGGGCGATCGCCTCCTGGGCAATGCTGGCGCTGACGAGCTGCGAGGCAACGGCGGTGCCGATGTGCTGCGAGGTGGCAATGGCGACGATGTGCTGATGGGCGGCCAGTATCGGGACGTTCTTCATGGCGGGCAGGGATCTGACGTATTCGTTGTCCAAGACAAGAAAGCCTACGACATCGTTCGTGATTTCACCATTGGAGAAGATAAGCTACGGCTCACGGGTTCCCTTACCTTCGATCAGCTCACCCTGGAGCAGCAGGGTAGCCATACTTTGATTCGCAGGGATGATGCCCTGTTGATGGTCTTGCGACAGGTGCAGGCCGAGGCAATCACCGTATCTGACGTAGTTAATTGACGAGTTGTTGACAGAGGGCAGAGGGTGGCAGTGTTGCTGCCCTCGCTTTACTCAATCAATGCTTCTGAAGCAGATAAGTACATGGACATAAATAAAGTTCAGTGGGGCGCACCCCACCATAGCGTCGTTTGTGTACTCTATTAGCGAAGAAATGATTCGAGAGTTAACGGAAGCAATCAAGACGGCGATTCCTGAGGATCAGATCAAAGCTTTAAGGGCAGTGGAATACCTGGAGAGCGTGCTGGTGCGAGAGAAGCAGCTTCAGGAGATTCTAGCGCAACAGCTTTCTAATTCCCCGCAATCATAGTGGCCGACGAGTTTTGTATCCAGGAGAACAGAGTTCCACTCCCAAGAAAAATCAGGCTTAGCTGAATTTTTGTGTTCAATCTGGGTACGTTAAGCGTGATCGAAATGCGCCATTGGACGGATGGTTTCAGTTTGGTTTGATGAGGGCCTGGTTCAAATTCTGATTTGAAGGCGCACTTTAACCAGCAAAAACGTTCGGCGTTCTGTTTCCTCAAGCTCAGAACGATTCAGTTGTTTCCGGAGAAGCGGACAATGCTCTTCGCTCCCTTGCCCTGGTTACCTGGCATAGTCAATCAGCAGTCCCTGCGGTGGGGCCACAGTGGTATGGCCCTGCTGGGGATTTTATGGTTATGCCTGCGGGGGTGCCCACCCGCCCAGGCGCAGATACGTCCCGATAATACGCTTCCCGATGCTTCGACCGTAAGAACGGTGGATCGCCTTCACGAAATCATGGGAGGCACCCGACGGGGTAGCAATCTGTTTCACAGCTTTGAAGAATTTTCGCTACCAACCAATCACACTGCCTTCTTTAACAATGCTCTGGAGATTGAGCGCATCATTACGCGGGTAACGGGTGGTAATGTTTCCAACTTAGATGGATTGATTCGGGCCAATGGGGCCGCCGATCTTTTTCTGCTCAATCCTAATGGGGTGGTTATTGGGCCTAATGCCCGTTTAGATATTGGCGGTTCATTTGTGGTGAGTACGGGCGATCGCCTCGAATTTGCAGACGGCACCAGCTTCAGCGCCAGCAATCCCCAAGAAAACCTCCTGCTCACCGTTAGTGTCCCTATTGGACTCCAGTATGGAGCCGACCCCGGTAATATCGTCGTCCAGGGGACGGGGCATCAGCTCACCCTCAACCCCGACACCTTCGCCATCGATCGCACCAATCGTCCGGCAGGACTACAGGTGCAGCCCGGGGAAACCCTCGCCCTGTTAGGAGGAAATGTTACCCTGACGGGAGCCAACCTCACCGCCCCTGGCGGACGGATTGAGTTAGGCAGCGTCGGTGCAGGTGAACGGCTAGCCCTCACTTCTGGCCCTGATGGCTGGCTGTCAGACTATGCTGGCGTTGAAAACTTCCAGGAGATTCACCTGCGTCAGGCAGCCTCCATCGACAGTAGCGGTGACGGGGCTGGAGCCATTCATCTCCAGGGGCGGCGCATTGATATAGAGCAGGGATCGACACTGCTGGCGAATACCACCGGTAGTGGAGTTGGAGCCAATTTAACCGTAGATGGAACAGCGCGAGTCACCGTATCAGGATTCTCGTCCACAGAAACTGAGGTCAGTGAAGTGCTGCCCCAGTTTCCCAGCAGCATCTTTGCAGGGTTAGAGGCCGGTGCAACTGGGCAGGGCGGCTCTTTAATCGTTCAAACGCCAAGATTACGGGTCATAGACGGGGGCTTAATCTCGACCAATAATCTGGGGCTGGGGCAAGCCGGGGAGTTGCGTATCATTGCCGCTGAAAGCATTGAACTCCAGGGTGGAATTCCCGCACTAGAGTTACCGGGAGGATTGCTAGCCGACGTGTACAGCGGAGGCGATGGAGGTAATTCAACCATTACAACCCGACAGCTATTCGTCCTGGGAGGGGCCGAAATCTCTGCCAGCACACTGGGCAGCGGCGATGCTGGAAATCTGGACATCATCGCTGAGCAGGTTGAGGTTCTGGCTGGTGCGCCCTTTTTGGGGGCTAGCACCATCCTGGCATCGGTACAGCCGAATGCTACCGGAGATGCAGGTAATCTCACGATAGAAACTGACTCCCTCGCGATTTCCGGAGGGGCATTTATTTCATCTGTTACCTTTGGTTCCGGAGATGGGGGGACTTTGCAGGTGGCAGCTCGGTCTATCGACTTAGAAGGTCGATCTCCAGCAGGCAACCCCAGTGGTCTCTTCACTCAAACTGAGGACAGCGGTACTGGAGGAGACTTGCGGATCACTACGCAAACATTGCTAGTCTCAAA
>JBHJGR010000157.1:0-32806 GCA_050331615.1 Elainellaceae cyanobacterium
GTGGGTTAATTTTATTATACCTAATATTTGTTTGCCATTTTATCTGGTCAATCAATCTCACATAATCGCGCAGCCTACTACTTCGGTCGCAAAAATTAATTTCTTGTTACAAACCCGGCCGCGCGCCCCGCGGGGGCGCTCCCCCGGTTTTCTAACCTTCGTTTTTTAACGCAGTTCTACTTAATATCTAACATCTGCCGCTGAAACTTATGGAGCGATCGCATGCAGACCGAGCCTAACCCCCTTTCTATCTGGCAACAGGTGAAGCAGGGGAAAATTACCTGCGAACAAGCCCTGGAGAGACTTTTTGACGAACAGGGGCGACTCAGTATGCCTTTACTAGATGAAGACGTGTGTTCCCGGTTCTTCCAGTCCTTTTCGGGGCAGAAGCTGCCCCCCGTGGTGCCCCTCCTCCTGTGGCGCAACTGTTTTTACCTGGGTAGCCCGGTCGTGCTGAGTGAGGATGAGGTTCGTCGATTGAGCGATCGCACCCTCACCGACATCCGCATCATTCCCATCACGCCCCGCTGCTACCGCACCTGGCACCATTCCAGAAGCCTGGACTTGAGCCGCATCCATGCCCATCCCCTGCTGGACCCGATTACTGGGGAGCACTTCCACGAAGATATCGGTGAAACGACGGAAATCTTCCTGTCAAAAGCCGAAGGCCAGGTGGAGCGGATCAAGGCCATCATTTCCAGCGCCCTGCGCCATCGGGCCAGCGATATTCACCTAGAGCCGACTCTAGACGGTTTGCGGGTGCGCTACCGCATTGACGGAGTGTTGCGGGACATTACCCGTCTGCCCCTGGAGGTGAGCCGCCGGGTGGTGGTGGCGCTCAAGGTGATGGCCAGCATGGACATTGCCGACAGCCGCCGTCCCCAAGACGGCAGGATCGGTGAGCAGTATCACGTCGGGGACGACGCTGACTTTAGTATGGACATGCGGGTGAGCACCCTCCCCTGTGTGGGCGGCGAAAAGGCCGTCGTGCGCCTGCTGCCCCGCAAAAATCCCTTTTCCACGGTCGATCGCCTGGGATTTTCGCCCAAAGCCCTGGTGACCTACAAGAACTGGCTGCGGCAGCCCCAGGGCCTGATTATCTTCACCGGCCCCACCGGGTCCGGCAAAACCAGCACCCTCTACACCAGCCTGCAGGAAATCGCCACCGAGCACGTCAACGTGGTGACCGTGGAAGACCCGGTGGAATACGTGCTGCCCCGCATCACCCAAACCCAGGTCAACGAAGCGGCGGGCATGTCCTTCGCCGCCGGGCTCCGATCAATTCTGCGGCAGGACCCCGACATCATCATGGTAGGGGAGGTACGGGACCACGCCACGGCAGAGACGGCGGTACGGGCGGCGCTTACGGGGCACCTGGTCTTTACCACCCTGCACACCAACGACGCCGTAGGAGCCATTCCCCGCATTAAAGACATTGGCCCCGATCCCGGTCTAATCAGCGATGCCCTGCTGGGAGTGGTGGCCCAGCGGCTGGTGCGGCGAGTGTGTCCTCACTGCGCCGAGTCTTACCGTCCCGACCCCCATGCCTTGGAGGTGCTGGGCCTCAGCTCCAGGCAGATCAAGCAGACCAACTGGCAGCGGGGACGCGGCTGCGCCCAATGTTTCCAATCGGGCTATTTAGGGCGGGAAGCCGTGGTGGAGCTGCTGGAGGTGGATGACGGCATCCGCGACATCATGTACGAGGGCACCATGACCCAACTGCATCGCTACCTGCAAACGATTGATTTCATCTCGTTCCGGGCGGCGGCAGTGGAAAAGGTGATGGCAGGGGTGACGACGGTGGAAGAAGTGGTACGAGTGCTGCCGCGCACGGCCCTCAGCCGGCGACCCGCTGCGGAGGCAGCAGTGGATGGCTATGGCGATCGCGTCAAAACTCTGGTGCAGAACTAGGGGTCGAGACTAATTTTGGGGAAACTCCAGAATTATCTTCACTACCTGGTTTTGGCTCTCGGCGCGGACAGTGGCACCCAGCTTTTCTGCTAGCTTTTTCACCAGGGCCAGCCCCAGCCCGGTGCCGCCGTGCTTCCAGGGGTCGTTATTGGGAATGCGGTAGAACTTGTCGAAGATGCGATCGCGCTCTACTGCAGGTAAATCCACGCCGGAGTTACTCACCACTACGCGAATGCGACCACCCACTGCCTCGGCGGACACGTCGATGGTCCCCCCCGCTGGCGTGTACTTGCAGGCATTGGTCAGCAGTTCCGTTATGATCCGCTCCAGATAGGTCAGGTCGGTTTCTAGCATCAGGTCGTCGGGAATCTGGAGACAAAGCTGCTGCTCTTGCCGCCGCGCCCGCTCAATGAATACCTCGGCGATATGGGAGATCCACATCCGCAGCTGGACAGCGGTGGGCAGGACAGGGTCGGCGTCGGAGTCAAGCCGGGTGAGGTCCAGCAAGTCATTGATAAGGAGGGTTTCCCGCTGGCACTCGTCTTTGAGGATTTGAAAATAGCGGTCGAGGGTGGAAGGAGGCTCCTGATCCAGCAGGTTTTCTCGACCTAGCTCAATTTCCATGAGCTGAGTGGCCATCTTGATGCTGGCCATCGGTGTGCGCAGCTCGTGGGAGACGGTGCTTAGAAAATCGTCTTTGAGGCGGTTGAGCCGCTCCAGCTCGTGGACCTGGGCCTGAGCAGCCTGGTAGAGCCGGGCCTGGCGGATGGCGATCGCACATTGGTTAGCCACCTGCTGCACCAGGCGAATCTCCAGGTGGTTGAACACGGTAGCGGTGGGTTTGAACAGCCACAGGTCTCCCAGCGCCCGCTGACTGTCCATAATCGGACAGGCCAGCACGGTCAAGCCCTGCTGCTCGGCGCGCAGCGGCTGGGGGGATACGTCGGAGAACTGGCAGTATTCGCCCCGCAGCAGGTAGGGATAGACTTCAGGATGGGTGGCGTCGGTCAGGGCAAAGGTGGTTCCCACGGCAGGAATGATGAGCTGAGTATATTCGTGGGCAATGGTCGAGGTGGTCTGGTTGGCGTTGTAAATGCCCGTGTCGCAGCACAGCAGGTCTAGCCCCCGCCCCAGCTCCTCCACCACGGTTTGCAGGATACGAGATTCATCCAGGTGGTCGCGCACCTGGTCGGTGATTTGCTTGAGCAGAGTTTCAAACTCCAGGGCCTGCTGCAGTTCGGCAGTGCGGTGGGACACCTGCCGCTCCAGATCCACGTTGAGCCGCTGCACCTGCTGGTAGAGTTCTGACTGCTGCACGGCGATCGCCAACTGATCGGTCAGCCGCTGCAGCAGGGCAATTTCCTCGCTGGCCCACTCCCTGGCCGACTGGCAGTGGTTGGCAATCAGAAAGCCCCATACCCGATCGCCGTTGAGCAGCGGCAGCACCAGATTGGCCCGCACCTGAAAGCTGTGCAGCATCTCCCGGTAGCAGTCTGTCAGCCCAGCAGTTTGGATGTCGGCGATCGCCTGAATCTTGCCGCCCAGGTAGGGCGTCAGGCAGCCCTCTAACTGTAGACAGGGGTCAGTAATCGTGTCTCCTCCCAAGGAGCGCCAGCGGGGGTCCACCGATTCAGCTACCACCGTCCCCGCCCTGTTGCCCGAGAACCGATAGACCAGCACCCGGTCAGTCTGGAGAAACTGCCGCACTTCGGCCACGGTGGTGTCGAGGATGTGGGAGAGGTCGAGCGATCGCCGCATGCGGTTGGTAATGGATGCCAGCAGATGCTCCCGCTGCACCTGCCGCTGCAGAACAATCTCCGCTACCTTGCGGTCGGTCTCGTCGCGAATGGTCACTACCACGCCAGAGATGCTGCCATCTGGCTCCTGATAAGGCGTGTAGATGGTTTCCAGGAACCGCCGCCCCAGCTCGGGATAGGTGAACCAACTGTGATGATGCACCGGTCCACCTGCCAGGGCAGCGTCGAGGCGGGGTTTGATCACCTGCTCAAACGTGGCTTCCCCCACCAGTTCTACCACCGCATGGCCGATGATCTGGTCCGCAGTTTTCTGATGGCGATCTAGATAGGGCTGGTTCACGGCCTGGTAAACGTAGTTGCGATCGACGAAAGCAATGCCGTCTGAGGTCGCCGACACGATGCGCTCGTAGCGCCGCAGGGCTGCTTCAAGGGGGGTTGAGTCAAAGAACTCTCGAGGCGCAGGCTGGAGCTGTTTGCTGTCCTCAGCCGGGCGGTTGGCCTGACGAGCGGCGGGGCTGAGGACGAGCCAGAGCTGCCGCTCCCTGGCAAGGGTTTCCAAGAATGGAGCTTGGGGCGGATGGGAATTGCCCCCCGGGTGGGGATGATGAAGCGTACAGAGGCATTCCTCGGCCAGCCCAGCCAGCGCCTGTTGGAGCGATCGCACCTGATCCTCGGCCCGATCGCGAGCGGTGACGTCCCGCAGAGCGATGAGATGGCAGCCTGCTCTCAGGGGCTGAACCACAAAGCACTCTAGGTGACACACATCGCCATCGGACCCCTGCCATTTCAGTGTCCGCGGCAGCATCTGGGTCGAGAGCGGCTTCACATCAGCCGGCAACAAAGCCGCCGCTGCCTCACCAGCGGAGCCGCTGCCCCATCGGGGACCGCTCCCTAGCGCATCGGGGGCAATTTCCAGCAGCCTACAGGCCGCAGGGTTGACATCCAGGCACCGCCCCTCGGCGTTCAGCACCACCAGAGCATCCAGCGCCTCGTTAAAGCGGGTCCGGTAGTGGCGATCGCCTAAAGGATTCATGGCAGCACCTGGCGCAGCTCGCCCATGCTCCTCGTCATCCAATTCGCCCTGAGAAAAAAACATAGCGTCGCAGCGACCTAACTCATGGGTAGAGTTCCCCCCGCCGCCTTCGACCTATCCGCAGTGGCCTGGCCCGGTTTTGAAATGGGGAAATATCCACTTGGAACCAATCTGCTCTCAAATCTAGCTGGCGTGAACAAAGCACCCTTTTGGTCCTGATTGTACCGAATTATATTGCTGTACAGCGTTACGCTTTCGCGTTAAGACATTCAAGCGGTGTAGGACCGCCACGGCGCGGGGGGCCTACACTCAAATACTTGCGTCGATCAGTTGAAGAAGCGAACAAACATAAGCGACAACAGATGCGGTTCGTAAATATTCCTGCAGACCCTGAAGAGGCGTCGTGGTAAGGAGGACTCTATATCAAAAGTACATTAAGCGCCTCAAAACGTAGAAATAAATTCACATTTCATTGATTACTTTTTATCGCAATAGATATGGGGAAACCGCTTTAATTGCTTGGACATAAATAGACGCAAGTGGGGTGCGCCCCACCATCGCGTCGTTTAGTTATGGCCACCTACTTAAGTGGAAACGGAGGAGCGGTCGGCGGCCTTAACGGCGTTGATGAGCGATCGCACCTCCTGCGTCCCCTCCGAAGGTTCAAACGAGAGGGGAAACTTACCCCGCAGCAGCATGCGCAGGCCCAGCGGTCCCAGACTAGCCAGGCCGCGCAAATCCCGAAAATAGTTGCCCACCACGGTAATGCCAAACTTGCGTTCGTCTACCCATCCCCCCTGCTTCACCAAATCGACCATAGCCTTGCGGTGGCGGATGGGGCGGCTAGCGGAAGCGTCGCTGCGGCTCAGAATTTCCTGCTTAATCTTGCCGATTTGATCCATTGGGGCCACTCCCATCGGACAAACCTCATTGCAGTAGTAGCAGCGGGTGCAGCCCCAAACCCCCTGGATACCTTTACTGTACTGCTCTAGGCGGGGCTCGGTGCGCTCATCCCGTGAGTCGGCCACCATGCGGTAGGCTTTGGCCAGGGCGTGGGGACCAACAAAGTCAGAACTGACCTCGCGGGCGTTGCACTCGGAGTAGCACGCGCCGCACAGAATGCAGTTGCCGGTTTGGTTGAGGCGATCGCGCTCTGCCGGGGTCTGCAGAAATTCCCGCTCGGGGATTTGGCGGGACTGGCTGCTCACGTAGGGTTCTACCGCCTCCAGGTTGTCCCAGAAGCTCTGCATGTTGACCACCAGGTCTTTGATGACGGGCATGTTGCCCATGGGCGCGATGGTGATGGTGGGAAGCGGCTGAATTTCGGATGGTGCGCCGGACGCCGCCCCGCCGTTGACTAGAGGGTCACCGCTGGTCGTGGGGGAGCCTGTTCCCATCGTGGGAGCCGCCGCCGCTATGCGCTGCAGGCGAGCCAGCTCCTGCCCGACATTTTCTTTACACGCCAGGGTCGAGCGACCATTGATGCGCATGCTGCAGCTACCGCAGATGGTATTGCGGCAGTTCTTGCGGAAGGCCAGGGTACCATCCTGCTCCCACTTAATGCGGTCGAGGCAGTCTAAAATTGTTTGCCCTGGTTCTACCTCCAGCACGTAGGTCTGGGAAAATGAACCCTGGGTCGGGTTGTGGCGGGCGATCGCAAATTGAACTTTCATGGGCGATGACGGGATAGGCGATGGAACAGGCAGCAATGGCAACACATCTTATTGTACTCAGTATCAAGCTTTCGTAAGGAAGCAATCAAGTTTTGATAAGTACTTACTCCTAAGAACCTATCTGAAAAACCTGTGAGGTTTTGGATTTAGGGCCTACGCAATTTAGTGGTTTTGTGGCACGCACCACCCCCAAAACCACCCAGAACCCCAGGACGCCGCACGCAGTGCGTAAGTTCTGGGGTTCTAAAAAATCTAGCGAGTTTTCAGATAGACCCTAAAACAGACTCACTTCACCTTTCGCCTCCCGGACTTTGATTGCAGCCGATTTTCGCAGAGATTTCAGTCGGCACAGACGCACCCCATGACGGCTTGAGCTATCCCAAACGGTCCACTCTGTCCTGGGCTTTCAGCTTAGGTCGCCCTGCGGTTTTGAGGTGATTATGAGAAAGGGCTTATCGGCTCAAAAAACGGAGCTTTAACCCTCCCAATCATGACCCAGCCTAGAAAGTTAATCGTCCGCCTAAATGAAAAGCAGGCAGAGAAAAGCGGGCAGAGAGATGAGATTCCGGCCAAATCCTAGGGCGATCGCTAGGGAATAAAAACTGGAATTTTGTTGGTAAAATCTGTTCCTATACTCTATATTAGAAGGGACTTTATTAGTCCTTTGTTCCCCTAGGATTACTGAGGATGCTTTGAACACAATGACTGAGCCTGCATCAACTCCATTAACTGGGAAAGCGCTGCTTCAAAAGGTTAAGGAACTTTCCCATTTACCCAAGCGTGAGAAGGCCATGCTGTGTGGCTATTACACCGTTGGCAAAGACAACCAAACCCGCGTCAATCTGGGCGACTTTATTGAGGCAGTTTTAACGGCAAGCGGTACGCCAATCGGGTCAGACGGTGCAAAAGATGGTCGGGGGCGCGAACCCACCTATCGCGTCAGCGTCCATAAAAATGGTCAAATTGTCATCGGCTCAACCTACACCGAAAAAATGGGGCTGAAGCCGGGAGACGAGTTTGAAATCAAGCTGGGATACAAGCACATCCAGTTGGTCAAGCTTGACAAAGAACACACCGAAAATGGGGCCGGGCACTACGAGTACGACGACGAGTACGACGGCGAAGACGAGTACGAAGACGAGTAGCTCGCGCCGTTTTAGCTGCAAGCATCACGGGATGCAAAAGTTCTGGAACTACCCCCTTTCCAGAGTTACGAGAGTCACCGGATTGAGGGGCTGGAAGCGGGTCAGCGTTCCTATCGGCAGCGATCGCGAAAGCTGCACCTGGAGCAGACGGAAGTGCCATCGGGTGGCAGATTCAGGCCGATGGGCGAGCCAGTGCATCACTGCCGCAAGTCCCTCCACCGTCGCCAGCGCCAGCACGACAATTCCCCGGGGGGCGATCGCCAATTCACAACCGTCCAATACTGCCGGGAGACGGCCCCCACTCCCCCCGATAAAGACGCGATCGGGTCGGGGCAGACTCGCTAAAACCTCTGGAGCGCTACCTTCAACCGGGATGACGTTGGCAAGCTGAAATCGCTGGACGTTTTGCCGGATGAGCGTTATGCCCGCCAGACGCTTCTCAATGGCGTAAACCTGGCTATCAGGGCACAGCCGCGCCACCTCCACTGAAACAGACCCGGTCCCCGCCCCGATGTCCCACACCACCTGGCCCGACACCAGCGCCAGTTCTCCCAGCACCAGCAGCCGCACCTCCCGCTTGGTCATCAGGCCGGGGCGATCGCGAAAGCTGGCAAAGTCGGCATCGGCAATTCCGACCAGGGGCAGTCGGCTCGGGGGAGAATTGGCACCCCCCTCCTGGCGCAGCAGCACCACCACGCTGAGGGCTGCGGGCGCTGGCCGGGGCAGCTCTGCCAGGTCCTCGGGCCAGTAGTCCTGAATCCGCTCGTCGGCTCCGCCCAAATTCTCGCAGACCCAGATTTGGTAGGTCGTGGGCAGGTCCAAGGCGGCCACCAGTCGGGCGATCGCCTGGGGCGTGTTTTCTCCATCGGTGAGCACGGCCACCTTTTCCGGTGCCGACTTCAGTGCGGTAATCAGGTCATCTAGCGATCGCCCGTGGGCACTGACCACGCGAGCATCCTGCCACGGTACCTTGATCCGGCTAAAGGCAAGCTGGATGGAGCTGGGGTGGGGATGGAAGGTGAGCCAATCGGGGTCTAGGTGGGCCAGCAGCAGTCGCCCAACGCCGAAGAACAGCGGATCGCCTGAAGCCAAAATGACCATTGTTGGCAGCTCTCCGTCTGCCGCCGCAGCACTCCCCTGCGCGACCCAACGCTGCGCCGCCGCCAGGACCGCCGCCAGGTCTGTAATGGGCAGTCGGGTCGCCGTACTTTCTGGAAAATGGGCTAGCTGGCGATCGCTCCCCACCAGCACCGCCGCCCGCTCGATGAGCGATCGCACCGCCGCCGCCAGCCCATCTGCCCCATCCAGGCCCACTCCCACGACATGAATCTGCCTCACCGCCTATCTCCAATCATTTCTCAATCTGGGTTTCTCCCATCTGATTCCTCACCGTTCCTCAGCCGCCATTCGTCGCTCCAATCCCACCAGGATACCGACTAGGGCCAGTACGCTCAGGGCCAGCACCAGCCAGATGCCGTTGGCAACGAGGGGCGTCTGATCCAAAGCCCAGCCGCCGATGGGCGGTCCGATAAAGTAGCCGATCGCCCAGCACTGGGAATTCACCGAAAGGTACACCCCCCGCAGGGACTCGGGCGCAATATCGACCACAAAGGCCGAGGCCGAGGGCAGGTAGGTAACCGTGGCGATCGCCAGTACCGCCAGCGCCGCCGCGGCCCAGAGGAGCGTTTGTCCAGAAAAGGTCCCAGTAGCAAAGACCAGGCAAAACCCCACTCCCCACAGCAGGGCCGAGATCCCCAGGGCCTGGGTGCGGCGCAGGCGGTTGAGACAACGGGCAACGGGAAGCTGGAAGAGGGCCGTGAGGATGACGTGGCCAGTGAAGAGGCCGCTGATGCGGGCGGTGGAAAAGCCAGTCCCAGCCCCGGCGAAGTTGGCAAAGTAGAGGGGCAGGCTGCTCTGTACCTGGGCCAGATAGGTCGTGAACAGGACATTCACCAGAGCGTAGATGAGCAGAACGCGATCGCCCAGGGCCGTGCGCCAGCCAGCCAGAATTTGGGTATGGGAGGTCTGAGGATTCAGGGTTTCGGCGATCGCCCCGTAGATAATGGCGAAGAACAGCAGGTAGGTCAGGCCGTCGATCACAAACAGGGCGCGGTACTGTCCCGTCAGCTCAATCAGGGCACCGCCCAGCACAATTCCCAGGCTTAGCCCCAGGCTGTCGGCCAGGCGCACCAGCGCGAACGCCTCGTTGCGCTGATGATCGCTGGTGAGGTCGGCGACAACGGCTTCGGTGGCGGGCCAGTACAGCCCAATGCCCAGCCCCATCAGCAAATTTCCCAGGATAAAGGTGGGCAGATTGACCGCGCTGGCCAGGGCCACGTCAGCCAGGGCTGAAATCGCCGCCGACCAGAGCAGGGTTTTGCGCCGCCCCCAGCGGGGTGAGTCGGCAGCCGACCCGCCCAAAAAGCGACCCACCACGCCCGAAATGGAGCCGCTGCCCAAACCGATGCCCACCGCAGTCGCCGACAGGCCGACCTGATTGACAAAAAAGATGGGGGCATAGAAGAGGGTAAACCCGTTGCCGAGCTGGGAGAGGAGCCGTCCCCCGGCTAAAATCCAAACGCGGGTGTCCAGGTCGGGGAACCAGGCGCGCAGTTTTTTGGGTAATAGACTCACGGGGCGATCGCATCTGGATAACGTGCCCTCATAGTTTAATCCGCTGGCTCGCAGGCTGCAGGCAGACGAGGGTCATGATCAGCCAACAGCCGGACAGGGACTCCCATTAGTCGGTCCAGGCCAGAGCCCGCTTGATTTGTGCGGCCAGAGTGCCCGGATCGAAGGGCTTCATCACCACAGCCGTCCCCCCCATCGCCTCGTAGACCGATCGCTCGGCTGCTTCTGACTGGGCCGTTAGGAAGATCACGGGGATGTGGCAGGTGGCCGAGTTTTGCCGGAGCTGACGGGAGGCGGCAACCCCATCAACGCCCGGCATGCTCACATCCAGCAGAATCGCGTCGGGTTGAGCAGATACGGCGATCGCCACCCCCTCTTCCCCCGAGGCCGCCGTCATCACTTCCCACGCCGTGGTAATTTCCAGGCTAGCCTGGGCAATCTCGCGAATATCCGCTTCGTCGTCGATCACCAGAATCCGTTTCATGCTGCACCTGTTTCCCGCTATCGCGTTACGCTTTCGCGTTAGGACACTCAAGAAATGTGGAACCCCCGGCGACGCGGGGGTTCCACACTCAAACCTTAGCCCGTCGGGCTACATGCCAGTTCAATATGATTACCGCCCCCGGCCTTGGCCTGCTGGAGGGCGTGGTTTGCGGCCCGGTAAAGGGCTTGAAAATCGCTGCCGCATTTTGGGAAGGCGGCAATGCCAGCGCTAAAGGTAATTTGGCAGGAACCCGGCTGAGTCGGGTGCTCGAACACCTCCTGCCGGAGTCGCTGCAGCAGTTGGGAGAAGCGACTAAGGGCATCGGACTGGCTACAGCAGTACAGCCCAATCATCAGCTCATCGCCCCCACACCGGGCGGTGATGTCTCCGGTGCGGACGATTTGTTTGACCAGATTCGCCAGCCACTGGAGGACGCGATCGCCCCAGTCATACCCATATCTGTCATTGACCTGGCGAAACTGATCGATATCCAAAATCACCAGATTCATCTCCTGCTGATAGCGAGTTGACAGATCCAGGTAGTGCTTCAGCTTGTTGATACCGTAGTGGCGGTTGAGCAACCCAGTTAGCTGGTCAATTTCCGCTAAGTTTTTCAACAGTCGATTGCGTTCGAGCCGATTGAAAATGCGCGCCACCAGTTCAGGTTCGGTAAACGGCTTGTGGACGTAGTCATCCGCCCCGATGCGATAGATTTCGTGAATGGTTTCGGCATCCTGCCGCGATGAGAGAAACAGGATGGGCAGCGAACTCCAGGTGCTGTCATTGCGGACAATCTGGCAGAGCTCAATGCCGTTAGCGTAGGGCATTTCAATGTCGAGAATGAGTAGGTCGGGGCTCGTGGCCGACAGCAGGCTCCAGAACTCCTGGGTGTCGGCCAGAGACACCACCCGAATGCCCCACTTGGGCAATAGCTGGGCCAGGCGATCAAGCACAACCGGATCATCATCGACGGCCAGTACGGTGGGCTGGGTCGGCTGCAGCACGGGGTCGAGGGCCTGAAGCAGGGACTGCACTACCTGGGACGGCGGCAGGGCCTTGGAGAGGAAGGTGCTGCCCCGATGGCGGACCACGGCCAGGCGATCGCTCTGGCTATCCTGGGCGCTGTAGGTTAAGACGGGCAGCGACGGAAACCGCTCGGCTAAGTCAGCAAGAAAGGCCAGCCCGGTCTCCAGGGTGGGAGCAATGGTTGGGTCGATCAGCACGCCATCCGGCAGGTTCTGGCCTAAGATCGCTCTGGCCTGATCGATGGTTTCCGCCAGCTCGATGGCGATGCCTGCCCTCTGGGCGGTGGTGTGGAAGTCGGGGGCGATCGCCCCACGCCGATCTACCATCAGCACCCGCTTCATCTCACTTCTAAAAGATGCTTCGCCGTCTGATATCCGGCTGCCAGACACGGGCTTGAGCTCAAAGGTCCCCTCGCCTCCCTCGGGCGGCTGATGCAGCCGCTCCTGGAGCGACACAACCAGGGCCTCCATCTGGGCTATTTTCGCCGCTGGCTCACTGGCCTTCAGAAGCTGCTCAAGGGCTTGGGCTAACTTTGAGCCTTCGGCAAACCCAAACATTCCCAGGGAACCGGCCAGCTTATGGGCAGTCTGTTGAGCCTGGGTTATCAACGTCTCCGAGCAGGCATCCTGTCGGAGGGCGGTCATGGCCTCCTGCAGCATGGCCACTCGCGCCAGAGTAGGTTCTCGGAAGCGCTCCCAGGCGGCGATCGCCATTGCACGGGCCTCAGCCGCCGCCGCTGCAGCAACGGGGGTGAACTCAGACGGGGGCTTAGAAGCGGACTTAGACGTGGACGGGGCTACGGCTGTTGGCGGGGGGGAAACGGCCTCCGTCACCTCTGGGGCAGGCGTCGCCGCCGCATCGCTCAGCCGATAGCCAATGCCGTAAATGGTTTCAATAATGTCAGCGGCACCGGCTGACTTGAGCTTCCGGCGCAGCCGCTTGATGTGGGCCCGCACCGTTTCCTGGCCAGGCGCATCGTCAAATGCCCAGATATGTCCCAAAATGACGTTGCTGTTGAACACCCGCGAGGGGTGGCGCAGAAAAAGCTCCAGCAGGCTGTATTCCTTTGGTGTCAGCGAGAGCAGCTTTCCTTGAAAGGTAATCTCACAGGCCGTTGGATTCAGGCAAAACTCGCCCCAGGTAATCACTGGACTTTTCGGAGAGGTTCCCTGACGGCGCAGCAGTGCCCGCACCCGTGCCAGCAGCTCGTCGGTGGAGCAGGGTTTGGTGATGTAGTCGTCAGCCCCGGCATCTAGCCCACGCACCTTGTCGCGGCTGCTCGACTCACCCGCCAGGATGAGCACCGGTTCATCGTGCTGATGCTGCCGCAGCTTTTGGCAAAGCTGAATGCCGTCTAGGCAGGGTAGGTTCAAGTCCAGCACAATCAGGTCGTACTTGGCCGCCTGGATATACTCCCAACCCATTTCGCCATCGGCAGCCCGGTCCACTGCGTAATATTGGGCAGCCAGGGTTGAAACTAGCGCCTCAGCCAACGTTTCGTCGTCTTCTACTAGCAGGATGCGCATGGGCACGCCGAATACTTTTTCTAAAAGCTGCTTCTAAGTACTTGATACCAATTTTGCATGAAGACGCATAGGAAAGGTCCGGACAGACAGGGGGCTTAAGCCCCTTGTTGTGTGCAGCCTCACAGAAAAACGGTATGAGTACGGGGTCGTCGATAAACAAAAAAAGGGGCAGATGCCCCTTAGATTGAATTCAGACGACTCCAAAAACAAAAACAGTTGCCTACAAAGCCGATAGGTGGTGATCCCAAAGCCTATCTCAACCCAAAAGGATTTTCGGATAGGTTCTTAGTAGGCAAGCCCCATGCTCCGGGTTGTTTCTGCGCCCAGGTAAACCCGAACACTCAAAAAGTCGGTTGGACAAGCCGTTTCGCATCGCTTGCAGCCGACACAGTCTTCGGTGCGGGGAGACGACGCGATTTGAGATGCCTTGCAACCATCCCAAGGCACCATTTCTAGAACATCGGTAGGGCAGGCGCGGACGCACTGGGTGCAGCCGATGCAGGTGTCATAGATCTTGACGGAATGAGACATTGAATAGAGACTCCTATCCAAAACTATATGATAAGTGCGGACAGCCAGCCGAAGCAGACTAGAGCCAGAGTCAATAAATAATCTCAGGCTAAATCGACTTCAAAAGGCTGAAACCTAAATCTATTCTGCAAATTGCTATTAGTCTACAGCAGCGGTTTGGCCGGATTTTGCAAAAACCTGGGAAACTTCAAAGAATGTAATACTCTCTGGTTTAGGTCATAGGGAGGGGGCCTACCAACCTAAGCCCATAGGGCTGCAGCTATTGGCTAGGGCCATTAACTGGTGCGATCGCCTCGACGCGATCGCGCCCCTGCCGTTTGGCGTTGGCAAGGGCGGCCTCGGCCCGCCGCAGCACGTCCTCAGCACAGGTATCGCGGGTCACATCCTGCTGGGCCACCCCAAAGCTAACCGTCACCTCTAGCCCGCCAGCGGTAGTGGTCACGGCCTGGGAGCGAATCAGACGGCGCAGTCGTTCGGCCACGTTGACCGCTTCCGGTAAGACCGTTTCTGGCAGGAGCACGGCAAATTCTTCACCACCGTATCGATAGAGGGGTGTGCCGCGCCGGAGGTAGCGCTGCATCTTTTCCGCCAGGTGCTTCAAAACCTCATCGCCGACGGCAGCTCCGTAGGTGTCGTTAATCAGCTTGAAGTAGTCAAGGTCACAAAGCGCGATACTAAACGGGTCGTGGGTCGCCTGCATGGCTTTGGTGCTCAACTGCTCCAGTTCCTGCTCCAGGGAAGGGCGAGTCAGCAGTAGGGTCAGCCTATCCTCCAAATCATTGAGCGGGCGCAGAACGTGGGAACGCTTCAGCAAGTTAGCGTGAACAGCAGCGATGGGATAGTGGCGAGCCGTTTTGAGGGCGATCGCCACCTGATCGGCTACCCGACCAATCATCTGCAGCTCATCGACCTGATAGGCCCGATCCGACCGGTGGGACAGCAGCACGATCATGCCGAAATACTCTTCCTGGATAAAAATAGGCACTGTCAGAGCTGAGCGGGCACCGCAGGCCGCCAACCAGCCTTCCAGCGAGTCAAATCCTGATTTGGACGGGGAGCCATTTGCAGCGATCGCCCCGTTTGATGCCACTTTTGATGCCACTTTCTCTGACCCTTCCGGCAAGTCCAGCTCCAGATAGGAGGCGGCTCCCTGCAGCACCAGATCAACGGCCTCCCGCCAAAGAGCTGGGGTGTGGTGGGTCAGATCTAGCGGACGGAGGGGCTGGCGGGGGCGGTTCCAGAGAGAGAGGACGTTGGCCTCGTCGTGGCGCAAATCGACAATCAGACAGCGATCGCAGCGGATAGTTTGCCCCAGCTCTGCCAGAATGCGGCGCACCACATCGTCGGGGGAAAGCACGGAGTTGAGCAGATGGCTGATGCGACCCACCAGCGCGGCATGGCGCTGGGACTGGTCCAGGCTGTACCGCAGGCGGGCGCTGTCGCACAGGAGGAGGATCTGACTGGCCACTGCTTCCAGCGATGCCACCTCTTCGGCGCTCCAGCCGTGAGGGGTCCCGTCAGAAGTTTGGCTCTTTGCACTAGGGGGGCGGTGCAGTTGCAGCACAAATTGCAGGACAGGAGGAGACGAGTCAGTACCTGGTGAGGCCCCCTGAATATTTCCCAATGACGCGAGTGACGCTTGAGATGAACCAAGGCTGAGGACAGGGACGATGAGGTTACCGTTTGCCAGCTGGATTGTTTGGGGCGATCGCTGCTGCTGCACTAGCCACTGAGGCAACGCCTGGGGACGAAATCGCCGCACTGGCGGCAGGCCAGCCCCGCCGCTGGCACTCGCTGATGGGGAGGGGGCATCTGCGCTATTATAGAGTGGGTGATGCAGGGTTGGGCAATCGCCCCCAACTGCCTGAAGTGCTTTGGCTGAGGCATCCCCTAAGTCACACCAGCGGCTAGCGGCGGCAGTGATGTAGGCCCGCCCTACCCCAGTCAGCGTAGACTGCCTTTCCACCCAAAGCGCCCCTTCTGCCCGGTGGGTGCCCGCCAGGAGGCTAAGCGTCTGACGCAGAAGTAAGTCAAGCGTGCTGGCTTCTTGAGCGATCGCCCGTAAAGTTGGATAAAGCTGCTGCCGCAGTGAGGTCATGGATACCGCTGGATGAGGGTAAATCGAAACCATGCACTCCTGATAGGGGCAAACCGTCTGCCTCCTTCGCATCTTAATAAACTTTGGCAAAAAGCGCAGATATTTCCCCCGATTTGGGAAATTTTTAAGGCGCACCCCCAAGAACAGGTAACCTAAACTGCTCAAAAGTAGGTAGCCACAAATCAACAACGCTATGGAGGGGTGTGCCCCCGCCGGGAGGTGCACCCCAATTGCTTTATTTATGTTCAGGTACTTAATGAATGGTATAGATGTAATAGAATATAGCCCTACGGGCTAAGGTTTGAGTGTGGAACCCCCGCAACGCGGGGGTTCCACACCTCTTGAGCGTTCCTAACGCGAAAGCGTAACGCTAGAAATTGTCAGTTTTGAAGCGACTGCTGGCCTGCCCTAGCGGCAAGTTGAGGTGGTCGGGTCGCATCTGTCTAAAATCTGTCTTGGGTCAAAATTCTACTATGAAGACTTCGGTTCGTATCCTCATGTGCCCGCCCCACCACTATGACGTGGATTACGTCATTAATCCCTGGATGGAGGGCAACGTACACCGGTCATCGCGCGATCGCGCAGAAGAGCAGTGGAACAAGCTCTACCAGGTCTTGACCGAGCACGCAACGGTTGAACTCGTCAAGCCCCAACTGGGCTGGCCCGACATGGTGTTTACCGCCAATGCCGGACTGGTGCTGGGAAACACGGTAGTGCTCAGCCGCTTTTTCCATCCCGAGCGCCAGGGAGAAGAGCCGTTTTTCAAGCAGTGGTTTGAGGAGCAGGGCTACACTGTCCATGAGCTGCCCCGCGGTCTTCCCTTCGAAGGAGCCGGAGATGCCCTGCTCGACCGGGAAGGTCGCTGGCTCTGGGCTGGATATGGGTTCCGCTCTGAACTCGACTCCCATCCTTACCTGGCCCAGTGGCTAAACACAGAAGTTCTGTCGCTGCGGCTGATGGACGAACGGTTTTACCATCTCGATACCTGCTTCTGCCCCCTCAGCGACGGCTACCTGCTCTACTACCCGCCTGCCTTCGATGCTTACTCTAACCGGCTGATTGAGATACGGGTACCCGAGGCAAAGCGCATCGCCATTAGCGAGGTCGATGCCGTTAACTTTGCCTGCAATGCGGTCAATGTCGATCGCACGCTGGTGATGAATCAGGCCAGCGGCGACCTCAAGCAGCGGCTGGCCGACGTTGGCTTTAGCGTCATTGAAACTCCCCTAACTGAATTTCTCAAGGCTGGCGGCGCGGCCAAGTGCCTCACGCTGCGGGTCACCGAGCCCCGCCAGCAGGAACCCCACACCGGGGCCACCGTGGAGAGCCGCACCATCAAGCTGGAGGGGCACCTGCTGGATTCTGGGCTGATCAACCGGGCCCTGGATCTGGTCGTAGAAGGTGGCGGCAGCTTCCAGGTGCTCAATTTCAACCTGGGGGAGCAGCGTCAGGACGTGTCAGCAGCCGACATCCGCATCTCGGCCCCCAGCCACGGGGTGATGGAAGAAATCATGAGCCAGCTCATCGATATCGGTGCGGTGGCGGTGCCCAGGGAAGTGACCAACGTGCAGCTAGAGGCTGCGCCCCAGGACGGGGTCGCCCCCGACGATTTCTACGTCACCACCATTTATCCCACTGAAGTGCTGGTGGACGGTACGTGGATTCGCGTGCAGAACCAGCGCATGGATGGGGCGATCGCCGTCCATCTCACCCCGTCTACTCCAACCGCCCACTGCAAGCTCATTCGCGACCTGCAGCAGGGAGAACAGGTCGTGGTCGGCGTCGAGGGCATCCGCACCGTCCGCAAAACCGAGTCCCGCGACCAGCGCAACGCCCAGGAGTTTAGCTTCATGGGTTCTGGTGTCTCCAGCGAGCGGCGGGTGGAGCTGGTGGTGGAGCAAATTGCCTGGGATCTGCGCCGCATTCGCGACCAGGGCGGCAAGGTGGTGGTCACGGCGGGGCCAGTGGTCATCCACACGGGCGGCGGCGAACACCTGGCCCATCTAATTCGGGAAGGCTACGTGCATGTGCTGCTGGGGGGGAACGCGATCGCCGTCCACGACATTGAGCAGGCGCTGATGGGCACCTCCCTGGGGATGGACATGCAGCGGGGCGTCTCCGTGCGGGGCGGCCACCGGCACCACCTCAAGGCCATCAACGCCATTCGGGGCTGTGGCAGCATTGCCGCCGCCGTTGAGCAGGGTGTGCTGCAAAGCGGCGTCCTCTACGAGTGCGTTAAGCACAGTGTGCCGTTCTCCCTTGCGGGCTCCATCCGCGACGACGGTCCCCTACCCGACACCAAAATGAACCTGATCGAAGCCCAGGAGGAATATGCCCGGCTGATTCAAGATGCGGACATGATTCTGATGCTGTCCACCATGCTCCACTCCATCGGCGTGGGTAATATGACGCCCGCCGGGGTGAAGCTGGTGTGCGTGGACATTAACCCGGCTGTGGTCACCAAGCTGAGCGATCGCGGCTCGGTAGAATCGGTGGGCGTCGTTACCGACGTGGGGCTGTTCCTCAGCCTGATGGTGCAGCAGTTGAGCAAGCTCACCGAGCGGTACCAGCTCATTTCCTGAACGACAACCTAAGCGTAGCCCTACGGGCTAAGGTTTGAGTGTGGAACCACCGCTGGGGGGCGCACTCCACCCTAGTGTCTTCCCGACGTATGAAGTTTTCCGGGTTTGGCGGGCCATTGCTTGAATAGTCAATAACCGATGGTTCGGGATACTGGATGAGGGCGATCGCGCGATCGCTCTCATTTTTAATGATGATGATGAGTCGCTGAGCCAGAAATTCCCGTTTCTTGAGGCCGGAGAGCGTCAAAGGGTCATTGGGGCGATCGGTTCAATATCGGGGTCTAGGCCGCCAATCTGGTTGGTGCGGAGGACCCACACCGAGGCTCCATAGTCCAGGAAAACCTTTACGACGGTGTCACTCGCTTTGCGGGGCAGCAGGGTGCGCCAGCTTCCCAGCCCCATTATCAGGTTGCGGATGGGTTCATCCTCCAGGGTGCTGCCCAGGTTGTATTCGTTCTGCTCCCAATCGGCGCGGGGGGAACCAAAGGGCTGAAGTACTTGCTGCAAATCGGCTCCTAGCTGCACGGCTTGCCGGAGGCGGGTGGCCTGGTGGGGTTGATGGGCCATCCACTGCAGGAGCCAGTCGGCGTTGGCCTGAATGGCGCTTTCCATCCGATCCAGGGTGGCAAACAGGGCTTGATTTGAATCTTGGGAACAGTTGTTAGCGGGGCCGACGTAGGTGCCTCCAGTGCCGTCGCCGATGCGGTAGCGGGCGGTCATCGCCGTGAGCTGATTTACCATGCTGGAGAGGGGCGATCGCCGTTCCCCGTCCATTTCATACCAGCCCGTAAAGCTGTCCAGCTTCACCAGCAGGTCGCACACGGGCCGCACCCCCACCCAGCCAAACTGGCGATCGCCCATATAGCGCGACCAGTGCAGCGTCCCCGCCACCAGTCCGTCGGGATTGTGGGTGTAAACCTGGTGGTAGCAGATGTCGAAGCGCAGATCCTCCGTCAGCGGCTCCCGCACCACCGTGGCCACCCCATAGGCAAAGTGGCCGAAGAAAATGGGGGCTTGGGCGGCGGGCTCCCGCTTATTGCCGCCAATGCCGCCATAGACGTGCAGCACCAGGGCGCGGGTACCCTCTGGCCATTCGTCAACCGCCCCCTGGATCGCTGCCGGGGTGCCGTTGTCTCGCGCGGTGCAGAGCACTGAGGCAATATGCCCCTTCTTTGCCTCCAGATCGGCCCAGGTTTCCTGGCGGATGTGCTGATACGCCGCCTTTCGCCCGAAGATCACCCGATCGGGCTGGAGGGTAAGCAGCGATCGCGGCGCGAGGGCCTGCACCACAAACCGCCCCGCCGCATCGGCAGCGCCGTAGATGTACCAGCCCATTTCGTTTAAGGGCGACTTCTCAATGTCCTGTCGGGAGGAGTTGAAGCAGTTGTTCTGATCCGCCACCACGGGGGGCATGGCCACCACTGCCCGCGGACCGTCAAACTGGCGAGAATGGCGGTTGAAGTGGACCACCTGGTAGCGATCGCCCCCAATGGCATGGACAAACTGCACCAGGCCGTAGTGTCGCCCGGTGATCTGGACGGGTTCACTGGCGACATACAGCGCATCGGCATGGGTATCGTCTGCCGCCATGCCCGTCTGCGGTTCGACCTCGACCGGACCGGGCAGCATCACCATGATGTCGTTGACTGGGTGAGAACCGGCCAGGGATTCCAGCGGGTCAACCTGCTGCCAGTGGTTGAGCCGATCGGGGTGCACCAGGCCCTCATAGACGCTGGTATATTCGGCATCGGCGCTGAAGTGGAGGTCTTTGGTCACGGCTTTGACCCGCCGCTGCACCGCCGGATGATGGCTCCACCGCAGGGCTACCACTGTCCCAACTAGGTGGCGATAGTCCGCCGGGGCGTGGTGGACTTCCAGCAGGGCACCGTTCACCTGCGATCGCTTGTCCCGCTCCGGCAGGATCAGCCGCCCCATCCAGGGGGCAATGGGCTGATACAGGTCTGACGCGATGGCGGACTGCAGCGGATAGTATTCGGGCCGGTTAAACGGGGCTTTGCGGTAGCGATCGTAATTGCTGGGGGTGATGGCGCTGAAGACAGGCTCCGGCAGCAGGTCGCCCCGCAGGATGGCTTTGATGTAGTCAATGGTTTGCTGCAGGGCGCTGCGACCGTCGGGCAGCATCAGATCCGGGTCGAGGATGCCCCCCGGCACCTGGTGCGCCGTCGGCCCCATGGAGAAAATTGAGATGTTGCCTCGCCGCTTGGCCCGGTTCCAGTAGGACAGGGGAAAGATCGGCCAGCGTCCGGGAAACATGACGGGGCCGATGCGCTCTACTTTGTCTTTGTCTCCGACGAGGTGGTAGAGCTGCTCCAGCTTGAGAACATTGCAGTTGCCGCTGATCACGCCACCCAGGGAAATGACGTCGATGGGAGCGCTCAAGGCCCGCTTCAGGAAGGGCGCACAGGCGCAGGCCATCTGGCCGCCGCCGCTGTAGCCGACGAGCGTAATCGGTGTGCCGCTGCCGATTTCGTAGCCGTTTTTAATCAGCCCGTTGAAGACCACCTGGGCAATTCCCTGGTTATACAGCGGCCCATAGCGCTTATCGGCAGAAACCCCTACCACCAAGACGTTGCGAATGTTGACCAGCAGCCCCAGCAGGGCGGCGGGATTGCCAAAGCGGGCCTTATCCGCCGCTTTCCACAGAAACGCCAGGGGCCGGTCCTCATCCAGCGGATTGTTGATCACCGAGTAGGGCATGATGCCGCGGATCAAGGCCACGTGATCGGGCAGGGCTGGGGCCAGGGTAGCGAGAAATTCCTCGATATCCGGAAGGTACTCAAAGGTGGATTTGCCAATGCCGTCCAGATATACCACGTAGCGCGTAATGGTAGCAGCCTGCCCCCCGGCTGACGTGACTGACGTCGCTAGCTCGCCAGCATTGACCGTGGTGTCGATCTCGTCGTCGTACCAACCGGCCCACCAGCCCAGGGTTTCCAGCGGGGCCAGCAGTCCGGCCACCACCAGCGCCACCAGGCCAATCCACGCCAGACTGAAGATAAAGCGCAGCACCCCAGGCAAATTGTCGTACCAGCCAAACCACCACTCCCGCACCGGGCGTAGCACCACCACAATGACGAGGGTTAGCGCCGCGATGCCAATTAATCCCAAAATGGTTTGCAGGGTGCGCTGCCAGCCCTGACGTCCGCCCTTGATGAATCCAGATGCGGGGGCTGACGGCGGCGAGGATGACGCGGAGTTAACCCCAGCCGCTGACGTGACCGCATCCAGGGTTTCCGCTGCAGCTTCAGAAAGGCCCTGGGTCGCCCGCTGGCGCAGCTCGGTGATGCGCTGGCGAAATTCCTCACTCCATGCCGAACTCCGGTCAGCAGCGGTGTCACCCGGGCGATCGCGCACCTGCTCCATCATCTCCCGTCGATGGGTCGCCAGCTCTACCCCGGCCACCGCATTGGCGATGCGGCTCCCCAACCGGGCGATGGGCTGACCCACCGTGTTTTGCAGAATTTGCAGGACAATCCAGCCCACGGCCACATAGCAAAAGGCCAGCCCCAGGCCCAGCTCGCTGACCGCACTAAACCCCACCACCATCGCCAGCAAATGCCAGACGGACAGGAGGGACAGAATCGGCACCCCCAGGTAGGGCAGTGCCCCCAAGAAGCTAAAGACCAGTGGCGCGTAGGCAATCCCCAAAATAGTGGCCAGCACGCCGAAGGACAGGGACACGCTCCAGGGCAGCAGGGTAATCAGCCAGGTACTCAGCACCAGGAAGAAGAACCCGGCCACAAACAGAATGGCGCTGACCAGCAGGCTGAGGACGAAGCGCAGCGGCTTCACCTGGTTGACGAACAGGATAATCCCCTGGGCGATCGCCTGGGAAAGCCCTGCAATCAACACAATGATGACGGCCACCCAGAATCCCTGGGGCAGCGTCGCCACCACCCGAAACGCCTGTTCATTGAGGGCAAATACCCAGCCAACCAGTTCCCAAAAGCGAGCGAGGGCCGTATCCGTCATGAGCCAAACAAACCCTGTTTTTCATTGGCGAAAACCCCAGTGGGGTAGGCACTGCCCACCCTGCAAAATCGCTGTGATTTCACCCAGTACTCTGTTAAGAGTAGCGCTTAGACAAGTCTCTGCGGAGTTTAAGCAAATTTACCTCCGTCGCGTAGGCATCCTGCCTGCACCTGGCCAGAGAATCGGCCCCAAAAGTAGGGTGGGGCACCGCCCACCGCAGCCTCTATCTGGGCCACAAAGTTGGGGTGGGCACTGCCCACCCTACGATGCTAAACCAGCTCCTTCTCCCGCTGACCCACCTCGGTGGCGGCGGTTTCAAACAGGGTCGAATAAACGATGCCCGCCAGAATCGCCCCCAGAATGGGCGCGACCCAGAACAGCCAGACCTGACCAAACAGCTCTACCCCGGCGAATAAAGCCGGACCAGTGCTGCGGGCCGGATTGACCGACGTGTTGGTTACTGGGATGCTGATCAGGTGGATCAGGGTCAGCCCCAGACCAATGGCGATGGGAGCCAGCCCTGCGGGTGCCCGGTGGTCGGTTGCCCCCAAAATGATAATCAAAAACATGAAGGTCATCACCACTTCGGTAATGAACGCTGCCAGCAAACCGTAACCGCCTGGGGAGTGAGCACCGAAGCCGTTGGTGGCCAGAGGATTGCCCCCAGTTAAGGCAAACTCAGGTTGGCCGCTAGCGATCAGGTAAACGATGCCTGCTCCGGCGATCGCCCCCAATACCTGAGCAACGATGTAGGGCAGCAGCTCCGACGCCGGAAACCGCTTCCCGGCCCATAATCCAAAGGAAACAGCGGGGTTGAGGTGGCAGCCGGAGATGTGGCCGATGGCGTAGGCCATGGTCAGCACGGTTAAGCCAAAGGCGAGGGAGACACCAATGAAGCCTAATCCCAGGGGATAGAGGGCGCTTTCGCTAATCTGCACATCGGGGGACGTGAAGGTGGCGGCCAGCACGGCGCTACCGCAGCCGCCCAGCACTAACCAGAGCGTACCAATGAATTCCGCAAGACATCTTTTTGTTAAGGGCATTGCTTCAGAAACTCCTCAAAGAGCTGGATGAGAGAATAATACTTGAAGTGACCCAAGGGTAGATTAATTAGTTAGCTTTAATTAACCTGCTTCAGGAGACTTGGGAAAATGATTCTACCCGATGACGTAGGGACAAATGGCCATTTGCCCCTACCGACCGTTGAACTAGGGGTAGAATTTTTCCTGGAAACCGCCTTAAGCGGCTTCAATTTTGCAGAATTCAGCTTGTCTGAGAAAAGTGAAAAACTTGGGACAGGCTAATTGCTTACTTGAGCGATCGCTGCATCAGAATCTCATGGGCACTGCGCTCCGGCTCGTGCTCCCCCGGCTGCCGCTGTACGTAGCTGCCGTCAGGCTGCATTTCCCATGCCTGGCGGTTATCTGATAGAAAAATATCGAGCAGCTCTTTTAGCTCATCCTTCAGGTCAGCATCCTCCACGGGCGTCACCGCCTCCACCCGCCGATCTAGGTTGCGGGGCATCCAGTCGGCGCTGCCGATATAGATTTCTTCCTGACCGTTATTGCCAAAATAAAAGATGCGGGAATGCTCCAAAAACCGGCCCACAATGCTGATGACGCGAATGTTATCGCTTACTCCAGGAACACCGGGACGCAGGCAGCAAATGCCGCGAATAATCAGGTCGATTTCTACTCCCGCCCGGGACGCTTCGTATAGCAGGTGAATGATCGCCGGATCCACCAGGGAGTTCATCTTGGCGGTGATGCGTCCGGGATTTCCCTGCTGGCAGTGCTCCATTTCGCGGCGGATCATGGCCATCATGCGATCGCGCAAGGTCACCGGGGCAATCAGCAGCTTGCGGTAGGACTTTTGCCGGGAAAAGCCCGTGAGGAAGTTGAACAAATCCGTCAAATCAGCCCCCAGCTCTTCCCGGCAGGACATTACCCCCAGGTCGGTGTAGAGCTTGGCGGTTTTGGGGTTGTAGTTGCCCGTGCCGATGTGAACGTAGCGGCGCAGGCGATTCTCCGCGGGAGAGGCTTCGCCAACGCTCTCTTCCCGCACAATCAGCAGCGTTTTTGTATGAGTTTTCAGCCCCAGCACGCCGTAGACCACGTGAATGCCCGACTGCTCTAGCTGCTTAGCCCACTCAATGTTATTCTCCTCGTCAAAGCGGGCCTTTAGCTCCACCAAAGCTGCCACCTGCTTGCCGTTCTCCGCCGCATCCATCAGGGCGCTGACGATCGGAGAATTGCCGGAAGTGCGGTAGAGGGTCATCTTAATCGCCTGTACCTGCGGGTCTCGCGCTGCCGTGGTAATGAGGGTTTCCACCGAGGCGTCAAAGGCGTCGTAGGGGTGGTGCACCAGCAGGTCTTTTTCACGAATGATGGCAAAGATGTCTTTGGTATCTGGGTTCTGCTTGGAGTCTTTGACCGTGCCACCCCGCTCGGCATCGTGGAGTGCTTGGAGTCGGGGGGGAATTACGGGCGTCCAGGGCCGATCCTTCAGGTCGGGGCGGGGAATAGACAGGAAGAAGAACAGATCCTCCAGGTTCAGCATGCCCTCCAGGGGATAGACCAGGTCTTCGGCGATGTTCAGCTCACGGGTGAGGGCCTCCCGAATGTCGGAGGGTACCGAATCGTGGATTTCCAGCCGGATCACCGAGCCCTCCAGCCGCCGCTTGCTGATTTCCTGGGCGATCGCCAGCAGCAGGTCATCGGCCTCGTCTTCCCGCACGGGAAAGTCGGCATCCCGCGTAATCCGAAACTGGTGGTAGCCCAGGATTTCCATCCCCGGAAACAGAACATCCAGGTGGTTGGCAATCACCTCCTCCAGGGCCACCCCGGCCCAGACGACGGCCTCGCCATCAACCGTGCGCAGGTCCTCCGGGAAGCCGATGAAGCGGGGCAGATTATTGGGAATCTTGAGGCGGGCGAAATGCTGATTCTCGGTTTCGGGATCGCGCACCGTCACCGCCAGGTTGAGGCTCAGGTTGGACATGCGGGGGAAGGGGTGGGCCGGATCGACCCCCAGAGGCGTGAGAATGGGGTGGACCCGGGCCTCGAAGTAGTTCTGAAGGAACTCCCGCTGCTCGGGATTAAGGCGATCGTCGGTAAGCAGGTGAATGCCTTCGTCCGCCAGCAGGGGAATCATCTCTTCCTGGAAAAAGCGGTGCTGCCGCTGCACGATGGGCAGCAGGTGCTCGCGAATCTGGGTGAGCTGCTGCTCTGGGGTGAGGCCATCGGCACTGGGGTCGGTGAAGCTGGCCTGGGCCTGTTCCACGACGCCCGATACCCGCACCATAAAGAACTCATCCAGATTGGAGCTGAAGATGGCGAGAAACTTAAGCCGCTCCAGCAGGGGAGTGCGGGAATCAAATGCCTCGTGCAGCACCCGGTCATTGAACTGGAGCCAGCTCAGCTCTCGGTTGATGTAATAGTCTGGATTGTCCAGATTAGCGGGCTTTTGCGTTTCCTCGGCAACAGTCATATCCCTTCTCCACAATTTACCAGGCCACGATGCTTAAGTTGGGTAGCCATCCATAAACACAGCAACTGTGGTGTGCGCCCCATCTGCTTTGTTTATGCCCAGGCACTTAAGTAGAACTGCATTGAAAAACGAGGTTAGAAAACCGGGGGAGCACCCCACCGGGGCGCTCCCCCGGTTTTCTAACATGAATTTAATTGTGCTGACCTACTTATTACCTTAAATTCGTTTTGACAAATTAACGCGTTCTCTTCCAAACATCTTCCAACCATTTCCCAAAGATGGCTTCCTGCTTAAAGCGGAACTAGGTCAAGCTAGTACCCTCAAGGCTCTCTTGGATCGCGTCACGCTTTTGCGTTAGGCCGCTTAGTTAGGCCGCTTAGGAGGTGTGGAAGCCTCGCGTTGCGGGGAGGCGTTGCCAAGGGTTTTGTGAATTTGGTGCGCACTGCGTGATGGTACTCTCCGGCGGTCTAGCTAATCCAGTGCTGGCAACGGTGGAGATGGGGCTGGCGATCGCCCGTCCTTTCACCTTCTGTTTCAGCCCAAGGATACTGGTGAGCAGCGGGAATGGCAAAGACAATATTGGGAGCACGGCAAGTCAAAGCGCTCTGAGGTACAGAATATGCTAGACCATCCAATCATTGTCATCGGAGCCTCAGCCGGTGGCACGGAAGCGCTGGTAGAAATCGTTCGGGATTTGCCGGGCAATTTTCCATCTGCAATTCTTGTTGCAGTCCATGTCTCAGCCCTCAAGAGCTACCTGCCTAGAGTGCTCAGCCGTTCGGGAGTGCTGCCGGTCAAACATCCGCACCACAATGAGACCATTCAAGCAGGACACATTTACATCGCCCCACCCAACCATCACCTGCTGATCCAACAAGACACCATTCAGCTCTCCCTGGGGCCACGGGAAAACGGCTTTCGTCCGGCGATCGACCCCCTACTTCGTTCGGCGGCTCAGGCTTATGGCTCCGCTGTGGTCGGCGTTATTCTAACGGGGGCACTCGATGATGGCACCGCTGGACTGGGCAGAGTGAAGCATCACGGCGGCACTGCCGTTGTGCAGGACCCAGATACGGCCACCTTTTCCATGATGCCCGAAAGCGCGATCGCCCATGTTGAGGTTGACCACGTCGTCCCCCTAGCGAAGATGGCGGCTTTACTGACCCAGCTAGCTCAGCGGTCGGTTCGCCCAGATGCACCTCCAGATTCAGCTCAGCTAGACCTCCCCCCATCGCCCTCGCCGATTAACCTGTCTAATGCAAGGTCTACGCCCTCCATGAATACTCCTCCTTCTGGCTTTGTTTGCCCGGAGTGCGGCGGTGTGCTCTGGGAACTTCAAGAGCCAAATATCCTCAAACTCCAGTGCCGCACAGGGCACACCTACTCCCAGAATGGCTTTTTGCTAGAGCAGTCAAAAGAGCTTGAGGCGGCCATGTGAAAAGCCCTTCGAGTAGTAGAGGAGCGCATCGCGTTCTTTCAAAAAATGTCAGATCGAATGAAATCCTCCGGCATTGAGCGGGCTGCAAATCACTATGAAGGGGAAATTCAACAGCTTCAGAAAGCTAAAGGCGAGCTACAGCGGGTACTTGAAGAAACCCTCAGGCGGACAGAACTATCCAACGGTGAAGGCATCCTTTAGAAATATTCCTGCACTACTCGCAAGCGTCCCAATTGCCCCATATTGGCTAGCGATTATTGCTTGGGAACGATATCCTGAGAGACTGGAACTGTTGCACGATTTCCTAGCGCTCCATGACTGCCCCAACCCGCTCCGCTGCTCCCTTTTCCTTTCCCCTCACTGCCGTCGTTGGTCAGGATGCGATTAAGCTGGCCCTGCTGCTGACGGCAGTGGACCCCGATCTGGGGGGCGTCATCATTGCCGGACGGCGGGGAACGGCTAAATCCGTAATGGCGCGGGCCATCCACGCCCTGCTGCCGCCGATTGAGGTGGTGCAGGGTTCCTGCTGCAACTGTGATCCCAGCCGCCCCGACACTTGGGACGACGATACCCTGGCTCGGGCAGCGGCTGAACCGGCTGAACTCCCTACGGAGGTGATTCCCGCCCCGTTTGTGCAGGTTCCCCTGGGAATTACGGAAGACCGGCTGTTGGGATCGGTGGACGTGACCCAGTCGGTGAAAACTGGGGAAACGATATTTCAACCGGGACTGCTGGCGGAGGCCCACCGGGGAGTGCTGTATGTAGACGAGATCAACCTGCTGGATGAGCAAATCTCCAACCTGCTGCTGGCGGCGGTGACGGAGGGGCGCAACCAGGTTGAGCGGGAGGGCATTAGCTTCCAGCACCCCTGTCAGCCGGTGCTAATCGCCACCTATAACCCGGAGGAGGGGGAGGTGCGGGAGCATGTGCTGGATCGGATGGCGATCGCCCTCTCTGCCGATGCCGTTCTGGGTCTGGACCAGCGGGTGCAGGCGGTGGAGCAGGCAACAGCCTACGCCGAGTCGCCCCAGGCATTTCTCCAGCAGTACGAAGACGACATTGACGACATCAAAACCCAAATCGTCCTGGCGCGGGAATGGCTGAAGGATGTGCGCATGACCCACGACCAGATCGCCTACCTGGTGGACGAAGCCTTGCGGGGCGGCGTTCAGGGGCACCGGGCCGAGCTGTTTGCCGTCCGCGTGGCTAAAGCCCATGCCGCGCTGGACGGTCGCACCCTGGTAAATGCCGATGACCTGCGACGGGCAGTGGAATTGGTGATTGTGCCTCGCTCTACCATGGTGCAAACGCCGCCGGAGGAGCCACCGCCTCCCCCACCGCCACCGCCCCAGGAGCAGGATCGGGACGAGTCGCCCCAGGATCAGGACAGCCAGGAGGAGCAGGAGCAGGAGGAAGAGGACGACCAGCCCGAGGAGCCTGAATCCCAGCCGGAAATTCCCGAGGAGTTTGTGTTTGACCCGGAGGGGGTGATCCTCGACCCGTCGGTGCTCTACTTTGCCCAGATGGCCCAGCAGCGAGGTAAGTCGGGGGCACGTAGCCTGGTGTTTTCTGAGGAGCGGGGGCGCTACATCCGCCCCATGTTCCCCCGCGGGCAGGTGCGCCGCATTGCGGTGGATGCCACGCTGCGGGCCGCCGCTCCCTACCAAAAGTCCCGGCGGCTGCGGTATCCGGGTCGGCGGGTGGTGGTGGAGTCGCCCGATATCCGCACCAAGCAGCTAGCCCGCAAGTCGGGGGCGCTGGTAATTTTTGTGGTAGATGCGTCGGGATCAATGGCTCTGAATCGGATGCAGGCCGCTAAGGGCGCAGTGCTGCGGCTGCTGACCGAGGCTTATCAGAATCGCGACCAGATCGCCCTGATTCCCTTTCGGGGAGAGCAGGCGGAAGTGCTGCTGCCCCCTACTCGGTCGATTTCGGCGGCCAGTCGGCGGCTGGAGCGCATGCCCTGCGGTGGCGGTTCCCCCCTGGCTCACGGGCTGACCCAGGCAGTGCGGGTGGGCAGCAATGCCCAGAAGTCCGGCGATATTGGCGAAGTGGTGATTGTGGCGATTACAGACGGGCGCGGCAATATTCCTCTGGCCCGCTCCCTGGGAGAACCCATACCGGAAGGGGAAAAGCCTGACATCAAAGCCGAGCTGCTGGACATTGCGGGCAAGATTCGGCTAACGGGCTTCAGCTTCTTGATTGTGGATACGGAGCGCAAGTTTGTTTCCACGGGCTTCGCCAAGGAATTGGCCAAGCAAGCGGGCGGTAAGTACTACCATCTGCCTAAGGCCACCGATCAGGCGATCGCCGCGATGGCCAAAGGGGCGATTTCATCTTTTTCTTGAACTAGGCCGGAAATTTTGACTGGATGGGGAGCCAGAATTCAGGAGTCAGAATCCAGGAGGGAGCTGACTTCTGGCTCCCTCCCGAATGCCATACTTGGGACTACGGGATGACGAAAATTATGAAATTTCGACTTCCTAAAAAACGGGGATGCCGGGGGCGTATGCCTCTACAACGCGACCGCTCTGGGAGCAGGTCACCATGAGATAGTCGCACTGGTGGCACTGGGTGCGGGTGAGCTGGTTGGTGAATGTATAAATCCGCTCGGCTGGGCTACCGCAGTTGGGGCATCGGACGTCTTGAATCATTTCTTGAACCACAGTCATGCTAAACCTTCCCTTCATTAAATAGACGCAACTCTTACCAAAAAAAAATCAAAAGATTAGTTAAGTAGGTGGCCGCAATTAAACGAAGCCATCGTCGGGGGGTGCCCCCAGCGGAAGGCGCACCCCGACCGCTTTATTTATGGCCAGACACTCAAAACCGGGTAGACAAACAAATTAACCGCATTTCAGCTTTGAGGGCATTAGGGAGGTCAGAGTTTTTAATTCTCTTAACCTCCTAAACCGCCTAACAATGTAACAGGAAACACATAGTTTGTAACAGGCTGAATCGTTTTGTTTGCACTCGTTCATTATGGCAACGAATTTGGGCAGTGACAACAGACAACGGATAGATACGTCTCGGGGATCATTGGCGCTGAAAGTGATCCCCGGAATGGCGATCGCCAGAGGCCGACTGATCCCCGCTGTCTGCGGACTAATTTTTAGCATGATCCCCGCAGTTATTTGCAGTAGTAAACTTGTCTATACCAGTGGTTCCGACGATCGTCTGTGCTCCATTTTTGCGGTGAAGTTCAAGAAAATTTCGCATTTGCCAAAAAACTGCATCACAGCATACAAAAAACGTTAAACCTTGATTAAGCATCCTGCATCATCCTTTAGAAGTCAGTCCAAAGGTGGAATTCAAATCGGTAGACTGGATGCTGTCCCTCGCCCAAGCCGTCGCGGTTTGCTGGCGATCGCCTGTCAGAGACGGGATAGGGCTGGCTATAATCCAATTGGCTGAATTGGCTGAAACGCATGAGTCGAAATTGGCCAGCCCTTCTGCTGCTTTCCATTTTCTTAAGGAGTTTCTTAAGGAGCGCCCCGTGCCCCATTCTGCCGTGAAGCAGTTGACCCAAGAACTGCTGCAAACCACTGCTGAGCAGGCGCTGCATAGCCCGCGCCTGCGCCAGAACTACAACTTCCATAACCTGAATGAGCGGGTGCAGCGCTTCATCAACGTGATGCAGCCCGGCACCTATGTGCGGCCCCACTGTCACCATCGGCCTGCCGACGTCAACGGATTTGAGTTTTTCCTGGTGATTCAGGGAGCGCTGGGTATGGTGGTGCTGGATGACCAGGGGACGGTGCTGGAGTCCCACTGCATCAGCGATCGCGGCCCGGTTCGCGCGATTGAGCTGGCGGAGGGGACATACCACACCCTGGTAGTGCTGGAACCCAACACCGCCATCCTGGAGATTAAGGAAGGCCCTTACAATCCCCAGACAGACAAGCACTTTCTGGCCCAGTTTCCGGCGGAGGGCACCCCCGAAGCCCAGGCGCTGGTCAAAACCTGGGAGTCCTATTTTGATCCCCTCCGACCCCAATCACTCCTATGACTGGTGCGACGGCTACCTTACTGATCTCCTGCCCCGACCAGCGGGGCCTGGTTGCTAAAATTGCCAATTTTATCTACGCCAATGGTGGCAACATTATCCACGCCGACCAGCATACCGATGCAGCGGCGGGGCTGTTCCTCACCCGCATTGAGTGGCAGCTAGAGGGGTTTAACCTGCCGCGGGATATCATTGGTCCTGCATTTAACGCGATCGCCCAGCCCCTCAACGCCAACTGGCAGCTTCACTTTTCTGACACGGTGCCCCGCATCGCTATCTGGGTAACGAAGCAGAGCCACTGTCTGCTGGATCTCCTCTGGCGGCAGCAGGCGGGGGAGTTCTCCGCCGAAATTCCCCTGATTATCAGCAACCACCCGACCCTGCAGCCGATCGCCCATCAGTTCGGCATTGACTACCACCACATCCCCATCAGCCGCGAGACGAAGCAGGCCCAGGAAGCCCAGGAGCTAGATCTGCTGCAGCGCTATGGGGTTGATCTGGTGATTCTGGCGAAGTACATGCAGGTGGTGAGCCCGTGGCTGCTGGAGCGGTTTCCCACCATCATTAATATTCACCACTCTTTTCTGCCCGCCTTTGCCGGGGCCAATCCCTACCACCGCGCCCACGAGCGGGGGGTAAAAATCATTGGCGCAACGGCCCACTACGCTACGGAAGACCTGGACGAAGGTCCGATTATTGAGCAGGACGTGGTGCGGGTGAGCCACCGGGATGAGGTGGCCGACCTGGTGCGCAAGGGGGCCGACCTGGAGCGCATCGTGCTGGCGCGGGCGGTGCGGCTGCATCTGCAAAATCGGGTACTGGTATACGGCAATCGCACGGTGGTATTTGGCTAAACCAAAATTATTTTTTGGGGGCGCACCCCCCAAAAAAATGTAACTAAAACTGCTCAAGCACTTATGTTTCTTTTTCTCTCAAAACTACTCCCCCTGTTCGTTTACCCCCTGGGCTTTGCCTGCCTCTGCCTGGTGGTGGCCCTGTTCACCGTCTGGAAGCGGCCCCGCATGGCAACGGCCAGCATCCTCCTGGCGCTGGTGGTGCTGGTGCTGACGGGAAATACCTGGGTATCGGCCTCCCTGGTGCGATCGCTGGAAATGCGCCACGTTCCTACTGCCGACCTGCCCACCGCCGATGCCATTGTGGTACTGGGTGGCAGCGTTCGGCCCCAGGTGCCCCCCCGTCCCTGGGTTGAGGTTTCCGAGGAAGGCGATCGCACCATCTACGGTGCCAGGCTTTATCAGCAGGGCAAGGCTCCCAAGGTGATCCTCAGCGGGGGACGCATTGGCTGGCTGGGCGGTGGTTCGCCAGAATCTGAGGATATGGCGACCCTGATCAAGGCGCTGGGAGTTCCCGCAGAGGACATCCTGCAGGACCCGGCTTCGCTCAATACCTACGAGAATGCGGTCAATGTAAAGCAGATCCTGGAGGCAAACGACATGAGCCGCATTTTGCTGGTGACCTCAGC
>JBHJGR010000158.1:0-3928 GCA_050331615.1 Elainellaceae cyanobacterium
CAACCCCTTCTCCCAGAGCGGGAGAAGGGGAGCCGGAAAGCCTTGTCTTACCTCCCCCTCGCCCATTTTTGGGAGAGGGGGATTGAGGGGGTGAGGGCCAAGATGTGTGTATGTAGTAGCCCAGAGGGCGAGGGGAGCCGAGTCAGTGCTCCTGTTCCCTCTCCCGAAGGGAGAGGGCTAGGGTGAGGGCTTCCGGGCAGCGGTTCGTAAGTTTTGTCAGTCAACCATGTACTTAGGTAGCACCTACCCTATGGAAAAACAAAAAGCGAACGGAATAGCTGGTCATCCCGTTCGCTTTAGTTCTGCGAGATTCTGTAAAGTTCTGTGAGCACTTTACTGGTGTTTGTCCTAAAGAAAAGTGGCTTAATAGAGAAGCCAACTGCTAATTGATTTGGTCGCTTAAAGTACTTCATTCTCCTGCTTGCGGGCATTGTAGGGCTCGCCTTCAAAGGGTTGGACGCCCGTCTCGGGATAGCGATTGTCGTCCAATCCAAAGATGCGGGATGCCCCTTCTAAAACGTACTGAAACGCTTGCTGTACCTGGTCAAGAATAGCCATATGCTTTGCTCCTAGTAATGGTTAGGAAATCAAGTCATAAAACCCATTGAGAGTTCTGAAAGAGAGTTCTAAAAATAGAACCTCTTCTGATGCTTTTATTCTAAAGCGATCGCCCATTTCGCTTCAGTTAAATCTCACCTTTCTTTAAGGAAACTCATTGTTCTTTACAGTTGAAGTAGGTAGCCATAAGTAAACGACGCTGTGGCGGGATACGCCCCCCGCCGGGGGGTGTATCCCAATAGATTTACATCACAAACAGGGCACCCATCGTCACTGGAGGAAGCGCGCTATTGGAGAATTCAGCCGAGAGGTTGAACAGCTCGGGGCTAGAAGGCTCTGGTAGCCACCCCTGCATTTGGAGCGATTCGTTCGCAGAGTCCTGCTCCGCTCCGTCAGTAGGGGAGACGTCTAGCGGGGCCGGAGAGGATGGGGACTGGACTGAGTCGTCCTGCGCTGCAGCAGGCTGTTCAGAGGTGGGGGGAGCGTCAGGGCTCGGCATGGCTGGGGCAGAAGGTGATGGGGAAGGCGATCGCTCGATTAAAACCTCGGGAGGGGCGATCGCCGGGAGGCGATTATCAGTGGGTTGGGGCTGTTCTGGTTCGAGGTTGGGCTGCGGGAAAGCCGCATCCGTTGCTGGGGCCGGGGAGGGTGCTATCAGATCTTCGATGGCAGTCGGCGGCAAGACTTGAATCGACTCCGACTGCTCTAGCGAATCAGGTACCTCCGGAGCGGTGACGCGGGGGAGGGGCGAGGCCGGGCGGGTTTGGAGGCGAGCTGGAAGCTGGGGGGCTGCCGCGTCTGGGGCAAAGAGGGGCGCTTCTGGCTGGGTTTGCTCGAATTTCTCAGGGGAAGGCTCCGGTGGGCGGAGAGCCCGCTGACGCGCCGCCGCCTGCTGACGAATCTGGGCATTCCAGCGGCGGATGTCGGCCTGGGCCTGGGGATGCAGTGCCCGCCCCGATCGAATTCGGGAGGCTTGGGCGATCGCCCCCTGTAGGTTGCCTCCATCCGCTAGACGCCGTGCCCGGTTTAGGGTAGGGCGGTCTTCAATCGCCTGGATTTGCCAGCGCCAGCGCCCAATCTCCTGCTGCGCCTCAGCGTAAAGCGCGCGGCCAGGTTCAATTTGGCTAGCGCGGGCAATTGCTGCATTGAGGTCATCGGGACTGCCCTTCTCAGCCAGCCGATTTGCCGCCACCAGGAGGGGCCGGTCTTCGATGCGCTCAATTTCTTGGGTCCAGTGGGCAACGAGGGTTTGGGCCTGCATTCGGCGAAACTGTCCAGGGGCAATTGCCTGCGCCTGCTCGATGGCGCGCCGATATGCAGCAATGCGCTCAAACCCGGCAGACATTTGGGCGGCCTGCAGCTTGGCTAGGTCTTGAAGCTGGCCTTCCCAACTGCGAATGCTGGAATCGGCCTGGGGATAGAAACGGCTGTCGGCAGGAATTTGCCGGGCCATTTCGATGGCCTGATTGAGGTGCCAGACGTGGGCTACGGAGATCTCCCAAACCGTGACGCTGGCGATCGCCCGCTGCCGCGCCTCGCTGAGCCGTACCAGATTCTTTGCCTCCGCCGCAAAGGCTGGATGGAAGGACAGCTCCTGACCAACGGCGATCGCCTCTTCTAGCTCGCCGGCATACCACTGCTGCAGACCGTATCCCAGGATGGCGTCGAGCCACTGCTCCATCTGAGGCGCTAACTCTGACCAGGTGTAGGTTGTGGGATTGATATCACTCGCGGTTGCCACGGCCTGTCGCAGGGCCGCAGGGGTCCAGGCTGCCGCTTGCTCAATCGCCGCTGTTGCCCGCTGCTGGGCCTGCTTCTCCAGCAAAACCTGCTGAGACAGGGCCTGGACCTGCCGCGATCGCCAGTAATCGTATTCCAGCTCCGCCAGCTCCCGAATCTGTTGGGATGCCTGCCGCCAGTCGTAGGCTCGAATTGCCGCCTGTGCTTCCTCGTAGATGGCTTGGGCATCCTGCCAGTCTGTCTCCCATTGGGCGATCGCGACCTTGGCCTGCTCATAGCTAGGGCTAATGGAAGGGATGCGGCGGGCCAGCTCAATCGCCTCTTCCATCTCGCTGGTAGTAGCCTTTTGGTGGGCAATGCGCAGCACCGACTCAGACCAGTCGGCCAGCCAGCGCTGGGCTTCCTTATGGAGGGGATGACCTTCGTCCCAAGTGTCCACCAGCTCCAGCCCCGCCAGTAGTTCTGGCAGATCGCCCGACTCCGCCGCTTGCTGGGCGCAGTAGAGGCGTTCAATGTCAGGGGAGAGCTGGGTCAGCTGCTGACAGTCGGAGGTGGGGGGGATGGACATCAGCCAGAGGAATGCACCCACGGCGATCGCCCCAGCCGCACCACAGAGGTTAACCAGCAGCAGCAGCCATTGCCAGGAGCGTGGTTTGGGATGACTGGGACGCAGCGGCGGCGCGAGCACCGAGTCGGCTGGGAGATGGGGAGGCGGAGAAGAGTTCATAGAGGCTGGAGACAGATGAGGGGTGAATGAATGAAATAAAGGGGACGGAGCGGACGCACCTTTACCAGGAAGCATGCTCCAGGAGCTTTATAGCCCTACGGGCTAAGGTTTGAGTATGGAACCCCCGCGCCGCGGGGGTTCCATACCTCTTGAATGTCCTAACATGCATGAAAGCGTAGCGCTATACCCGTGGCCATGCACTTAAGTAGGTAGCCATAATTAAGCGACGCTGTGGTGGAGTGCGCCCCCCGCCGAGGGGCGCACCCTACTAGCTGTATTTATGGCCATGCACTTATCATCAATCGAATCAGGCTGAGCTAAATCTACCATTTGGTGGAGGAATATCGCTTAAAGGGCACTAATTGATGGATTTTGAGAAAGGTTGACAAATATTCACGAATCTTGGTATTTACCTGGCGTTAAACGCTAAGGATCAAGGGCAGCGAAGGTATTACACTGGGCGATCGCCCCCTGCGCCATCCCCTGGGAAAACCAGTGCAGCCGCTGCGCCGCGCTGCCGTGGGTAAAGGTGTCAGGCATGACGTCTCCGCTAGCTGCTGCCTGGGGGCGATCGCCCTGGAGGTCTGCGTCTGAGAGGCGATCGTTGCCAACGGCACTTGAGGCAGTCAGCGCTGCCTCAACATCGCCTGCCTGAGGCATCTGGCGAGTTTCCTGAGCGGCATAGGCCCAAATCCCGGCAAAGCAGTCGGCCTGCAGCTCCAGCCGCAGCCATAGCTGTTCGGCTTCCGAAGCGCTGACCTGCTGCTGGATGCGCTGCACTTCCTGCGAAATCCCCAGCAGATTCTGGACATGGTGCCCGACCTCATGGGCGATCGCATAGGCCAGGGCCAGGTCTCGGGAGGCGTCGTTTCGAGACCACAGATCCTGGGAAAAGTCTAAATC
>JBHJGR010000159.1:0-9611 GCA_050331615.1 Elainellaceae cyanobacterium
ATGATGCATGATGATGGAGATCTTAGCTATGATGACTCATGAATGAGGATTGAGGAGTGAGGAGCGTGGATGGAGGACTGAGAAGTCAGGAGTCAGGAGTCAGGAGTCAGGAGTCGGGAGTCGGGAGCCGGGAGTCAGAAGTCAGAAGTCAGGAGTCAGGAGTCAGGGGTCAGAATCCCTAAATCAACGGAAAATCCAAAATCCAAAATCCAAAATCCAAAATCCAAAGTTAGGGCAGAATCCAAGATCCAAGATCCAAAACCCAAAATCAGAGCGCAATCCAAAATCCAAAATCCAAAACCCAAAATCAGAGCGCAATCCAAAATCCAAAATCCAAAATCCAAAATCCAAAAGTCTTCCTTCCTGGCCCTCCGCCCGCAACCTCCTCGCCATTCGCCTCGATAACATTGGCGACGTGATCATGACCGGGCCTGCCCTCCGATCGCTTAAGGCTCGTCCCGGTACGCGGCTGACTTTGCTGGCCAGTCCGGCTGGGGCGCTGGCGGCTCCGGTCTTGCCGTGGGTGGATGAGGTGATTGTCTGGCGATCGCTCTGGCAGGACCTGGGGCGACTGTCCTTTGATCCGGAGCGGGAATGGCAGTTGGTGGAGCGTTTGCGGGAACATCGGTTTGATGCTGCCGTGATTTTTACCAGCTTTAGGCAAAGTCCCCATCCCCCGGCTTTTATCTGCCAACTGGCGGACATTCCCCTGCGACTGGGGGACTCCAGGGAGGTGGATGGTGTCCTTACTCACACTGGTATCCCACTATCGGATACGGCGCACCAGGTGGAGCGCAACCTGCGGCTGGTGGAGTCGGTGGGCTACGAGGTGGGCGATCGCACCCTCCACCTCACCATCCCGCCATCCCGCCTGATTCCCGAAACGCCCTACCTGCTACTGAATCCCTGGACGAGCTGTCCCTCCCGCACCTACGACCTGGGGCGCTTTGGGGAGGCTGCTGCGTTGCTGAGTCGGCAGACCGGGTATCCCGTAGTAGTCACGGGGTTGGAGAAGGATCGCGATCGCGCCCGGCCTTTGTTGGCGAAATTGGGCGATCGCGCCCTGGATTACATCGGCCAGACCCAGTTCTCCGACCTGGTGGCACTGGTGGCCCAGGCCCAGCTTCTGCTGTCCAACAACACCTCCACCATGCACATTGCCGACGCCACCCGCACCCCCAGCGTCATTCTCTTCGCCGGAACCGAGCTGGAGCGGCAGTGGCGACCCCGCAGCACCCGCGCCATTCTGCTGCGCCGCCCCACTCCCTGTAGTCCCTGCTATGCCTTCGCCTGTCCCTATGACCTGGAGTGTCTGGACATTGCGCCAGAGGCGGTGGTGGAGGCGGGGCTGTCCCTGCTCAAGGAGGTCAGTCTGTGCAAATAACTTTTGTGGCCGGAGGCTATCAGCCGCAGCGGTGCGGCGTCGCGGACTATCTGTCCCACCTGCGGTTGGCTCTGGCCCAGCAGGGCATCTCCTCCCAGGTGATGACCACTCAGGTCGCCGCCCAGGCGGTGAACCAGCCGGATGTGAAGGGCGCGGTGACGGACTGGACGCTGTCTGGTCTGCTGCCCCTGGTGCGCACCCTGCTGGCCCAGCCGACGGATGTGCTGCACATCCAGCACGCAGCGGGCAGCTATCGGTTTCGGCGGCCCATCTTTTTGCTGCCGCTGCTGCTGCGATCGCTCGGCTACCGTCCCCCCATCGTCACCACTGCCCACGAGTACGGCTGGTGGGAGTGGCAGCCCCAATGGCTACCGCCGGAATTCCTGGAATTTGCGAAAACCTGGGGCCAGCAGCGGGGCTGGTGGGATCGGGAGGACGGCTGGCTGCTCACGGGCAGTCAGGCGATTATTACGCCCAATGAGAATATTGCTGGGATTATGCGCGATCGCCTCCCTAAGCTGGGCGATCGCCTCCTCACCATCCCCATCGCCGCTAATGTGAGCGTCGCCCCCATTGATGAAGAAACGGCGCGGCAAAAACTCCGGCAAACCTATGGCTGGCCTGCCGACACTGAAATAATCGCCTTCTTTGGCTTTCTCCATCCGGTGAAGGGCATTGAAACCCTGCTCCAGGCCATGTCCCAGGTGATTTCCCGATATCCCAGGGCGCGACTCTTCCTGCTGGGTGGCGTGGAAACCCTGTCGCTGCAAGGGGAAGAGGCCCAGCAATACTGGCAGAAGATTCAGGCCCGCATCGCCGATTTGAATTTGACGGAGATTGTCCACTGCACGGGCTACGTCAGCGCTGAGCGAGCGTCCCATCTCCTGTCAGGGGCGGATATCGGTGTCTTGCCTTTCTATCCCGGCGTGACCCTGAAAAGCGGATCGCTGCTCTCGCTGCTGGGCCATCGGCTGCCCACGGTGATTACAGAATCGGAGGAAACCGATCCGGTGCTGATGCGGCCCGGTCTGGTGAAGTGCGTTCCTCCCCGAGATGTCGCTGCCCTTGCCGCCGCCCTCATGGAGTTGCTGGGCGATCGCCCCCAGCGCCATCACCTATCTGAGAACGGCGATCGCTTCGTCCAGTCCCGCACCTGGGAAGCGATCGCCGCTAAGCATCGAGCCATCTATCAACGGGTTTTGGAAGAAGGGAACTTTCATGGGATTTAATCGACGCGATCGCTCTGCCCTGCTGGTGCCGCCAGCCTATGAATCCGGCAGTTTGGGGGATGAAGCGGCTTTAGTGGGAGCCTGTCAATATCTGCGGCAGCAAGGTATGACAAAAGTGGGTATTGTCTCCTTTGAAGTGGCGGATAATTGGGGTTACGACACCCTGCGGCCTTTCTTTGACGAGGTAGTGGTACTGCCCAATTATCAAATAGACGTGGAGTCGTTTGTGACGGCAGCTCGGTACTACCAGCGGGTATTTTGTCTAGGAGCCGACATGATGGACGGCTACTATGCTGACTCCGACACCCTGCGCATCACCCAGCTTGTGGCCCTGGCTGCTGATGCGGGAGCCATGACTTCACTGATTAGCTTCAGCTTTAATAATCAGCCGACTGCCGCAAGTGTTGCAGCGTTGAACCATTTGCCCAATAGTGTGCGTTACGCTGTCCGCGATCCCCTCTCCTGCGATCGCCTCAAGCGCCATCTGGCGCGCCCCCTGACGCTCACTGCTGACCTGGCTTTTTTACTTGCTTCTGACGATGCTTCGCTACGAGTGCAGTCTGTTCAACGTTGGATGCGGCAGCAGCAGCAGGCGCATCGCATCATCATCGGCATTAATATCAACAATCTGCACTTGACAGCCCTTCCCTCCCGCCGGGCAGATGAGCTGATGGGCCTTTATCGAGATGCTCTAGTAGAGGTGGCTAAAACCTACTCAAACCTGAGTCTGCTGCTGATTCCCCATGACCAGCGGGGGAAAATTAGCGATGTCTCCTTGGCGAAGGATCTGTATGCTGCTCTGCCAGTCTCTCTGCAAGACCACAGTCTGCCCGTACCGTTCCCCTGTAGTGCAGCGGAGATCAAGGCTATCTGTGCTGGGCTGGATGGGGCCTTGACGGGACGGATGCATCTGGCGATCGCCTGTCTAGGGCAAAGAGTTCCCGTCGTGGGCATTGCTTATCAGAACAAGTTTGAGGGGCTGTTTCATCATTTCAATCTCAATCCTCAGGAACTTAGTTTAGAGCCGCATCGTGCCTTTCAACCGGGGGCGATCGCGCCGCTGCTGTCCCACCTCCTCGCCCATCGCGCCGATTTCCGGCAGACAATTCAAACAGCACTGCCCCATGTGCAGCAACTAGCCGCCGCTAATTTTCCCAGCATCTCGGCCAGCGCATCAGTAGGTAGCTACAAGTAAACGATGCTATGGTGAGTGCGCCCCCGGCGGAGGGCGCGCCCCACTAGACTTACTTATAGCCGTGTACTTGTCGAGAATCAAGGTTAACCGAAAGAAAATTTTTTGTCGAGTATTTCAAATCTAGGGAACCTTTTCCAACGAATGTTGCTCCTTATTCCCGTAGGGCAAATGGAGCGTTAGGTATTTTCGACCCCTTTCATAGCTAATGAAAAAATGGCTAGCCATCGCAAATCTATCAGTCGTTGCTAAGGCTTCATTTGAAGGGCTACTAAGAACTCTGTGACTGTCACTTCAAATTGTTTGGGTCCATTTACCACACCAGTCACGCTTAGTTGAACTCATTCACTGCAAGAGAGACATCAACAATCTGTCAACACTAAATATTTGAGGATTTATTATGGCAAGTCTTGTAGATGTGCCAGAGGTTTCAATACCTTTGGTAGCGGATACTTCTGCCGATCATGCAAATCTCCTGGCTCCCGGCTCCTTCGGCAATACTCCGGGGGCGATCGCGCCGCATCTTTTACCATCCCCTCCATCCCTTTCCCTGGGAGAGTTTGACGGCTCTGGAGGCGCGGCCTCAACCGTCCTTGACGCCTCGGTTGAGGTAGGTTTTGACCTGACGGTTGCTCCAACAATGGTGAAACCTTCAGCGGACCAGCTACCGGCTGATAGCGACGCTGGATCTTTGCCGCTGGCAGAAAGGATCGATCCGGTCGCTGGGCATGGGGGCGATCGCAGCTTTCCTGGCATGTACTTCAACCAGGATAGCGATGCCCTGCTGGAATTTGAGACCTCAAGTCCGTCCTTGCTTTCAACTATTCCGGCGTTTGAACTCATTCCCTCGGCCATCGACTCCCCAACCATCAGCCCCGAACTGCATCAGAACATCGAGTATAGTCCAGCAAGTTTCGCCAAGAACCTGACTTCTCCAACTCCGCGACCCTCCCAACTGGTCGTTGTTGACGGTAGCATTGCAGACTACCAATCCGTCATGGATGGAGTGTTGCCAAGCACCGATGTGCTGGTTCTCGACCCATCCCGTGATGGCATCGCTCAAATTAGCGAAGCCTTAGCGGAGCGTCAGGACCTATCCAGCCTCCACATCATTTCCTATGGCAGCAAGGGGAGCCTCCAGCTGGGTAGTGCCACGCTGGATGCAAGTACTCTAGATGCTTATACCAATCAGCTCCAGTCCTGGGCAGACGCCCTTACCGATACGGGGGATATTCTACTTTATGGGTGTGATGTCGCCGATGGGGCAGGTCATGCTTTGATTGACCGCATGGCTCAGCTCACCGGGGCGGATGTGGCGGCATCCAATGATCGAACGGGGGCGATCGCCCTTGGTGGAGACTGGCTACTGGAAGCCACGACGGGAAGCATTGAGTCTAGCGGCGTTCTCACTGCCGACTTTGCTGCTACCTATCGCCATGCCTTTGATCCACCAACGCGGGTAGAAGCCGAGGACATGGACTTCAGGCAATATCGCATCGAAAAGACCCGAATGGCTTCCGGCGGGGAGATTCTAAGCTTGGCTGGTCAGGCTGCCGCCGAAGTTGGCACAGCGTCACTGACTTTCACTGGTGCGTCCGGCTACTACGATATTGCCCTGAAGTACTTTGATGAAGCTGATGGCACCGCAGCTTTAGAAATCAATCATGAAGGAAAGCTCCTCGATCGCTGGACTCTCGAGCAGCGCCTCGGCTCTAACTATAAGAGCGAGAAGAACTATCTGGACCGCGTTGTTGGTAGTAGCGTGTTTCTCAAGACTGGGGACCGCCTAGAGATCAAAGGCAGCGAGCAGGCAAACGAACATGCGCGGATCGACTACCTGGAGTTCACAGCTACGTCCCCATCTAGCGTAAATTCCACCAAGGGCGCTAAGGCCCCAGACTTATCAGGAACCTCGATCAGTTCCTCTATCGAGCCACCCAAGTCAGATTCATCCTCGCCCAACCGTCCTGCTGAAACCGTTCGGCTGGAAGCCGAAACCATGAAGCGCCACCGATATGACATTGAAAAATCGTCGGCAGCATCGGGTGGGCAACTGCTCTCCCTCAAAGGTGATGGGCAGCTAGAGACGGGCACTGCTACCATTGATTTCTCCGGTAAGCCAGGAACCTACGATGTTGTTGTTGGCTACTTTGATGAAAATGATGGAAATGCCCAGATCTCCCTCTCCCATGAAGATAAGCTGCTTGATCGGTGGACCCTGAATCAGCAGCTTGGTACTGACTATATCAATGCCAATAATCGGGTCGAGCGGACCGTTGCTCGCAATTTGACCATAGCCGCAGGTGACTCCTTCCAGCTCGAAGGCGTCGAAACTACCGATGAATACGCCCGCATTGACTATATTGACTTCATTCCATCGTCCTCTAGCAGTCCTGACGTTACCACCCCCAATCCTGCCTCGACTCCTGTCAATCTATCGTCGCGATCAAATCAAGCAAAGCCTTCCTCCCCTGTCCAGCTCAAGGCTCCACAGCCTAATTCACCCAAACCAAAGCCACCTTCCTCCGGCAAACTTTTGTTTGAAGATGACTTTGAGAATAGTATTTCCAACGACTGGAAACGGCAGGAGACGGCTAAGAAGAGCTACTCACTAAACGTTGTGGATGCTCCCGGAGGCAGAGACGGCAAAGCTGCTCGATTTGAGCTTCATAAAGACGATCCTTGGGTTGCAGACAGCAAGCGGTCGGAGCTAGTGCGTGAGTCAGATCCGGCTGGTTCAGAGCGCTGGTACGGCTTTAGCATCTATCTGCCTAACGACTGGAAAACCGATCCAGCCGGAGAGGTGGTGACGCAGTGGCATAGTAGACCTGACAAACACCTGGGAGAAAACTACGGCCTTGGTGGTCCCCCCCTGTCCCTCATGATTGATGGCAATGAAATGTACGTTCAAAGCCGCTGGGACCCCAGCCCTGTTACCACCAAGCAGTCCAAAACTCGTGAGGATGCTAAGCTCTGGCGCGGCTCGTATGAAAAAGGCGAATGGATGGATTGGGTGGTACAAGTGGACTGGTCTCACCAGTCAGACGGACTGCTCCGCATGTGGAAGGATGGTGAGCTGGTGGTGGACCGCAAAGGACCCAACACTTATAACGACAAGGTTGGCCCTTATTTCAAAACCGGCATCTACAAGTACTCCTGGAAGCGGAGCCCAGAAAAGTCGAATACCTCCTCCCGGGTACTTTATGTCGATAACGTCCGCGTTGCCGACGGTAGCGGCAGCTTTGCAACCGTTGATCCATCGGTATAGCGATTACGCTTTGTCGTAGTGGCTCAGCAGCTCTAGCATGACCCCATTCGTCCAGCCAAAGCCGATCTCGTTGGAGCTGTAGCCAAACTGAATCTCATCGGAGACATTGGCCGAGCACTTGACGACATCGTACTTTTCCACAATGGTGCCGCTCTGCTCAAACTCCTGGGTCACCAGATGAATGAACTTGTAGGCAATGCGCTGCGCCTCCTGCTCATAGCCATAGCGGCGCAGTCCTTCAATGGCAAACAGGTGGAGCGGTGCCCAGCCAAAGGGGGCGTCCCACTGGTTGCCGGAAACGTGGGTGCTGGTGAGCAGGCCACCACAGCTTTCAAACAGGGGCAGGTTATCCACCAGCCGCTGGGCCTGGTGGTCGGAGGCCAGTCCGGCCCACAGGGGCATGAAGGTAGTGACAAACGGATAGGGGCGGCGCTGGCCGGTGCGGAAGTTGAAATCCAGGTAGAGACCAGTGGGCTCGTCCCAGAGAAACTGGTTGATGTGGGCGCGGCGGCGATCGCTCTGCTGCTTCCAGTGGGACACTGAATCAGGGTGCCCCAGGATCTGGTGAATCTGGGCCAGGTCCCGCTCCATCTGATATAGCAGCACGTTGAGGCACACGGGGGCATAGTGGATGATGTCGGCGCTGAAGGGGCCAAAGCGGTTGGAGGGGTCAAAGCCCGATTCCCGCACGGAGCGATCGCCCTGGTAAAACAGCTCTGTCAGGCAGTCGTGCTGCCGGTCGTAGTAGAGATTAATGTCGTAATCGTCAAAGGATTGGTTGGCAGCCAGGGAGCGGCGGTAATCGTCGCAGACCCGGTCGTAGTGACTGCGGCCCTGCTCGTCCACTTCGTCGGCAATCACCTCCGGGGCGGGACCATGGCCCAGGGCGTTGTAGTGGGACAGGCCAGTGGCGGGGTTGAGGTGGGGGGGCACCGTCCAGAAGAAGTAGTGGTTCTCAATGGCAGGCAGGAGCGATCGCAGCCATGCCCCGTCCTGCAACTGCTGAAACACCCGCAGCACCATGGGCGTCAGCAAGGGCGGGTGGGAACGGTTGAGCATGTAGGTGCGGTTGCCGTTGAGGATGGTGCCGTAGTGCTCGATTTCGTAAACGTGCAGATCCACCATATTGCGGGCCAGGGGGGTTTCGTCGTCGTGCAGCAGCCCCAGCACGATGAAGTAGCTGTCCCAGCCGTAGAGTTCGTTAAACCGCCCCCCCGGCACTACGTAGTCTTTGGGCAGGTAGAGCAGGCCATGCTCGTCGAGCTGGTCCACCTCGGCGGGCAGGATCTGGATGCAAATCTGGCTCAGCTCCTCAGGCGAGAGCGCCTGCTCCAGGGCCGTCTTCACCGCCCCAATGTCCTCATTGAGGGAGACGTAGACCGGCCAGGGGGTCCCTGGCTCATGGGGCATTTTGGGGTCTTTAGCCGCCTCCAGAATGTGGGACTGGGTGCGGGTGAGGGTAGCCCAGGTGGCTTTGATGTAGGTGCGCAGGGCCTGGAGGCGATCGCGGGACGGCAGAGTGGGGATTTCGTTGGGAAAAAAGTAATTCACGAAGTCAGTGGTGGGAGAATCAGCATCTGACTTCCGAGGTTAGCCGATCAGCAGGGCCACTGGAAACTGATTTAGCACAATTCCCACCGGCAGGGACGGCTGGGCGGCAATGGTCTCCTGGGTGAGGGGATTGGTCCATTCCGTCGTGGAGATGGCCGCCAGCTCCAGGGTGGTGTCGTCCCAGATGTCTTTACCCAGGGGCAGGGTGCCGGGTTCCACCAGGTCGGTGAGGAAGCGGGGGACGATGGTGAGGGCTCGTCGATCGCCCGGTTCCCGCTTGAAGGCCTCCACCCTCTGGGCCTTGGTGCCCGATACTCGAATGGGGGTGTAGTCCCCGTCCTGAAAAATTTCAGGGTAGGCAGCACGGGCCGCCAGCACACGGGCCGTCAGGTAAAGCTTAATGCGTCCATCTGTGGGGTAGGCGCGCAGGTTGTCCAGCAGGGCGGGCAGGTCGCGATTGGCCCATTTATTCAGCTCCTGCAGCTCGTGCAGACGGTGGTCGTAGTCTACCGGGCGGCGGTTGTCAGGGTCCACCAGGCTCAAATCCCACATTTCGGTGCCCTGATAGAGGTCGGGGACACCGGGGGCGGTCATTTTCAGCAGCACCTGGGAGAGGCCGTTGACCATGCCGTAGAAGGCAATGCGGGACTGGAAAGTTTTGAGCTGGGAGAGAAATTCGTTGTCCTCACCAGGATCGAGGATGGCGTTGACAAACTCCACAAAGCCATCCTCATAGTCCGTATCGGGGCGCAGCCAGGCGGTGTGGACTTTGGCCTCCCGCACCGCTTTGACCACATACTGACGGATCCGATCGGTGAAGTCGGTCAGGTCCACCGGCTCGAAGGGAAAAGCCCCCACCAGAGTTTGATACAGGGCATATTCATCATTGGCGTCGGGAATGGTGCGATCGCCCTCCTGCCGCTTGTGGCCCCGATTGAGCTGCTGCCACCCCTGCACCATCGCCTCCCACTCATCGGGGATTTCTGA
>JBHJGR010000160.1:0-70904 GCA_050331615.1 Elainellaceae cyanobacterium
ATTTTTTTTTTTTCTTTTGTGGTTTTAGACCATAAATGTGGGGTCCCCCCCGGGGGCGGGGGGGTTCCAACGCTCAAACCTTAGCCGGTAGGGCTATATTGGAACAGAGAGGGGCTGTTGACCGCTAATTCCAGTTAAGTGCATGGCCATCAATAAAAGCTAGCGGGGTGAGCCCCCCCCACCGGGGGCGCGCCCTACCATAGCTACGTTTACTTATGACCACCTACTTACAAGATACGGAATGGTTCGTCATTTCAGGCTAGAGTCAGAAAGCCCTTAGGAAATAAGCACGTGTTTGAGCGCATCACCTTACCCGACGGGATTCTGCCCCCCGTTGCTCCTTACTCCCACGCCGTGCGCGCTGGGGATTTTCTCTTTGTTACTGGGCAGCTTGCAGAAGACCCCAACACTGGGCAAATTGGCCACACCCCCATCGAAGATCAGACTACTCGCGTCATGGAGAACCTCAAGCTGGTGCTCGACCATGCAGGAACGAGCTTCGAGCGGGTAGCAATGGCCCGCATCTTCATAACCGATTTTCGGTTCTACGACGCAGTCAACCGCATCTACGCGTCTTACTTTACGGGCGACAAGCTGCCGGGGCGGACTACGGTAGCGGTGACTGCCTTAGCCGGAATGGGCGACATTGAAATCGACCTGATCGTATATTGTGGGGAATAACTGCGCTGGGTATTTTCCTCCAATCATCGGTGCTTAAGCACAATTCACGACAACTTGTGGAGGTGTGCGCCCCCATGAAAACAATTTTGTTTAACGACTTACCGCGATGAATCGACCGCTGATCTCGTTAGGAGTTGCCCCGAATGCCTGGTCTGTCAATGCAGAGCAAGCTGATCTGACCCGTCCGCCGCTGCCCGTTCGGCCAGTGACGCTGGGCACCGAGACGAAAACCCTGCATCTGGATGCCTCAAAGGCAGCGCTGCTGGTGGTGGATATGCAGAATGATTTCTGTCATCCCGATGGCTGGCTGGCCCATATCGGCGTTGATGTTTCCCCTGCTCGTGGGGCGATCGCCCCGCTGCAAAGCCTGATCCCAGCGCTGCGGGCTGCCCAAATTCCAATCATCTGGGTGAACTGGGGCAACCGCCCTGACCTGCTCAATATCAGTGCGGGCCTGCGCCATGTCTATAATCCCACCGGGAAGGGCGTTGGCCTGGGCGATCCCCTGCCAAAAAACGGGGCTCCTGTGCTGACCAAAGGAAGCTGGGCGGCGGCTGTGGTTGACGAGCTGGAGCAGCGACCCGAAGATATCTATGTCGATAAATACCGCATGAGCGGCTTTTGGGACACGCCCCTCGACAGCATTTTGCGAAATTTAGGTCGCACGACCCTATTCTTTGGCGGCGTCAATGCCGATCAGTGTGTGATGGCGACGCTACAGGACGCCAACTTCCTGGGATATGACTGCATCCTCTTGCGAGACGGCACCGCCACCACCTCCCCCGACTACTGCTTCAAGGCAACGCTGTACAACGTGAATCAGTGTTTTGGCTTTGTTACCGATTCAGCGTCACTGGTCCAAGCTCTACAGTCATTGGCATAGGTAAGGAGAAGTAACCATGGATATGGATACCTGCGTGATTCCGGTCGTCAAGGTCCCTTCGGACTATCAGGCGTTTCGCATTAGCCCCCACGATACCAATCGGCTGGCGATCGTATTTGACCCCACTGTCGCCAACATGTCGTTAACCTACTGTATTGAGATTTTTGACATCGGCGGCAAAACCCCGCCCAACCGCCATCAGCTCGCGGTTGAGATGTTCTTCATCCTCAAGGGAGAAGGTCAGGCCACCTGCGACGGTAAAACGGTGCGGGTGCAGGCCGGAGACAGCATTCTGGTACCGCCCAAGGGAACCCACGTGATTGAAAACATTGGCAGCACGCGCCTCTATGCCCTCTGCATCATGGTGCCTAACGAGGATTTTGCCGAGCTGATTCGCAGCGGCACCCCCGTTGAGCTAGACGATGAGGACCTGCGCGTGCTGCGTCGTACAGATGCCCTGGTCGCTTGCCGGTATTAGCCGAACTGACCGCTGACGTAGTTTTTGGTAGCCTCTTCGCGGGGATCGTCAAAGATCTGCTCGGTGGGGCCAAACTCCACCAGGTAGCCGCTCCGCTTCCCTTCTTCTGTCGGCTGGGCGTTGAAGAAGGCGGTGTATTCCGAGACGCGGGTGGCCTGCTGCATATTGTGGGTGACGATGACGATGGTGTAATCCTCCGCCAGATCGCGAATCAGGTCCTCGATCTTCAGGGTGGAGATGGGGTCGAGGGAGGAGGCCGGTTCGTCCATTAGCACCACGTCTGGCTCGGTGGCGATCGCCCGGGCAATACACAGACGCTGCTGCTGACCACCGGAGAGAGATAGACCGTTTGCCCCCAGCTTGTCCTTCACCTCGTCCCAGAGAGCTGCCGCCCGGAGAGACCTTTCAACGACCTCGTCCAAATCGGTGTCCTTCTTCTTTCCAGTGACGCGGAGACCGTAGGCCACATTGTTGTAGATCGACTTGGGGAAGGGGTTGGGCTGCTGGAACACCATGCCGATGCGACGGCGCACTTCAACCGGATCTACCTGATCGCCGTACAGATCTTGGCCGTGATAGTACAGACTGCCGTCTAGGCGGAAGCTTTCAATGAGATCGTTTAGGCGGTTGAAGCAGCGAATCAGCGTACTCTTACCGCAGCCGGACGGGCCGATGAAGGCCGTAATCCTGCGGGTAGGAATCTCCATATTCACGTCCCGCACCGCTAGGAAATCGCCGTAGTAGACGTTCAGGTTTTCAGCCCGAAAGATGGGGTCGCCAAAATCCTGCTCGGTGCGGTCGACGTTGCGATGCTTGGGATCGTCGCCTTGGTGCTGATGCTGCTGGTTGGTTTGCTGCTGATTAGCGCTTTGATCTTGGTCTGTGGCTTGGTTAGAGCGAGAGTCAGGTGTCATGGTTATGCTACTTAGCTCAATAATAGGTTCAACAATGAGGTAACGCTGCTAGGGAGGTTTCCACTAGTAGATGCGCTTGCGGGTCGCCCATCGAGAGAGGATGCTAGTTAGAAGCACGATCGCCACTAGAATCAAGGACGCGGCCCAGGCCAGCTCCTGCTGGTTCTCGTAGGGCACGGCGGCAAAGTTGTAGACCAGCACCGATAGGGAGGCGATGGGGTTGAAGAGGGAATCAAGGGGATTGTCTGGATTAAACGTCCAGTATTGGGCAAAGAGGGCCGTGAAGATCAGGGGAGCCGTTTCTCCGGCAGCCCGCGCCACGGCCAGGGTGAGACCAGTGGCGATCGCCGGTAGAGCCGCCGGCAACACCACCCGCAGCACGGTTTCGTAGCGGGACGCCCCCATGCCCACCGAGGCCCAACGCACCGGTTGGGGCACGATTTGCAGCGACTCGTCAGTGGTTCTCACAATAATGGGCAGCATCAGGACGGCTAGGGCACAGCCTCCGGCGATCGCCGAATAGCCGGTAACCCCCGTCAGCACCAGCAGACCGTAGATAAACACACCAATCAAAATGGAGGGCACGCCACTGAGGACGTTGGTAGCGAAGCGAATCCAGGTGGCAATTCGCCCTTCGCTGAACTCTGAGAGATAAATGGCGGCCAGCACGCCAAACGGTACGCTGATGAGGGCACCGATCGCCACCATGACTAGAGTACCGACAAAAGCATTGGCAAAGCCGCCGCCCTCCTCAGTGAGTGGGGCTGGGGGAAGCTCGGTAAAAGCGGCTGCATCCAGACGGTTGACGCCTTTAATCAAGACGTAGACAATCACGAGCACCAGCGGGATGATGGCGATGACCACACAAAGACCAGAGAGAACAGTCCAGGCGGTCTCGCCCATAGACTGCTTGGAGCCGCGCTGGCGATTAATGCCGCTGGGATTTTCCTTGGGCGAGGTTGTTCGAGATAGCTGATTGCTGGAGGACATGGGCTCTCCTTTGGGGATAGACTTAACGGCAGGTAGGGCGTAGTTTTGGCCGAGCCGATTAACTCAAAACTCAAAACTTCTCAGGCAAAACTCTCATTCCTAAGTAGAGCTGCGTTGAAAAACGAAGGTTAGAAAACCGGGGGAGCGCCCCGCCGGGGCGCTCCCCCGGCTTTCTAACATGAATTTAATTGTGCCGACCTACTTAGTAGGGCTTGACCTGGCGGATGATGATCTCGGCAAGCATGTTGACGATTAGCGTCAGGAAAAACAGAATCAGTCCAGCGTACATCAGCGCCGAAATCTGAAGACCGCTAGCTTCAGCGAACTGGTTCGCCAGCAGCGACGCAATCGTGTTAGCGGGAGCCAGGATGGAAACGTTGAAGTTGTTTGAGTTACCGATGAGCAGCGTCACCGCCATCGTTTCTCCCATGGCACGACCCAGCGCCAGCATGGCTCCACCGACGATACCCGAGAAGGCGGCGGGAATGAGGACGCGGAAAATCGTTGTCCACCGGGTTGCTCCCAGTCCCATCGATGCCTGCCGCAGGTGGGTTGGCAGGGAGGCCAGCGAGTCGCGGGCAATGGCGGTAATAATGGGCAGAATCATCACCACCAGAATGATCGAGGCGGGAAACATCCCTGGGCCGATGTAGTCAGTCCGGAATAGCGGGATCCAGCCAAGATTATTGTGCAGCCAGCTACCGATCGGCTTCAGAAACGGAATCAGGACAAAGATACCCCACAGACCGTAGACCACGCTGGGAATAGCCGCCAGCATTTCCACCATGAAGGTCAGTGGCGTCTGTATCACCTTAGGCAGAAAGCCCTCGCTGAGAAAGATGGCTGTTCCCACCCCCAACGGTAGGGCAAACAGTAGGGCGATCGCCGAACTCACCAGCGTTCCGTAGATCATCGGCCAGGCTCCGTATGCCTGCTCGACCGGGTTCCAGGCGCTGGTCCAGATGAAGCTTAGGCCGTATTCCTCAATGGCAGGAATGGCGTCGATGCCCACCTCAACGGCGATCGCCACCAGCACCGCAGCAACGGCAAGCGCCAGGACCAGCGTAACGGAAACAAAAATATTATCTGTCCACCTCTCCTGTTTGGATCGGGGCGGCACTCTTGTTTGTGAAGCTGCCGGATTAGATTGAGCGGTTGAAGTCATAGTATGTCTGTATAGCGTGTCTACTCGGTTGGTTTTCGATAGCGGCCCGTTTAACTACTCGCTTAGCCATTGCTTAAGCTGAACCGCCCCAGCGTCGGTGGCTAGCCCACATCATTAACGGCAATGCCCAGATGACTCACTAAGGTTATGACGGCTAGAGTGCCCGCTAGCAGCAGGCACCTTCGCACCTTTGGTACACCTTGAAGCCCCATCAAGACTAAGCTTACACCGCGCGACTAGGCGTGCAGAACTCTATGAGAAAGACAAAAAGGTGTAGGCAAGCCGTACAAACCTTCTCTAGCTTTGGATTACCGGGCTCTCAAAGACTTGAAAAGCCTGTCGCTGCAAGCAAATAGTGATTGTGCCTTGAAATTACCCCTCAACTATCGCTGATCTGGTCTATGTTCAGGGTAAAGAGGAGGTTAAAAAAAGTCGAAGATCATTCTATAGACGTAACCTGCTAAATATAATGTCTGCCCTTAGCAATACCTCATTCGCCGTTTCGTCAAACGACGTACATCGCTATAGTTAGAGATACATAAATCCCTCTCATTCCTCAGAATTAACGCTATAAATGCCCAAATTGACATGATTGATCTATAGCGGCACTTCAGTCCCCTCGCAGCTCGCCAAAGCATCTTGGATAGAGGGCTCCCAAAGCTTCTTTCATATGAATATCCAATCAGTTGCCCATCGCTTGGAAAAAATCGGAAATATCGCTGAAAATTCCGTTATAAAAGGGGTTCATCCATTCAAGGATCAAATATCTTCATACCCCCGATGAATGGCCCGTAAATCGCTAGACGGATCGATTTTTCCTGTTTCTCTGATGACCTAACTAGCTGTGGTTAGAGATCGCTAACTATCACCAATCAAAATTCTTTATTACTATTTTTTTGTCGCCAAATTCATTAACCTAACCTTTACCTTGGCTCAATAGCATTTGAGCGAAGAGATTTGTCCTGAGGATACTTCAAGTTATGGTATTTGATAGCACTTTACGCTTTAAGCGTTCATTTTTTGTCGGAGCGATCGCAGCTCTTTCCATCGGCGTTGGTGCCTGTGGTGGCGAAGAAACAGCGGAAGCGCCTGCTGACGATACAGCAACTACAGGCGGCACTGAGGGAGATACGGAAGAGGTTGCGCAAGGCGGTCAGACTGGTGAAGAGATTTCCTTCAACAACCTGACTCTCAGCGGTGCAGGGGCTTCTTTCCCCGCTCCTCTTTACCAGACCTGGTTCTCCGAAATCGGTCAGGAGTACCCCGGTCTCCAGATCAACTACCAGTCCGTGGGTAGTGGTGCAGGAATCGAGCAGTACCTTTCTGGCACCGTTGACTTTGGTGCAACCGACGCGCCTCTGACTGATGAAGAGCGCCAAACCTTCATCGACCAGTACGGCACCGAGCCCATCCAGGTACCCATGACTGGTGGTCTGGTGACCTTTGCCTACAACCTGCCTGGCGTTGAGGGCGACATCAGGCTGACCCAGGAAGCCTACTGCGGCATTGTGACGGGTGAAGTCGCCACATGGGACGCTGAACCCATTGCATCTGCTAACCCCGATCTGAATCTGCCCAGCCAGGATATCACCTGGGTGCACCGCTCTGATGGTAGCGGCACCACCTTCCTATTCACCAACCACATCAACACGGTGTGCGACAACTGGGAAGGCGGCGCAGCCAAGACCGTTGACTGGCCCGTTGGTGTCGGTGCCAAAGGTAACGAAGGTATCTCCGCTCAGGTGCAGCAAACCGAAGGCGCTGTCGGTTACGTTGAGTACACCTACGCTTCTGAGAACAACATCCCCGTTGCCAGCCTAGAAAACTCCGCTGGTAACTTCATCGATCCTTCTCCTGACGCTGCTGCTCTTGCGTTTGAAGGCGTTGAAGTTCCCCAAGACTTTGCTCTGCTGATTCCCAACCCCGAAGGTGATGATTCCTATCCCATTGTGGGTTTGACCTGGATGCTGCTGTACCCCGAGTACGACAACGAGCAAACCGCCAAGGCCATCGAAACCATGGTCGACTGGGCGCAGAACAACGGTGCTGAGTTTGCCCAAGAGCTGGGCTACATTCCCCTGCCTCAAGGCGTTGGCGATCGCGTCAAGAGCACCGTTGAAGAAGAAATCGCCGGTCTCTAGGTTTTACGAGACTTGTAGATTTTAGACTCAACCGCATAGTTTGAGTGTGAAAGAGCGTACAGTCTGTGCGCTCTTTTTCTTTGGTTAGGTATAGCGTTACGCTTTCGCGTTAGAACGCTCAAGAGGTGTGGAACCCGTGTGTTGAGGGGCTTTCACACTCAAACCTTAGCCCGTAGGGCTGTACTTGAAGGAGGGCGATCGCCTAGCGACATTGGCGGGCATTGATTTCTTGATGGGCCTCTTGTCTCAGGGCTGCCAGCATGGCGGTTGACTTTGGCTCAAACCGCCCCAAAGCAGCGTAACTCAGGAGGCCAAAGTATTCCCGAAGTGACAGAAAAGCGACCTGTGCTGAGGGCAAATATCGGGGTAGGGAAACTGGATGGGGGATCACCTTTAGGCCAAGACTTTGAAACGTCAGCGTCGCTCGCAGCATGTGGGGGGCGTCCGTCACCAGCAGAACGCGCTTGGCATCGAGGGAGTGCAGCAGCAGCGAGGTAAACAGCGCCTCTTCATAGGTGGTCATGGCGCAGTTCACCTCTTGAACCACCTGGTCCAGATCGAGGTCGGGCGACGGTGCAGCCAAATCTTTCATGAGTCGCCGGGTCTCGGTAGCGGCATAGTGGCCGACGATGAAAATTGTGGGGGCACGCTCCTGCTGCCAGAGATCGACTGCCTCCTGGTAGCGGGCATCCTCAGGGCGGCGGCTGAGCACCACAATGGCGTCGGCGGACTGTCCTGAGTCACGGGGCACAAACCGCATCAGGTTGTTGACCGCCAGGGAAGCCATCAGGGGTGAGGTCACCACCAGGTAAAACGCCAGCAGAGCGAGGGCCGGTTTGCTGACCCACTGCTTGAGGGCGGGCGATCGCACCAGCCAGGGCACCACGATCACCATAAGCAGAGCCATCACCACGACTGAAGGCGCTGCCAGCCCATCAAAGATGCTCCAGTTCAGCCTGGTCCAGAGGCGCGTCGGCCAGAAACTCAGACCACATATCATCCATTTGATCATATGAATTGACCTCAAAAGATACGCTGACAGCAGCAGTAAGTGCTTGAGCAATTTCAGTTACATTTTTTTGGGTGCGTCCCTTGCGGGGGGCACATCCCAAGAAAGTAATTCCGTTTAATACTTATTCCAGCTCAGTTATAGCAACTCCGCCGTTTAGACAAGCAGAATACAGAAAAATTATTCGTTTCTTAGAAATATGCCCGGTCTTACTTTGTAGAATCATCGCGATTACCCTCTACGCTCCTTTAGATATCGCTGGTATCCTTATGGGGATGGTTTTAAGTTCACTGGGGTGGTAGCGTGGCTGTTTCAGCTCATCGGAAGTTTTCCCTCGCGTCTCATATCGCTGCGCTTCGTCCCCGTCAATGGACGAAGAACTTAGTCATTTTCGCCGCGCCAATTTTTGCGTTTAGCATCAATGCTGACTCGATGCTGGGCAGCGCTTTGGCATTCGTTCTATTTTGCTCGCTGTCAAGCAGCTTCTACCTGCTCAACGATGTTGCAGACGTGGAGTCCGATCGGCAACATCCGGTCAAGTGCAATCGCCCGATCGCCTCGGGGATGGTCAAAGTGCCGACCGCGGTCGCGATGGCCATTGTGCTGATGGCAGGAGCCCTGACCATCGGCTGGATGCAGTCGTTTGATCTGGGTCGCGTCCTCTCGGCTTATGCCGTTCTACAAATCGCCTACAACCTGAAGCTTAAGCGGACGCCCATCCTCGATATCGTGGCGATCGCCACTGGGTTTGTTCTCCGCGCCTCTGCCGGGGCCGCTGCCACCAGCATTTCCCTCTCCCCCTGGTTCCTCCTGTGTACAGCGATGCTGGCCCTGTTCCTAGGCATCGAAAAGCGCAAGGCTGAGCTGCGGCTGCTCAAAATCAAAGGCGGCAAGACCCGCTCTGTGCTGAAGCGCTATTCCCTCTCCCTGCTCACCCGCATGGAGAGTACGGTCACCACGGGGGCCGTCATGAGCTATGCCCTTTGGAGTTCAGGCCCGCTAGTCAACGGAGCCACCACCCCCTGGATGCTGATAACCCTGCCATTTGTGCTGTACGGGATCTTTCGCTACCAGCTCTTGAGCGATCCCGAGGAGCTGGAGCGCCGGACAGAAGACAGCGAACCCGGTGGTCAAACCGAGCGTCCTGAGGAAGTATTGTTGCGCGATCGCCCAATCTTGCTAACCGTCCTGGGCTGGGTGTTGACGATTCTGGTGATTCTTTGGCTCCAAAAGCAGGGCATTATCCAGTAGATGAGTGCTTGAGCAATTCTAGCTACATTTTCTCAGGGGTGCGCCCCCCAGAAAGCAATTTGGTTTCACTACTTCAATCAGAGGGAATCGGTCCTATGTCACTTACCGTAGAACGCCCGATTACAGGTTGGGGAAGGTATCCGGTGGTCAAGAGTGCCCTGCATCGCCCCGAGAAGGTTGCTGCCCTCCGGCAGCTCTGCCAGCAGGACGCAGGTCATTCGTCCCTGGCTCGGGGAGCTGGGCGCAGCTATGGTGATGCCGCCCTCAACGGCAGCGGTCAAACCATCCTCACTGAACGGCTCAACCGCATGCTGGCGTTCGATGCCCAAACCGGGCGGCTGCGCTGCGAGGCGGGCGTTGCCATCAAAGAGATTCTGGATGTATTCGTCCCCAAAGGCTGGTTTCCCTCGGTGACGCCGGGCACTAAGTTTGTCACCGTGGGTGGGGCGATCGCCTTCGATGTCCACGGCAAGAACCACCACCAGGACGGCTCCTTCTGCCGCCACGTGCATCGGTTCAATCTAATCCTCGCTTCGGGAGACGTGGTGACCTGCTCCCGCGACGAAAACCCTGACCTGTTCTGGGCCACGGTAGGCGGGCTGGGGCTGACGGGCATCATTACCGATGTGGAATTCTCCCTCCAGCCCATCGAAACAGCCTACATCAACGGGCACAACATCAAGGCCCGCAACCTGGATGAGGCGATCGCCCTATTTGATGAGTATGAGCCTCAGTACCAATATTCTGTTGCCTGGATTGACTGTCTGGCTGCAGGAGCGTCCCTGGGGCGCAGCATCCTGATGCTGGGTAACCACGCCAAAGTTGAGGATCTGAGCCCAAATCAGCGCCCCTATCCGCTGGCGCTGAAGCCCAAGCAGCGCTTCCGCGTCACCTTTGACCCGCCCGCTGGCCTGCTGAATCGATATACGATGGGCGCGTTTAACACGCTCTACTACAGCCGCCAGCTTTCCTGCGAGGTGCGGGCGATCGCCGACTACGATTCCTTCTTCTACCCGCTGGACTTCATTTGGGACTGGAACCGCCTCTACGGCAAGCGGGGGTTTGTGCAGTATCAGTGCGTTTTTCCCCCAGAGACCAGCCGCACCGGGCTAATCGAGGTGCTAGAACAGTGCAGTCGCAAAGGCTGGGGCTCATTTCTGGCCGTTCTGAAGCGGTTTGGTCCCCAGGAGGGCCTGCTGTCCTTCCCCATGCCGGGGTTCACCCTAACGCTAGACATGCCCGTGAAGCCGGGGCTGTTCGAGTTCCTAGACGGGCTAGACCACCTGGTAATTCGCCGGGGTGGTCGGGTTTATTTGGCAAAGGACGCCCGCCTTGGCCCTGACGCCTTCCGCGCCATGTATCCCAACTACGCTGACTGGCTGGCCATCAAGTCGCGCGTCGATCCTGCCAATCAGTTCAAATCCACTCTGTCTGAACGGCTTCAGATTGAGCCAGCTCAGTGCTAATGCATTAAGTGCTAACGCATAATTCATCCATCCTATGGGGGTGTGCGCCCCCAAGCAAACAACTTCGGTTACCGACTTAGAGACGTTCACGCAACCTCAAGCTACGGGACGCATATGCGGGGAAAAACAGTTCTGATTATCGGCGCAACGTCTGCCATCGCGCGATCGCTCGCCCACCAGCTGGCGCGACGGGGTGCTGCCCTTCACCTGGCCGCCCGCGATCGGGTCGAAGTGGAGCGCATCGCCAGCGACATCGCGATTCGCTACGGCGTTCCCACCTCCTGGAGTGCCGTTGAGGCAACCCGCTACGATAGCCATCCTGATTTCTTTCAACAGGTGCTGGAGCGCACGGGGCGACTGGATGGAGTGGTAGTGTCCTTGGGGGAGCTGGGCGACCAGTCGAAAGCGCAAATTGATGTGAACCATGCCCAGCGCATCATCCACTCCAACTACACGGGAGTGGTGTCTATTTTGACGCCCATCGCTAACTATCTAGAGCAGCAGGGGCAGGGCTTTGTCATCGGCATTTCCTCAGTAGCGGGCGATCGCGGTCGGCCCAGCAACTACGTCTACGGTTCGGCGAAGGCCGCCCTGAGTGCGTTTCTCCAGGGGTTGCGTGGTCGGCTAGCCAAGGCGGGGGTGCACGTCCTCACGGTGAAGCCGGGATTTGTCGATACCAAAATGACCTTCGGCAAGTCCGGGATGTTTTTGGTGGCTAGCCCCGATCAGGTCGCCGCCCAAATTCTGCGGGCGCTGGATCGGGGTCAGAACATTGCCTACGCTCCCTGGTTTTGGTTTGCCATCATGGCCATTATCCGCGCCGTTCCTGAATTTATCTTTAAGCGACTTAACCTGTAATGACTCCACCCCAGCCCGATTCAAGGCCCGTCGTGGCCCTCTTTGACTTCGATGGCACCCTCACCCGAGGCGACTCCTTCCTGCCGTTTTTGCGAACGATGGGCGGGCCGTGGTACTACTGGTCGCGGATTTTGCTTCTAAGCCCCGTTCTCGGCGGCTATGCCCTGAAGGTTCTATCCAACTGGAAAACCAAAGAGGCCGTCCTAACCCGCTTTATTAAAGGGCGCACCGAAGCTGAGCTAGCGCAACTGGGCGATCGCTTTGCCCACGAGGTTATTCCTAGTCTGCTGCGACCTGAGGCAGTCGAACGGCTACGCTGGCACCAGCGGCAGGGGCACCGCACCATTTTGGTCAGCGCCTCCATTGAGGCGTACCTGATTCCCTGGGCGCAGTCAATGGGTTTCGAGCAGGTGGTGAGCAGCCGCCTGGAGTGCCGCGACGGTACCCTCACTGGGCGACTGGTAGGACGCAACTGCTATGGCGACGAGAAGGTGGCGCGGCTCCGTGAAGTGCTGGGCGACTTCGGCCAGTACCAGATTTATGCCTATGGGGATAGTCGGGGCGATCGCGAACTCCTCGCCATTGCCGATCATGCCTACTACCGCGAATTCCCGGTTGAAAGCGAAGATGAGACGCCAGGAAATAATCCACCCGCCGGTACACCGCCCACTAGCGGCAACTGGGAGCGGGGGCTGATGCTCTCGGTGGCGGCAGCGGCGGCCCTCTACCTGGGGCTGGTGCTCTGGAGCGGGGCCGACCAAGTGTGGCAGGCGATTGACCTGCTGCCCGTCTGGCTCATTCCGGCCATGGCGGCGATCGTGTTTTTCGGCTACTGCCTCCGCTTCATTCGCTGGCAGTGGTATTTGGCCGCAATGGGCTACTGGGTGCCCCTGAGGGACAGCTTTCGCATCTTTTTGGCCAGCTTTGCGCTGACGGCTTCTCCTGGGAAGGCAGGCGAGTCGGTGAAATCCCTGCTGCTGAAGCGGCGCTATGACATCCCCATTGCACCTACCTTGGCGGGACTGTTCTGCGAACGCTTCACCGATGCCCTGTCGGTGGTGCTGCTGATTTGCCTCAGCTTTTTCTCTATGTTTCGGGCGTCATGGGCGATCGCCCTGGTGGGAGCCTTTCAGCTAGTCTTCATTCTGCTGCTCCAGCACCCCGCTTTCCTGAAGCAGCGGATTCTCAAACCCCTGGCCCGCTGGTCCAAGCTAGCAAATATTCTACAGAAGGTGGAAACCCTGATCGATAGCGCCAGCCTTCTGCTGCGTCCCAAAATTCTGCTGGGCAGCACCGCCCTCGCCCTGATTGCCTGGGGACTGGAAGGAGTTGCCTTCTACATCATTTTTCAAAACCTGGGGGCAACCAGCGTTGGCCTCTACCAGGCGGTGCTTACCCACACCGGTTCAGGTCTCCTGGGGGCGCTGTCCATGCTGCCGGGGGGCATTGGCAGCGCTGAAGCCCTCACCGTCAGCCTGTCGATGATGTATGGCGCGAGCCAAATTGCGGCGGTTACCGGAACGTTTCTCATCCGCCTGCTGACCCTCTGGTTCGCGGTGGCAATCGGTATCGTGGCTATGCTGTCGCTGCAGCGATCGTCACGGCACCGGGTCGGTCGCCAGTCCTAGCTGAGCACTGAGGTCAGCGTCGTAGACCGCTAGCTCCCAGTTTTGCGCCGCCTGAACTTGGTCGATGGTCAGCCCGGCTACCCCTTGAAAATTAGCCCCAGACAGATCGGCATCGGTTAAGTCCGCCTCTGCTAGCTTGCTGCCGCTTAAATTCGCGCCAACCAGATTGGCTCCAGCCAGGTTGGCTTGCGTGAGGTCGGCGGTTGCTAAGGTCGCCTTCAGCAAATTAGCGCACCCTGAATCTGCTAGGGAGTCTTCCCCGTTGCTCGCCTGCGTTTCATCGGCAGCAATACAGGCGAGGTCGGCGCTTTGAAGGTTGCTGTTGGCTAAGTCAGCCCGCGATAGGTCCGTACCGGTTAAATCAGCGTTGATCAGATTGGTTTCAGTGAGATCAGCTCGACTGAGATTGGCTCGACTGAGGTTGGCATCAACAAGCTTCGCGCCCCTCAAGGAGGCCCGAGTCAAATTAGCGCCACTCAGGTCACTGCTGCTGAGGATGGCGCGATTGAGGATCGTCTGGCTTAAATCGGTGCAGAGCGGTGCGGAATCGACTACTTCGGCCAGACAACCCAACTGGGCGTTTGTCAGATCAGCCGCTTCCAGGGTGGCATCGGTAAAGCTCACCCCCTGGAGCCGGGCGTCCCGTAGTTTCGATTGCTGCAGTTGGGCTCCCTGCAGCTGGGCTCCCTGCAGGTCAGCGCTCCAGAGCCCTGTGTTCTGCAGCCGGGCGTATCGCAGTTCAGCAAACGGTAGCTCGACTTTCGGCAGATGGGCATTCTGCACGTCCAACCCCCGTAGGCTAATGCAGTTGGGCATAAACCCCCCCACAACCGGCATCCTGCGAAAATCGGCGTAGCGCCAGGTACGGGGATCGAGCCAAGCGGCGGTGGGGCGCTCTTCCTCGGCTTGAATGTCCCAATAGCTACACCCCTGGTTGAGGGTTTGCAGCGCCTGAATGCGTCCGGCGTTGTCCGTGCGTCCTTCGGCACCCGTGATGATTTGCCAAGCCTGGGTGTAGGTTTCCTGTTCACGGGTATCAGCCTGGAAGATGTAGACCAAAAGCCCCAGCACAATGGTAAACTCCCCCAGCAGACGCACTGTGCGTACCGCGAAGTGTTTGACGGCTTCAACCCCCTGGGCCGACCGCTGCTGGTAGGCTTCGAACATTTGCCGATACTCATCCGTATCGATTTCAGAGGCTTTGGCAAGCTGGATTAAGCAATAGTCCCGCTCTAGGGGATCTCCAATGGCGCGGAGCCGGACAAATTCCTGGCGCAGCTTCTCCAGCCCTGTAGCGGTGAGGTTATCGAGGGAAGATGAGGGTTCCGGCGATCGCTCCACTCCTGCATCTTCTGCCGCTGCTCCGCCAAGGGCGGGTTGGGGCTGGATGGGTTGCTTGGGATCGGAACCCGATACATGGTCCATTACTGTCTTCCTGCTCTTGCAGCGGGTTTTATTGTGATCATACCTAAGGACTAAGTAGAACTGCGTTGAAAAACGAAGGTTAGAAAACTGGGGGAGCGCCCCGGTTTTCTAACCTGAATTTAATTGTGCCGACCTACTTATTTCGCTGTAAAAATTTGCAAAAAAAGACGCCCGTCAAGGCGTCGAGATAGCAGTTGAATTGCTATGGGATCTCAGGTGGGCGATCGCCCACTTAGCTAACCTTACTCACTCATAAGGGTGTCGAGCTGCTGCTGCACCGGCGGGGGCAGCAGGACGCGGTTGACGCCGTGGATGACGCCGTTACCGGCCTCGATATTCGGCTGCACGACGCTGCCGTTGTTAACGATGATCCGGTCTTCTGCCACGCGCACGGCGACGCCACCGCCCGTCAGGACGGGAATGGTGCCGGTAGAGATATCGCTGGCAACCAGCTCACCCGAAGCGACGTGATAGCGGAGAATCTGCTGAAGGATTTCCCGGTTCTCAGGCTCCAGCAGGGCTTCCAGCACACCGTCAGGAAGCTGTTCAAAGGCTTCATCGGTGGGGGCAAACACGGTGTAAGGCCCTTCACCGGCAAGGGTGTCAGCCAGACCAGCGGCCTGCACAGCCTGCACCAGCGTATTAAAGGATTCGCTGCCGGATGCGACGTCTACGATGCTCATATCGGCAGACATGCCGCTGCCCATTCCAGGCTCGGCTTCGTCCATCATTGCGCCGCCTTCGGTACTTTCTTCCATCGTGCTGGCACCATCGGTGTGGTTGGATGCGATAGCGGTTTGGGCGATCGCACTGGGAGCAGCGATGGATAGACCCAGCAGCCCTGCTGCCAGCCCGACCTTCTTAGCTAATTTGATTGCGATTTGGCGAGTCGTCATACTCAAAATCCTTTTGATACCTCCTTGGGTTCTATTAAAAACGTAAATAAATATAAATGAATGACCCTCCGTCGATAGGTCGACATTGGCCACAGCGGCGGCAAGGGATTCCCCCAACCGATTACGCTGTTTCACTCACGGGGCAGATTCGCGCGCCCTTTCTAATCTGAGAGTCTGAAAGGGTCATCATCTTTGGATGATTTTTGTTGGATTACTTGAATCGGTATGTTTAACGGCAATCAAATTAAAACGGCGGCGCTGCTGGGTCTGCTAAGTGGCCTGATCGTGCTGGCGGGGTACTACCTGATGGGCAACGAGCAGGGGCTGTATTTGGGACTGGCGATCGCTACCGCCACCAGCTTTGGCTCCTGGTTTTTCTCAGATAAGGCGGCTCTGGCGGCTTACCAGGCCCAGCCCATCGAGCGGCATCAGGCTCCCGAGCTGTATGACCTGGTGAAGGAACTGAGCGATCGCGCCCAGATTCCCATGCCCAGGCTGTTTCTTGTCCCCACTCAGTCGCCCAATGCTTTTGCCACTGGGCGAGACCCGAACCACTCGGCGGTTGCCGTTACCCAGGGCATTGTGGAGCTGCTGTCCCGCGACGAACTAGCGGGGGTGCTGGCCCACGAACTCACCCACGTCCGCAACCGCGACACCCTCACCCAGGCGGTGGCCGGAACCCTAGCGGGTGCAATTACGTTCCTGGGACGCATACTGAGCTTTGGGCTGATGTATGCCCCTGCCAATCGGGATAGCCGCCGGGGCAACAATCCGCTGGCTATCTTGTTTTTGATTGTTCTGGCTCCCATTTCGGCAGCGCTGATTCAAATGGCCATTTCCCGAACGCGGGAGTTTGCCGCCGATGAAGGGGCCGCCGACGTGACAGGCAATCCCCTGGCGCTCGCCAGTGCTCTAGAGCAGCTTGAAGAGCGGGGACGGGAAATCCCTATGAATGGCAATCCGGCGATGTCGCCTTTGCTGATCATTAATCCCCTTTCGGCAGAAGGCTTGCAAAGCCTGTTTCGCACCCACCCCCCCACAGAGGAGCGCATTCGCCGCCTCCAGCAACTGGCCCAGCAGAACCGCCAAAAATCCTTTGCCCTGACGCAGTAAGGCGGTTTCAAAAAGCGGTCATCCCCTATCCCGTTAGTAGCGTCTGGTGTATCCGCAGATTTCGCAGATTTCGCAGATGGATGACTTCCCTGCTCTTTATCTGCGTCCATCTGCGTCATCTGCGGATTGTTGTAGATTTCGAGACCTCTACCGATGACAGACTGGATACATCTTATTTCTGAATGGTCGGCTTCGATGAATCGCGTGTTTGATCAGGCTAAGCGTCAGGTTAAAACGGTGCTCGGTATCGAAGACCCGCTGCAAATTTTGCCCTATCGGGGTTATGGCACGCGCGATCGCCTCTACTTCATGGGGCGGGTGCTGCGAGATGAAGGAATCAGGCCGGGCAGCCAGGATACGCCCATCTGGGAAAACGCTTTGAATATGTTCCGCCGCTTTGAAAGCGATGAAGTTCCCGGTGCCCGACTGCGGCTCACCTTTGAAAACCAGCAGCAGGAACTGGTGACGGATCAAGAGGGATACTTTCGGGCGGAGGTGTTTCCGAGTGAGTTGTCGGGCGATCGCCTCCGCTATCAGGCCCAGGTAGAGCTGCTGGACCCCCACCCCCGCAAGAAGGAGCAGGTCCGGGCAATGGCGGAGGCGATCGTGCCCCTGACCACGGCTCAGTTCGGCGTCATCAGCGACATTGATGACACGATTGTCCACAGTCGGGCCACCGATTTGCTGGAGATGCTCTGGATTGCCTATCTGGGCAATGCCCATACCCGCCTCCCGTTTCCAGGGGTCGCCAAGTTCTATAAAGCCCTCCAAGCGGGCAAAAGCGGCAACGACGGCAACCCGGTTTTCTACGTCTCCAGTAGTGCGCTGAATATGTATGACGTGTTTGAGGAGTTCATGGATCTGCATGATCTGCCCGCGGGTACCCTGTTTCTTCGGGAGATGGAGCTATCCCTTGAAAACTGGCTGTCCTTCAGCCATGAGGGCCATAAGCGAGGAAAGATCGAGGCCATTCTGGAGTGCTACTCAGAGTTGCCGTTTATTTTGATTGGGGACAGCGGCCAGGAGGATGCCGAAATCTATCGGCAACTGGTCCACGACTACCCGCACCGGGTTAAGTGCATCTATATCCGTAACGTCAGTCAAGAGAAACCACGGCGTCAGAAAGAGCTGGAGGCGATCGCCCAGGATGTTCAGTCCCTCGGCAGCCCTTTTGTCATCGTGCCCGATACCTTCACCGCCGCTCAACATGCCGCCAATCAGGGGTGGATTGCCCCCGACACGCTCTTTGAAATACAGCAGAGCGATCGCTGGTAGATAAACCGCTCTTCTGCCTGACGGTTCGAGAAAGTCATAGAGTGACCGATAAGTTTGGGGGGGCGATGCATTGGGCCGTTACATCCCGGTTGGGAGCGAAATATGTTGGCTAGATGCATCTGTTTCTCCTCGGGGAGAAGCGCCAAGTTCCAGGAGCGGCGATAGGAGGCGATCGCCCTCCCGAAACATTTCTCCCACGAGCGAATACACCGTAATGGTTGGCTGCTTGTGTACACTTAAGTAGGTCGGCACAATTAAATTCAGGTTAGAAAACCGGGGGAGCGCCCCGCTGAGGCGCTCCCCCGGTTTTCTAACCTTCGTTTTTCAACGCAGTTCTACTTACCAGTTTTAGAACTGTTTTGCTCTACTCAACCGTGACGGATTTGGCCAAATTCCTGGGCTGATCCACGTCCAGACCGCGCCTTGCCGCGATATGGTAGGCCAGAAGCTGCAGCGGAATCACCGTCAGAATAGGAGACAGTAGTTCATCGGTCAAAGGTACCGGGAGCAAAGCGTCAAAGATTTCCTCCGCTGCCGTATCCGTCATCGCCACGACGCCGATGAGGCGAGCGTCCCGCGCCTTTGCTTCCTGGGCATTGGAAAGGACTTTCTCGTAGGTGCTACCGGGAACGGCGATCGCCACTACCGGCACTTTGTTGTCCAGCAAAGCGATGGGACCGTGCTTCATTTCCCCGGCGGGGTAGCCCTCGGCATGGATGTAGCTGATTTCCTTGAGCTTCAAGGAGCCTTCCAGAGCAATGGGGAAATTGACGCCCCGACCGACAAACATAAAGTCTTGGGTTTCGGTGAAGTCGTGGGCCATCTCCTCGGCATAGCGCTCCTGAGATTCCAGCGTGGACTCGATTTGGGACGGTAAATGGTGCAGGTCAGACAGGATCTTTTCAATGCGATTCGGCTCTAGGGTTTGGCGGCGGTAGGCCAGATCCAGAGCAAGGCAGTAGAAAGCCATCAACTGGGCCGTAAAGGTCTTGGTGGCGGCGACGCCGATTTCAATCCCAGCGTGGGTATCAATCAAACAGTCCACCGTTTGGGCCAGGGTACTTTGGGTGCGGTTGGTGATGCCCAGGAGGCGGGCCTGCATGGCTGCGGACTGGTGGGCGCGGCGATCGCGCTCCGTACTCAAGGCCGACAAAGTATCCGCCGTTTCCCCCGACTGGGTGACGCCAATGGTGAGGGTGTTGGGCATCATGGGCGGCGGCCCATAGCGAAACTCGGAGGCGTACTGCACCTGGGTGGGAATGCCCGCCAACTGCTCCAGCAAGTACTTGCCCACCAGGCTGGCGTGCCAGCTCGTCCCGCAGGCAACGATTTGAATTTGGGCCAGGTCGGTGTAGATGCGGGGGGGTAGGTTGAGGTGGATCGGGTTGATAGGGGACTCGGCAGTCCAGCCATCCTCCACGTAGGCTTTGAGGCAGGTGCGGATCACTCCCGGCTGCTCAAAGATTTCCTTGAGCATGAAGTGGCGGAAGCCCTGCTTCTCGATGGCGATGTGGGTGCCTGAAAGGACGTGGGGATGCTTGCGGAGGCGATCGCCCGCAAAGCTATAGATCTGCACCCCCAGCGGCGTCAGAGTCGCCATTTCGCCGTTCTCCAGGGTGATCATGGCCTGGGTGTAGGGCAGAATGGCGGGCACGTCGGAGGCGCAGAAGAATTCCCCCTGACCAAAGCCGATTACTAACGGGGCGGCGTCCTGGCGGGCGATGACGATTTCGTCAGGGTAGTCGCGGCAGAGGAGGGCGATGGCAAAGGAGCCGTCGAGCTGATGTACCGTGCGCCGCACTGCTTCGGTAAAAGGGGAAAGATAGCGATTCAGTTCCCCATCTTTTTCCATCTGCTGGAGGCAGTCCCGCACCAGGTTGGGAATCACTTCCGTGTCGGTTTCGGTGACGAACTCATAGCCCTTTTGCTTGAGGGCTTCCCGCAGCTCCCGGTAGTTCTCGACGATGCCGTTCTGCACCACGGCGATGTTCCGGTGGCAGTCCAGGTGGGGATGGGCATTGTGTTCCTCCGGCTTGCCGTGGGTGGCCCAGCGGGTGTGGCCGATGCCGATGCGGGCGGGGTTCTCAAAGCCATCGAGCTTGGCCTGCAGGTTTTGCAGCTTGCCCTTAGCGCGGACGCAGTGGATTTCGTCCTCCAGAATGGTTGCTACCCCGGCGGAATCGTAGCCCCGATATTCCAGCCGCCGCAGTCCGTCCAGCAAAATGCCGCTGGCCGCCTGGGTTCCGATATAGCCGACGATTCCACACATAGACAGGACTCTCCTCACCGCGATGCAGTCTATTCAACACGATGAGCCTATTTTAGTGAACCCCCCCGCGTTTTGCTGGCGTTTTGCCTCAAATCTTGTCGCGCCAGTTCCACGCCCCTCATAAACAAATATAAAATTCAGATGTAAATTACACTGGATCAGGTAGCCAGGTAGCCATAAACAAACGAGGCTGTGGTGGGGCGCACCCCACTAGCTTTACTTACGTCCACGGACTGAAGTCCCTGCTAACACAATGCTGCTTGGGTGATGGAGGATGCTATGACCGGTCAGGATTTGCATCATTTACTAATCTCCAAATGGGGACGCTCCTATGACGTGCAGTTGCGGCGAGTCCAGGGGAAATTTTTTGTGCAGGTGATGTGGCGCTACCTGGAGCAGGCATCTTTCCCGATGTCTGAGAGCGATTATTTGGAACACTTGGACGCGATCGCCAACTACATCAACGCCTGGGGGGGCACTGCCCAGGTGCAGGCATTCATCGAGGAAACGCGCGATCGCCCCCGGTTAGGCAAAGCCGTCAGTATCCCCATTGATTTGGGCGATCGCGCCTCCGAGTGGGTCTTAGAAGACCTGTAGGCGTGGCTTCGCTAGACCGCGCCCAATTTCAAGCACCTAAAACTGCCGCGACCATTCCTGGGGCCAGCGCTCTACCACCACCTTGGTTTGGGTGAAAAACTCGACCGCGTGCTGGCCCTGGCCGTGGAGGTCGCCAAAGAAGCTTTCCTTCCAGCCGCTGAAGGGGAAAAAGGCCATGGGAGCCGCCACACCGATGTTGATGCCAATGTTGCCCGCTTCGGCCTCGTAGCGGAACTGGCGGGCCGCTGCGCCGCTGCTGGTAAACAGGCAGGCCATGTTGCCGTAGCGGCCTTGATTGATGAGGGCGATCGCCTCATCAATCGCACTCAAATGAATCAGGCTCAACACCGGACCAAAGATCTCCGTCTGGGCCACTTCGCTAGCGGGGTCCACGTCCTGCAAAATGGTGGGCCGGATGAAATAGCCCTGATCGTAGCCGTCAATGCGGGGATTGCGCCCATCCACCAGCACCTTTGCGCCCGATTCCGCGCCCTTCTGAATCAGCCCTTCAATGCGGGCCTTGCTCTGGGCGGAAATGACTGTGCCCATCTGCACCTGTTCGTCCAGGCCATAGCCCACGGTACGGGTGGTGGCGGTATGGGCGATCGCCTCTGTAAACATAGACCCAGCTTCTCCTACCGTAATCGCCACCGAAGCGGCGAGGCAGCGCTGTCCGGCACAGCCAAAGGCGCTATCGGCCATGATCCGCGTGGTCATCTCCAGATCCGCATCGGGGAGGACGATCACCGGATTCTTCGCCCCGCCCTGGCACTGCGCCCGCTTACCGTTGGCCGCCGCTCGGGCATAGACATACTGAGCCACCGGACTAGAGCCAACAAAGCTAACGGCCCGAATCTGGGGATGGTCGAGGATAGCGTCTACGCAGGTCTTGTCGCCGTGAACCAGGTTAATCACGCCGGGGGGCAGGTCAAGCTGGTGGATCAGCTCAAACACCTTTTGCATGGTGAGGGGCACCCGCTCCGAGGGTTTGATCAAGCAGGTGTTGCCACAGGCGATCGCATAGGGCATAAACCAGAAGGGAATCATGCCCGGAAAGTTGAAGGGGGCAACCACCGCCGTCACACCTAACGGCTGGCGAATCATGATCTCATCAATGCCCCTGGCGATGTCCTCAGAGTTGTAGCCCTGCATCAGCAGGGGGATGCCGCAGGCCACCTCCACATTTTCAATGGCCCGCTTCAGCTCGGCTCGCGACTCTTTCAGGGTTTTGCCGCATTCCTGAGTAATGGTGCGGGCGATCGCCTCCACCTCCTGCACCATCAGCTCCCGCAGCCGAAACAAGTAGCCCACCCGCTCCGTCGCCGGGACGCGCCGCCAGGACTGAAAGGCCGCCTGGGCCGCATCCGTAGCCGTTCCGATATCTGCAGCGGTCGAAAGGGGAACGTGGGCCAGGGTCTCCAGCGTGGCAGGATTGACCACCGCACGAGTCTCGCTGCCGGAGGCGGGGCACCAGCGGCCATTGATGTAATTGGGCAGGGGCGAGGGGTCAGGCATGATGCTCAGCTATGAAGTCAGGTAGGCGGAGTTTCACGGGGTATCCTGGCAGGTATGGATTATCCGCAGATAGCGCAGATGACGCAGATGAGAGTCATCTTCGTTTCCATATCTGCGTCCATCTGCGTCATCCAGTCAGGTAGGCGGAGTTTTACCGGGTATCCTGGCAGGTATGGATTATCCGCAGATAGCGCAGATGACGCAGATAAGAGTCATCTTCGTTTCCATATCTGCGTCCATCTGCGTCATCTGCGGATTAATTATCCCTCATTAGCTGGCCTGGCGCAGGGGAACGGTCTCGGCTTCGAAGGAGGAGCCGGTCGGCGGAAACACCCGAACCGCATCCGGTGCCACGACCACCCGCACCTGGGTCGCCAGGGGCAGAACTGTCTCGGCGGCGGTGCGGACAATCAGATCCCGCCCAGTGGAGGTGCGCAGGGTGTAGCGGTTTTCCCGACCGAGAAACTGGCGATCGCGCACCGTCAAACTCCCCTGACCATCGGCCACCAGGGTGAGGTCTTCCTGGCGCACCATCAGGTCGGCCCGCTGCCCGTCGTGATCTGAACCAGCCTCAATATGGCCAATCTCCGTCTGCCAACCCGTTGCTCGCCCCTCTGCCGGGATAAAGTTGGCCTGGGTGACGAATTCCGCCACAAATCGGGAGGCGGGTGTCTGATACAGCTCCTCTGGGGTGCCCACCTGCTCCAAACAGCCCTCCCGCATGACGGCGACGCGATCGCAAATGGACAGCGCCTCCTCCTGGTCGTGGGTGACAAAAATGCCGGAAGCCCCCGCTTCCTTGAGGATGTCCCGCAGGTCTTGCCGGAGCTGGAGCCGCACTCTGGCGTCCAGATTGCTCAGCGGCTCGTCCAGCAGCACCATCTGGGGATTGGGGGCCAGCGCCCGCGCCAGGGCCACCCGCTGCTGCTGCCCGCCAGAGAGCTGGTGGGGATGGCGATTCTCCAAGCCGCTCAGACCCACGAGTTCCAGCACTTCCCGCACCCGCTGGCGCATCTGGGCGGCTCCCAGGCGCTGCCGTAGCGGACTTTTCAGGCCAAAGGCGATATTCTTGCCGACCGTCAGATGGGGAAACAGGGCGTAATCCTGAAACACCATGCCGATGCCCCGCTTTTCGGGGGGGAGCCAGTATCGCTCTCCGGCGATCGCCTGTCCGCCCAGGCTAATCACGCCGCTTTGGGGCCGCTCAAACCCGGCAATCAGCCGCAGCAGGGTGGTTTTGCCGCAGCCCGATGGTCCCAGCAGGCCCAGCAGCTCCCCTTCGTACAGGCTGAGGCTGACGCTGGACACGGCGGGAATCGCCTGGTGGTCAAACTGGCGGGTAATGGCATTGAGGGTCAGGACGGGCCGCAGGTACTTGAACGGAAATGGGGTGGTTGAGAACGATTTGCGGCCTTCGAAGTTCATTGCGGTGGCGGTCATGGGGTAAGGAGTGGTTGGAGTAGGCAGGAAAATAAGCCCTCAGGCTCACTGCCTGGCTTCATTCCACTATACGGCTTTTCGGGTCGCCTTTTGATATCTGTTCTCATTAGGATTTCTTGAAAATCTTTGAAGTCTTCCTTTAAGGGAAAATTCTTTAAATGTCAGGGTGAGGGCAAATGGCCATTTGCCCCTACGGTGTTGGGTACAATCATTTCCATTCCCATTTCAACGATCTTTCATATTTCATCCCGCAGAATTGCCATGCCCCAAACCGACGAAATTCAGCCCGACAGTTTACTGGAGCGAGGCCATTTGCTCACCGAGCAGGCCAACCCCAACAGTCAGCAGCTTGACCAGCTCTCTTCCCTGGAGCTGGTGGACCTGTTTAACCGGGAAGACCAGGGCGTCATCAACGCCATCGCCCAGGCCCGCATTCCCCTGGCCCAGGCCATCGACGCGATCGCCCATTCCCTTTCCCAGGGCGGGCGGCTTTTCTACGTCGGCGCAGGCACCAGCGGACGGTTGGGAGTGCTGGATGCGGCGGAATGTCCGCCCACCTTCTGCACGCCGCCGGAGCTGGTGCAGGGCATCATTGCCGGGGGAGCTGCCGCTTTGGTGCGCAGTTCCGAGGGTCTAGAAGATCGGGCAGAAGACGGTATGGGGGCGATCGCCCACCACCAGATCACCCAGCGGGACGTGGTTGTGGGCATCACCGCAGGCGGCACCACGCCCTATGTCCACGGCGCGATTGAGGCGGCCCGACAGCGGGGGGCGACGACCATCTTCATTGCCTGTGTGCCCGTAGAGCAGGTGAGCCTGCCGGTGGATGTGGACATTCGGCTGCTAGTGGGGCCAGAAATCCTGGCCGGGTCCACTCGCCTCAAAGCGGGCACCGCCACCAAGCTGGCCCTGAACCTGCTGTCCACCGGGGCGATGGTGAAGCTGGGCAAGGTGTATGGCAACCGCATGGTGGATGTGTCTGTCACCAACCGCAAGCTCTACGATCGCGCCCTGCGTATTCTGCAAGATTTGACCGATCTGGATCGGACTGCCGCCACCGAGCTATTGGAGCGCAGCCAGCGACGGGTGAAGCTGGCCCTGCTGATGCACTGGGCCGGGGTGGATGTGGAGGAGGGCGATCGCCTCCTAGCGGAGCATCAGGGGAACTTGAGAGGGGCGATCGCTGCCCGACAGTCTACTTAGACCTGAATATCCGCAGATTTCGCAGATTAAGCAGATTTCGGCCCATTCTCTATCTGCGTCCATCTGCGAAATCTGCGGATCATCTGCTTTCCAGCCAAGTAAGGCACCGCCCACCACAACCTTGCGGCTCAAATGGTGGGTCAACGGTGGGCATTGCCCCGCCGAAATGGCTGCAATGACCAGAACGCCTTAACCGGCAGACATAAAGTAAAAGCCCCACAAGCCGTTAGGCTCAAGGGCTGGAGTTCCTGAAAATCGTCACTGGGTATATCTTGTCAGCTAACAAAAAAGCTCACAAGGGGGTGTGACCCCACAGCGTTAGGGTATCTGGGAGTTGGCAAGGGTCTTCTGCTCCAGGGTTAAATCCCGCTCCTCAAGGGGTACGAAGGGGGCGTTGTGTAGCCCTGTGTAGATCTGGGTGGGGCGGAAGATGCGGTTCTCGCCGAGCTGCTCTTTCCAGTGGGCCAGCCAGCCAGCCACCCGGGCGATCGCAAAAACTGGAGTAAACAGATCCGAGGGAATGCCCAGCTTGCGGTACACCAGCCCAGAATAGAAATCTACATTGGGGTAAATGCCCTTGCCCCCCAGTTTTTCCTCAATCACGCGCTCCAGCTCTAGGGCGATGGCATAGTAGGTGTCGCCGCCAAACTTGTCAAACAGCTTCTCGGCCAGCTCCTGCAGAATGATGGCGCGGGGGTCTTTGACCTTATAGACCCGGTGGCCAAACCCCATAATCTTAGACTTGCGGCGCATGCAGTCTTCCACATAGGGGCGCACATTCTCCACCGAGCCGATCTCCTCCAGCATCAGCAGCACCTCCTCGTTGGCCCCGCCGTGGAGTGGTCCCGCTAGGGTGCCGACGGCAGAGGCGACCACCGCATAGGGATCGGTGAGCGTAGAGGCCGTCACCAGGGCTGAGAAGGTAGAGGCGTTGATGGTGTGCTCGGCGTGGAGGGTGAGGCACACGTCAAAGATATAGGCAGCTAAGGGATCGGGTTCCCGCTCGTTGAGCATATAGAGGAAATTGGCCGAATAGTCCAAATCGTCCCGGGGCTGCACCGGGTCGTTGCCGTGGCGCATGAGCTGAAAAGCCGCCACCATAGTGGGGATCTTGGCCAGCAGGCGGACAACGGCAGCGCGAATATAGGCCGGGTCGTCCAGCGCTCGCCGCGAGTAGAATAGCCCCAGGGCCGCCGCGCAAGCCTGGAGTGAGTCCATCGGGTGACCGCTTTCGGGGAAGCATTTCATCATATCACGGATGCGATATTTGAGCCGTCGATGGAAGCGAATCTCATGCTCAAAGGCGGCAAGCTCCTCCTGAGTGGGCAGGTGCCCCCAGATGAGGAGGTAGGTGGTTTCGAGGAAGGTGCTGTGTTTAGCGAGGTCTTCAATGCGAATGCCGCGATATTCCAGAATGCCCCGCTGCCCGTCCACATAGCTGATGCTGGACTGCTTTGCTGGAATGCCCTCTAAACCTGGCCGATACTCGTACAATGACATGGTGCTTGGATTCCCTAACGATCGGAAGCTTTCGACAAGTTCGAAAAATTCGACAAGTTAAATAGATAAGAATAAGATTGTCACATTCTCGCCCGGAACGGCTGTTTGCCTTGGGCAATTTTTACCATTAAGTATGGCCCTACGGGCTAAGGTTTGAGTGTGAAACCCCCGCGTCGCGGGGGCTTCACACCTCTTAAGCGTCCTAACACGAAAGCGTAGCGCTATCCATGGACATCAATAAGGTCGGTGGGGGTGCGCCCCCCGCCATAGCGTTGGTTGTTTATTTATGGCTACCTGCTTAATTAGGTGAGTTTGCTAGCCTTGAGCAAGAGTAGAGGTTTGTAGGCCATTTCTGAGAAAAGTTCTACCCCCAGTGAAACGGTCGGTAGGGGCAAATGACCATTTGCCCTTACGTCATCGGGTAGGATCATTTTCAAAAATCTCCTTAGGGCAGGTTAGAGCAAAAATCTGGGCGGCGTCAGCCAAAAGAGATGGCTGTGGCCGACCGGTGAGCCATTCTCAGGCAGGGTGAGACCAATCACCCCCGCTTTTTTGAGCACCACACGTTCCCTCGCCTCTCCCCATACGAGCTGTTCGGCCCAGTTTCCCAAGTCGGGCTGATGACCCACCAAGGCAAGCGTACCATCCCAGTATTCTGGTGTTTTCGTTAACCAAGCCAGCCAATGATCCAACCCCCCATCAGGGGCTAGGTCAGCAGTGGTTTCCAGGCGATCGCCCAACCCCACATCCTGCAAAATCTCAGCGGTCTGCCGCGCCCGCACCAGGGGGCTGGAGAGGATGAGGTGGAAGCTCAGCTCTAGCTCCCGCAGCCGCTTAGCTACCCGGCGGGTTTTGTGCTGGCCCTCGTCAGTCAAGGGGCGGTCGCCATCGTTGGCGTAGGTGCCTCGTTCGGCAGCGATGCCGTGGCGGATGAGGTAGAGGGTGATCATAGGCGGGGACGGGGTTCTAGAGGGATTTGGGGGTGCGATCGCCAAACCGCAGCAGCAAAGCGATAGCAACGCTCACAGCCAGGATCAGCACCATGCTGAGGGCCGAGCCAAAGCCCCAGTTGCGGCTAGCACCGAGGAACTGATTGTAGATCAGGCGGGGGATGGTCATGCTGGAAGCACCCCCCAGCAGCTCGGGTACTACAAAATCGCCCATGCTGGTAATAAAGACCAGCAGACACCCCGCAGCAATGCCGGGCAAGGTCTGAGGCACGGTGATTTTCCAGAAGGTCTGCGGCGGCGTGGCCCCCAGGTCGGCGGAGGCTTCCAGGAGTCGCCGGTCGAGCCGCTCCAGGGAGGCGTAGAGAATCAGCACCATATAGGGCAGGAAGTTGTAGGTGAGGCCGATATAAACGGCCCCGCTACTGTTGAGCCAGGCTTGGGGCGGTAGGCCGACGCTGGTCAGCAGGGTGTTGAGGATGCCCGTGGGGCGGAGGATAGTAATCCAGGCGTAGGCCCGCAGTAGGGAGGAGGTCCATAGCGGCAGCACAAACGCCACCAGCAGCAGGTTTTGCCATCGCTTAGGGGCCATCAGAGCAATCCAGTAGGCCACCGGGAACCCCAGCAGCAGACACAGGACAGTGGCCACGGCAGCGAATTGGAGCGATCGCCCCATCACCCGCAAATACACCGGCTCCAGAATGCGCAGGTAGTTGCCCCAGCCATAGTTGGCGATGGGGTCTTCGGGCCGCAGCCCCGGCACCAGGCTGAGCTGGAAAATCAGCACCGCCGGAATGACCAGCAGCAGCAGCAGCCACAGCCCTGACGGACTCAGCAGCACCAGGGGCTGCACCAGCCGCTGGAGACGAATTTTGAGGCCGGGGCGCTGGGGCGTTGGGGGCGGCTCGCTGAATGGTTCGCGGGTAGGAGAGGTACTGGTCATGGCAGGTGGGAGTCAAGCTCACTCGTTCATATTTTTGTAGGTGGCCACCGCCGAGGGCGAGATGCGGTTCAGGTAGCGGAAAATCCAGTACTTGAAGACTGTGTCGAGAATCACCGGAAAAGTAGCGATAAACAGAAAGATGAAGTCGCGGTTGGCCGGTAGGCCCAGGTGGCGGGAGATGCCTTCTAGAATGACTTCCCAGCCGTGGGGTGAGTGGAAGCCGACGAACGTATCGGTGAATAGGATGATAATAAAGGCTTTGGCGCTGTCGCTGAGGCCATAAATCAGCTCATCAATAAATGCCTTGAGGGTGGCGATTTCCCGCTGGCTGCTGGACAGGACCCCCACAAAGGCCAGAACGGACAGAATATCGGCAAAGACGTTTTTAATCGCATCAGAGCTGCGCCTCTGGTACACCAGCTCCACTTCTGCCGCTTTCTCCTGAATGCGAGCTTCTATTTCTTCCTCAGAAAGGGGCGGCGTTTTGCCGATTAAAATCTCGAAGCGGAGGCGCTCGTCAAAGCGCTGCAGCTCGTGGAGGGCTTCTTCCTCCATTTCAATGTTGAGGAAGGCATTGGCGTCAATGTCGGCGCGGAAGTGATCGACGATTGGGCCAACCACAAAGTTTTTCGACACCTGCTGGGTCAGCAACGGAATGATGATCAGCAGCAGGATAAACCGTAGGGAGATGATGGTGCGGGTTTTGGAGTCGCGGAAGTTTTCCACCACCTCCCGCTCGGCTTTGGGGTCGAGCTCTCGCTTGATCCGGTCTACCGTGCGCAGAATCGAGCGGGGCAAGACGCCCGTCTTATCAGCAAATGACTCGGAATCGCTGCGGTTGGGCGATCGCCCTGATTTTCCCCGCTCCAGGGCAGCCCGCGACGTACTGGGTTCATCAACGGCTGCTCCCGATTCTTCTCGGGGCATCCGCCGCACAGGGACGCTACGCCCATCGGGGGGAAGGGGCTGACTCGGTGTGGTGCGAGCAAACGCGATCGCCCCGTCGCCAATCCCGTTGCGCCGTCGCATGAAGGAGTCGGGGGATTGGCGGCTGAGGGCGGTCTGCTCCGGGGGGGCAGGGCGATATCGCACCAGCACTTCGTCAATAAACTTCAGCTTGTTGAGAATGGCCCGGGGCGGATCGATCACGTCCACCGTGGGCACGTCAGGGGAACTGTCATCGATTCTGATTTCCGATGGTGTGCGCCCGGATAGATTCGTCACGCGAAAAATCGAGTTGCTGGCGTTAAACTCCGCTAGACGAACCTTGATAATATTCAAATATTTTTTTAGCTCGGCCTGAAAGTAGGTCTGCACGCTGCGGCTGTAGTTGCCGTATTCTGGCGTGATGCGCCCCCCATCGAAATGGGTATCCTCGATGGATTTAATTGTGAGTGCCGCTTCGTATGCCTCATCTAGCGCCCGCTCGGGCGTTCTCTGAAGCCACCGATTGGTGCGGCGAAATAACCCCTGGACAGCATTGAAAACGTTGGAATTCATAATAGGTGGCGGAAGAATGCAACTGCCATGCGCTAGCAGAATCACGGTACCGGGCCAGAATGAGGCAGATATGAACCCGACGTTAAGGACGCGGAAACCCTACGGCAGGGACGCTGATGGCTGCGAACGGTCGATGCGTCACGTCGCAGAGCGTTTCAGACGGTCTCGGTTTCAAGGATGCCGTACAAGTCATGCTGTATAGCCCTGCGGGCTAAGGTTTGAGTGTGGAACCTCCGCGCCGCGGGGGTTCCACACCTTTTGAATGTCCTAATGTAAAAGCGTAAAGCTATATCATATCAAATCTATGACGACTGACCTCGGGCCATCGACTTGGCCATCGACCTGGATTGAAGGGGCCACCCGGAGTGGCAAGACCCAGCAGCTCATTCAGCAGTTTTGCGACTGGGTCGGCCCTGCGGCAGACGCTGCCCACCCGCTGCGGGATCACGTGGGGGAGCGCGGCCAGCGGGGCATGCTGGTGTTTGCCGCCAATGGGGACAACCGCATCGAGCTGGCAGACCGGCTGGTAACAGCCATCGGCGGACGCTATCCCTTTGATTCGACCACGCCCCTGGGCTTTTTTCAGGACGAAGTATTGCTGTTTTGGCCACTGGTCGCCCAGCAGCTTGACCTCAGCGTCCAGTTTCCCATCCGTCTGCGTCCCGAAACTGAGCAGGAGCTAGCCACCCGCCTCTGGCAGGCCGAGCTAGACAGCGGACAACTGCAGCAGGAGGGCGTGCGGGACTACTATATGGTGCGGCGGACGCTTGATTTGTACCAACTGGCGGCCAGTGCCGGGGTTCCTGTAGAAGAAGTTCCCGCCCGTCTGCACACCGGTTTGACGCCATCCGGCGAAACCAATGCCCTGTGGGACTGCATGGGGGGGCTGGTGCTGCGGTGGCGTACCTGGTGCCTAGAGCGGGGACTGCTGACCTATGGCATCCTCTCCGAGCTGTACTGGCGTTACTTGCTGCCCCATCCTACCTATCAGCAGCGGCTGGGCGATCGCTACCAGGCCATTTTCGCCGACGACGGAGACGAATACCCGGCGATCGCCACCCAGCTCTTTCACCAGTGCCTAGATTTGGGGCTCCCCGGCGTGTTTACCTTCAACCCAGAGGGGGCCATGCGCCTGGGGCTAGGGGCCGACCCGGATGTCTTTGCTTCCCTGCGGGATCGCTGTCCTCAACAGGTTCTTCTCACCCCTGCCCCCGACAGCAGTCTAGGGGCTGCCTGGGGCGATCAGGTGTGGGAATGGGTCAAAGCGCCGCTGGTGATGCCGGAACTGCCCGCCTCGGTGCACGCGATTCAAACCATCTCTCGGGCAGAACTGCTGCGGACAACGGCGGCGGTGATCCAGCAGGCGATCGCCTCGGGTCAGGTAGAACCCCAGGATGTGGCCATCATCGGGCCAGGGCTGGATGCGATCGCCCGCTATACCCTGCGCAACATTCTGGCGGCTCAGGGAATCCCGGTGGAGTCGGTCAGCGACCAGCAGCCCATCGTTAGCTCTCCCCTAGTGCGGGCGCTGCTCAGCCTGATGGCGCTGATCTATCCGGGGCTGGGGCGGCTAGTGGAGCGGGAGGCGATCGCCGAAATGCTGGTGATGCTTAGCCGCCGGACCCAGGCGACGATTCTTTCCCAAGAAGGGGCTGTTTCTCAAGCAGAGGGAGGGGCGATCGCCCCCGAGGAGATGCCTATCGATCCCGTCCGGGCTGGACTGATCGTCGATCACTGCTTCATCCCAGACCCCGCTCACCCCGACCTGCGCCCGGTGACCGCCTTTCCCCGCTGGGATCGGCTGGGCTACGCCACCACCCAAGCCTATGATGACATCCGCCAGTGGATTGAGGCGCAGAAGCTCCAGCAACAGCAGCGTCTGTTGCTCAACCCGCTGACGCTGCTAGATCGGGCCATTCAAAAATTTTTTCTAGGCAGTGCCGCCCTCCGTGCCGATGAGCTGGCTGTGGTGCGAGAGCTAATGGAAACCGCTCAGCACTACTGGGAAGTGGATGCACGACTACGCCAGGCCGCCCTCGCTGAGAATGCCGCCGTCCCGAGTGATTCGACCGCTGCCACGGTGGGACGCTTCATCCAGCTCCTGCGCAGCGGCACCATTACCGCCGATCCATACCCGGTGCGGCCTCTAGAGGGCAGTCCTCAGGCGGTGACCCTGGCGACGATTTTTCAGTATCGCGCTAATCGCCTGGCTCACCCCTGGCAGTTCTGGCTGGATGCTGGCTCGCCCCTCTGGCTCACCGGCGGTGGCTATTTGTTTGGGGCACCGCTGTTTCTTCAGCGGTGGTCGGGCCAGCCCTGGACTGCCGCCGATACCCTCCAGGCCAATGACGACCGGCTGCGGCGCAACTTAGTAGATTTACTGGGGCGGGTGACGGACCAGATCTACTGGTGTCACAGCGATTTGGCCACTACCGGGCAGGAGCAGGCCGGTCCGCTGATTTCTCTGGTGCATGCCGTCCGCCTGGAAGAAAAAGATTCTTTACGGGCGTGATTGTCCTGCTTGTATAATCACCACAACGACGTTTGCATCCACCTGTGATTGCCATCTATCCCGGTAGCTTTGATCCCATTACTCTCGGGCACCTCGACATTATTGAGCGGGGCTGTCAGCTATTTGAGTGCGTGGTTGTGGCCGTGCTCAGCAACCCCAATAAGTCTCCTCTGTTTACCGTGCAGCAGCGCATTGAGCATATTCGCCAGTCCACAAAGCATCTCCCCAACGTGGAAATTGATAGCTTCGGCGGGCTCACGGTAACCTATGCCAAGGTGCGAGCTGCGCGGGTGCTGCTGCGCGGGCTGCGGGCTGTTTCCGATTTCGAAATGGAGCTGCAAATGGCCCATACCAATAAGACCCTCGCAGACGACATCGAGACAGTCTTTTTAGCAACCTCCAACGAATACAGCTTTTTGAGCAGTAGTGTCGTTAAGGAAATTGCTAAATTTGGCGGCCCGGTGGATCACCTCGTGCCGCCCCCCGTTGCCCTGGAGATTCGTCAATGCTACGCCGAGACCCCGATCCGATGACGCTCACGTCCAGTCCTCTGACCTTACCCAGTGAACCCGTGAAAAATGGCCTCCCCCATCCAGATGCGTCGTCCCCTGAAGGCATGGATATTCAGCGGGAACTGAGCCGAATGGAAGAGATGATCCTGGACAGTCCGCGCATTCCCCTCAGTCGCCGCACCCTCATTGACGAAGAGCAGGTGCTGGACCAGCTAGAGCTCATTCAACTGGCGCTGCCGACGGCCTTTCAGGAGGCGCTAAACGTGATTCGTCAGAAAGAGGCCATTCTGCTGGAGGCCGAGCAGTATGCCCAAGACATCGTCGAGGCGGCGGAGCGGCGGGCAGCCCAGATTCTCGACGAAATGGGGCTCATGCGGCAGGCGGAGATCGAAATCGCCCAGGCCCGCCAGCAGGTGCAGCAGGAATGTGAGGCGATGCGAGATCAGGTGCAGGCAGAAATTGATCAGATGCAGCGACAGGCCCAGCACGACCTGGAGGAAATGCGGCAAATGGCGATCGCCGAATGCCAGGACGTGGAGCGGGGAGCCGACGCCTATGCCGATCGGGTCTTGGGGGACATGGAGCGGCAGCTCAATGAAATGATGCGAGTCATCCGGAACGGGCGACAGCAGCTCCGGCCAGAACCGCCCCCCAGCCACCTGTCACCCCAACGCCCCGGTGACTTTAGCGGGGGACGACCCTACCCGTCTGCGCGACCGGGCGATCGCCACCGCTAGCCTGGATTATTCATCAAATAGGGTGGGCACCGCTCATCTAAACCCTACAGGCCAGACAGAGCCTAAAATCCCGATAGAGGCTGTAGGGTGCGCCATCGCATCGCGTGACGCACCGATAAACCTAACCTAACCGCTCACCAGCTCAGTCCAGTAGTTTTCGTACAGCTCAGCGGCTTCTCCTACCGGGGCAATGCCCTCACAGTTGGCCAGCACCTCTTCTGGAGGAAAGAGGTCAGCATTTTCTTTGAGCTGGTTGGGCAGCATTTCGTACGCTTCTTTATTAGGCGTGGCGAAGTAGAGGGTTTCCACTGCCAGCTTGGAGACTTCAGGATCAAGAATAAAGTTCATCCAGGCGTAGGCTGCTTCAGGGTTAGGAGCGGTTTCGGGAATGACCATTGTATCCGTCCAGAGGGAAGAGCCGCTGCTGGGGACGATGTACTCCAGGTCTTCATCCTCCAGGGTGGCGGCGATCGCATCTACCGAATAGCTCATCACCAGCAGCAGGTCGCCCCCCAGAAGCTGATCTTCCCAACCAAAGGACTGGAAGTCGGCGATCGCCGGCTTCAGCTCCACCAGCCGCTGATAGGCAGCCTCAATTTCGGCGGGGTCGGTGGAATTATATGAGTAGCCCAGGGAGCGCAGCACGGCCCCCATCGTTTCCCGCACATCGTCTAGGAGGGTAATGCGGTTGGCAATCTGGTCGGTTTCTTCCCAAAGATAGTCCCAATCGGCAGGGGCTGGTTCCAGCACGGCTTTGTTATACAGCAGGCCCGTGGTGCCCCAGCTATAGGGAACACTATGCTTGTTGTCTGGGTCATAGACTGGGCTTTGCCACTTGCTATACATCTGGTCTAGCCCCTGGAGCTGCGACCGGTCTAGCGGCATGAGCAGACCTAGCTCGACCATCTGCTGCACCATATAATCGGAGGGATAGAGGATGCTATAGGCACTGCCCCCGCCTGCCTGCATCCGCGCTAGCATGACTTCGTTCGACTCGTAGATGTCCACCACCACCTGGTAGCCAGTCCGCTCGGTGAAGAGGTTGGTCAGCTCATCGTTGGTATAGTCCGCCCAGGTGTAGATGTGCAGCGTCCCCGCATCCGGCGCTGCCGCGACATTATCCTCGCCGCCCCCTTGTGAGGGTTGGACATCAGCCAATTGACTCCGGCAATTTGACAGTGCGATCCCAGACAGAGCCGCCGCAGACGCTTGGAGAAATCTCCGGCGGGTGGGCGTGAATCGACGTGGCGATCGCCCCAAGTGCAGTCGAGAATTTTGTTTCATGGTGTCAGGACGCTCTCCCAGGCTAATAAAACAGCAGTGACCAGAACCAAGATTTCGATTGTAGCTAAGGGTGGGGAAGGTACGGCCATCGCCGATTTAAGCAGGACAGAAGGTCGTCCGGCTTTGCATTAGCCGTTTCGATGTCCTAAAAATCTGCGCGATCGCGACTAACCCAGCACCATCATGCGGCAAAACTGAGAGTAGATCCAGCAAATCGCGATTTTTTAGCCGCAGCGGACCCTCGCTTGAGTTCTGGCTTGGCGTGGCTTCGTCCCATCGGCATCAATCCATCGGCATCAACCCACCTGCATCGACCCACTATGAGTCCTATGTCATCCCACTGTTCCCTCCGCCAGGAAATTGCTGAATGCCTCCACCTCTCCCTACCTCTGGCAGGAGCACAGTTGGCCTTTGCGGCCACGGGATTCGTCGATACGGTGATGATGGGTGGCTTAGGCAGCGATTATTTGGCAGCGGGTGGCCTGGGGGCGACCACGTTCACCTCCCTGCTGGTGGTGGGCACGGGGGTGGTGTCAGCCGTCAGTCCCTTCATCGCGGAGGCATACGGTGCCCAGCAGGCTGACCGCGCCGGACGGATGATGGACCAGGGCATCTGGCTGGCGATCGCCGTGGCGCTGCCGATCACGATCCTGTTGGGGAATGCCGCCCCGGTGCTGCGGCTCCTGGGCCAGGAGGAGACGGTGGTGCGACTGGCGGCCCAATACCTGCGGGCGATCGCCTGGGGCTATCTGCCGGGGCTGCTGTTTGTGGTGCTGCGGAGCTTTGTTACTGCCCTGTCCCAGCCCCGGCCAGTGATTCTGATCATGGGGTTGGGCGTTGGTCTTAACGCGATCGCCAACTATATTTTGATGTACGGCAAGCTGGGACTACCGGCTCTGGGGCTGGTAGGCATCGGCTGGTCGAGCACCCTGGTGTACTGGAGCATGGGTTTTGCCCTGGTGGTTTATGTGATGCGTCAGCCCCAGTATGCGGTCTATCGTCCGTTTCGGACTGTTCATCGCTTCCAGGGGCGGCTGTTTGGGGAGCTGATAGCGGTGGGTCTACCCATTGGGATTCTGGCTACCTTTGAAACGGGGATGTTCAGCGTGGTGACGTTCATGGCAGGGCACCTGGGCACGACGGCCCTGGCTGCCCATCAAATTGCCCTGCAAACCATCGTCATTACTTTTATGGTGCCTTTGGGTATCTCTCAGGCCATGACGGTACGCGTCGGGCAGCTCGTTGGCCGACAGCAGGAAAGTCAGGCTCGCCGAGCGGGATACGTAGGGCTGGCGCTGGGCTTAGCCTTCATGGGAAGCATGGCCACCGTAATGCTGGTCGCGCCCCAGCTCATTGTGGCCCTCTATCTGGACATAACCCTACCCGATAACCAGGATGTGGTGCGAGGGGCGATCGCTCTACTGGCCGTGGGCGGTATCTTTCAGCTATTTGACGGGGCTCAGGTCGTTTCTGCCGGAGCCCTAAGGGGCCTAAAGGATACCCGCATCCCCATGGTGGTTGGCGTGGTGGCCTACTGGATCGTGGGGTTGCCCAGCGGCTACCTGGGCGGATTTGTGCTGGGTCTGGGGGGCGTGGGGCTGTGGTGCGGCCTGGCGATTGGGTTGGCGATCGCTGCCATTACCCTCACTTGGCGGTTCCACCGACTCCTGGCACCCAGGTTAGACGGGTATTAATTTGGGGTGAGCGGGGGGGGCTCAGAGGCGATCGCGCAGTCCAGCCCACTCACCGAGGTTTCCGGCCCAGCGGGTACCAGGCCAACCACATGAGGAACAGGGCGGGGCGTATACATCGTCATCGGTTCGCCTCGATAGGCGAGGGAGGTGCTTGCCCCCGAATCGAGCATGACGGCGTCGCGGAACCCCGCCTGCTGCAAAACCTCGCCCAGATCGACCGAGCCAATGCGCCCGTTGGTAATGCCAATGACGGGCTGCCCGGCCTGATTAATGCCCCAGAAAGCCCGGTGGCGCTCGGCGTCAAAGTCAAATAGGTCGCCAAAAGAAGCGGGCGATCGCGCCTGACCATCCTTCACCAGCCAGGCTGCCCCCACAAAGGCATCGGTCACATCGGGCATCTCGGCCCGCACCCCCGCCCGGGAGTTGTGGTTTGCCGCCTCAAAGGGGATAAAGCGTACCTCGTCTGGACTGATTAGCACCAGCGGGCGACCGTTGAGCTTCAGGTTTTCCCCCGGATTGCCCGGCACAAATCGTCGGGTGTGCTGGCTCAGCACCGGACCAATCATCACGTTGGAGTCCAGGTACTTCATGGAGAAGAAGCCGCCGTCCACCACCGCCACCGCCTCGGTGCCTGCCATAATCTCTTCCACCTGGTAGCGGCTGTCGGCGTGAATTGTAATCGGTTTGCCGCCCGTCACCAGGGTCAGGGGCAGATCTTCAAAGACGGGGTGGGTCTTGCGGATGGGAGCCGTGAAGTCAAACCCGGTTCCCCAGCGGGGAGACGGAGGACCGCCCCAGGTTTCCTCAACCGCCCGCCGCAGTTGGGACTGCCCCATGCGATCCACTGCCAGCAGGCTTTGAGATGCCCCGGCAAACCGATCCTCGGCGTTGTCCATCGTCAATGCTGCCCGGTAGCCCGCCTCGGCTACCGCCTCGGCTACTCGTTCGTTGTAGTTGCCCTCGGGATAGGTGAAGTAGCGGATGGGTATCCCCAGCTCCGCTTCCAGGATGCGCTTCGACTCCACCACCTCCAGCCGCAGATCCGCATCTGTCAAATCACGCAAATCACGGGGATGGTTGATGCTGTGGGCGGCGATAGTAACCAGCGGGTCGGCGGCCATTTCCCGGAGCTGATCCCAGTTGACTCCAGGACGGCCATGATCGCGCCCCACCTTATAGGTGTAGATGGAAAACAGCCCCGGATAGCCATACTGTTTCAACAGCGGATAGACGTGCTCGTAGTGGCCGATGTACCCGTCATCAAAGGTCAGCAGGATGGGTTTCTCGGGCAGCCCCAGCCCGGTGCGCAGGTGAGTCACTAGCTGATCCATGCTGATGGGAGTTAGCCCGTTTTCCTGAATCAGCTGGAGGTGGCTCTCAAACTCTTCCGGCGTGACGTCAAAGAAAACCTCTTTGACCGGCAGGATATCGTGATACATCATTACGGGCACCTTGGCCAGTCGCGCCTGCTCATGCAGGTCGGGCCAGGGGGCGGCGGAGAAGGAGGCCACCAGTTTGGGGCCGAGGCCCTGCATCATCGACTCCAGACCCATCTCGGGAGACTGTACCCAGGTCGCCACCTCGACGGCCTGGCGGGCAACGCCATTGAGCACGGCGGGAACGGCCACTTCGGGAGGACGACACACTGCCTGGGCTGGGTCATCAATATCTGGGTCGGCACCGTCGAGTTCCGTACTGCCTGAGCTGGGGTAGGTCGGACGGCTAAAGCTGGCTAGCAGGGAAGGGGCATTGGCTGGTTCGCGTGGGATGGCGGTTCCCCCCATTACAGCGATCGGGGTTGCTGCCGGAGCAACGGTTGCCAGGACGCCAGTAGGGGCGAGGAGGGTAATTAGCCCCAAGCTGGCGCAGATACGGGGCCAGAGGGTGCGATCGCCCTTAGCAACATCGGCATTCATTGAGTGGGGCACAGTCGAGGGTTGAGCGGAGGATGGCTTCACAGTGAATCCCATGAACAATCGGGTAAGTGCTTGAGCACAATTAATTACATTTTCTTGGGGGTGCCCCCCAAGAAAATAATTTTTTTAACTACTCAAGAGGTAGGCTGGCTTTCAAGACTCTAGGGCGGCTAGACCGCATCAATTCCCTAGCCTACGCTAGTTCTACCCGATTTTGGCAAAAACGCCTGGTTTCCCAGACGACATTCTCTGGCGTTGCGGAATTTTCGCCCAAGGGATGCCGCAGACGGCTATTCGGCAAACATCTTAGTGAGAATCCGCTGGACAATTTCCATGCCCGTAAACGCCTGCCAGCCAAACAGCCCCACCAGGGAAACGTTGAGGGCAATGTGGGTGTTGCGCGCCCACTCCTGGCCCTTCTGCATAAAGGGCGACAGGGCAGCGGAGGTGGCAATCAGGCCGGTCATGCCCAACCCAACGAGCAGGTGCGGCCCAAAGAACAGCTTGCCGTTATTGATATAGGTAACGGCCATACCGCCGAGAGACCCCAATATCATCAGGGACAGGAGGGCAGAGCTGATCTGAAAATGACGGACGTTGACCTTCTTTTTAGCCAGTTCCTTTTTCTTGTCGGTATCGTCGGTCTTCCGCATCTGGCGGATTTGAAAGCCCAGCACTGCCGTGTAAATCGACAGCAGCAGCAGGCCCCACATAAAAATGGGATGCACAAAGTTGAGCCAGGGCTTGATTGATTCGGGAATTGGTAAATCCATGATCCTTGCTGGTGGATGAGCGCGTCTTCACATAATTTAATTTACACAATTCGATGAAAGTCTGCCTCAAGACGCTGGACAAAGGCGCTAGTGCAGGAAATGGCGTACTCCCGTTAGCACCAGCACCAGGCCCAACTCGTTGGCGGCCTTGATCGAATCCTGATCCCGCAGACTGCCGCCGGGCTGGACGATGGCGGCAATGCCCGCAGCGGCAGCGGTGCGCACCGAATCGTCGAACGGGAAGAAGCCGTCGCTGGCGAGGACGGCCCCATTGGCATTGGCCCCAGCCTGCTCCAGGGCAATTTTGACCGCGCCTACCCGGTTCATCTGGCCAGCGCCAATGCCCAGGGTGGTGCGATCGCCCGTTACCACAATTGCGTTGGACTTGACGTGCTTGACCACCCGCCAGGCAAATACCAGCTCCGCTAATTGAGCATCGGTGGGCTGCTGGTCACTCACCACCTGCCAGTGAGCTGGGTCGGCGGGCTGCTGATCGCTGGCCTGGACGAGAAATCCCCCGGCGATCGCTCGCACCGTTTGGGCTGGGCCAGCGGCTAAATCTGGCAGAATGAGGACCCGCAGCTTCGACTTCTGGCTCAGGATCTCTTGGGCCTCCGGCGCACATCCCGGTGCCACCACGCATTCCAAAAAAGTCTTGGTGAGGGCGGTGGCGGTGGCGGCATCAATCGGCTGGTTGAGGGCCACAATGCCGCCAAAGGCCGATATAGAGTCAGCGGCAAAGGCTTTTTCGTATGCTGCTGATAGCTGCTGATCCACAGCCACGCCACAGGGATTGGTGTGCTTCAGCACAGCGGCGGCAGGCTCGTCTGCCGGAAATTCGGTAATGATGCGGCGGGCAGCCTCCAGATCTACCAGGTTGTTGTAGCTGAGTTCCTTGCCCTGGAGCTTGGTGGCGGCAGCCCAGCCCGAGGGCACCGTACCCGTCTGGTACCAAACTGCGGGCTGGTGGGGATTTTCGCCATAGCGGAGCGCCTGGATTTGTTGACCGGTGAGGCTGAAGCGGTCGGGAAAGCGAGCTGGCTCCGACGACGCCTCCGTAGCCGATGGCGTGTGGCTCAGGTAGGTGGCGATCGCCTGATCATAGGCCGCAGTCTGCCAGAATCCCCGCTGGGCACAGGCTTGCCGAAAGGCTAGGGAGGTGGTTCCCCCCTGCTGGCGCAGTTCCTCCAGGTAGGGCTGATACTGGTCATGATAGGAGAGCACGGTGAGGTGGGCGAAATTTTTGGCGGCGGCCCGCAGCAGGGTGGGACCACCGATGTCAATCTGCTCCACCGCATCGGCCAGGGGCACGTCGGCCTGGGCGATGGTCTGCTCAAACGGGTAGAGGTTGACCACCACCAGGTCGAAGGGGCGGATGCCGTTGGCCTCCAGGTCAGCCCGATCCTGGGGAACGTCGCGACGGGCGAGAATGCCGCCGTGGATGCGAGGATGGAGGGTTTTAACCCGCCCCCCCAGAATTTCGGGAGAACCCGTATAGTCGGCAACTTTGGTAACAGGGATGGCCGCCTCTTGGAGCGATCGCGCCGTTCCCCCACTGCTGACCAGCTCAAACTCAAATTCTTCTACCAGACAGCGGGCCAGGTCAACCAGCCCGGTTTTGTCAGAAACACTCAGGAGTGCCAGCTTTGCCATACCTACCTGTGCTCAACCCGTCAACGTCCGATCCAGGCAATTCGTCTGGTTCGACGCGCCAAACTACGCCTGCAGGCAACTCAAAGTCCCCGTTAGGCAATGCAATGATATCAGGCGATTTGTCCTATCGCTATCCCCTGCTGTCGCGATCGCCTCCTCTAAAAAGTGCAATCAGCGCAGTCCGCTGTCGCCCTTGACCCGGCATACGGGCGGACCTTTGCGTAAATTTTGATTTCGGCTTGCAAAATTTTCCCTGATAGTGGGAAATGTTATGAGTAAGGCAGAAGGGGCACTCTAAATCGAGTCGATCGTGTCTCGGGGTAAAGGGCGGTTTTGCAGCGAAAGACTATGCAGCTTTGGACCCATCAATCAACGCCGCCCAATCCGCTGCCTGACGCTGAGCAGTCGCGACGAGGGTTGGCGCAATCCCTGCTCGCTAGGCTAAAACCGCGACGCATTGGTCGGCAAATCGGCTATGGGTATCTCGTGGCGATCGCCATCGGCTGGACTGGGTCGATGGCGGGCATGATCATTGCAGACTATTTTCAAGGACAGGGCCTTTTCCAGCTAATAGATGCCCAGTCTCAGTCCCGATTGCTGACGAAGTTTGAGCGAACTGCTAGCCAGGCTCAAATACACGGGGTCCATGCCCTCGCCCTAAACGATAATGACGACAAGCTACAGCGAGAACTGGAGGAATTACGGGGCAGCTTAATCAATATTGGGTCAACTTGTCGGGAATTCGATGGTTTTCTCCAAAATCATCCCCGCTGGACCGCTGCAGACCCCGCAACCTTAAGGGCACTCCTAGCCGACTATAGTCATTTGCTCAACCAGCAAGCCGAACAGATCTTCGCCGCCCTGGATACTGAGGAACCTAAAGCGGCGCTGCCAGCAATTTTGTCAGGTGAGGTGACCGAGCGGCTCGCTCAAAAGCACTCAGACTTAGCGGTAGTGATTCAGATCGCCCAAAGCCAGGAAGCTGAAGCGTCTGAGGTCATGGAGAAGGCGCAGGGCTTTGAGAAATTCATGATTGTTGTCAGTGTCACTCTGGCTGGATGCCTAGCTGGCTTGCTGGCCTGGCGCACTACTCGGGCGATCGCCACTCCCCTGGAGAACATTACACGGGTCGCTCAGCAGGTGGCCCGTGAAGCAGACTATGGGATGAGAGTCCCGGTGGTTCACAATGACGAAATTGGCATCCTCGCCGCCTCCCTCAATGACCTGATCGAGCGAGTGGCTGAGCGCACCCAGTCGCTAGAGCAGGCCGCCGCCGCCGCCGCGGCTCAGAATCAGGTCCTAGAAGAAACCCTGGCGACCCTGCGCCGCACCCAGCTAGGTCTGGTCCAGTCGGAGAAGATGTCGTCTTTGGGGCAGTTGGTGGCTGGCATCGCTCATGAAGTCAACAACCCCGTTGGTTTCATTAACGGCAATCTTGAATATGCGGAGGAGTACAGCACGAGCCTCCTAGCTATCATGGCTCGGCTGCAGACGGATCTCCCCACAATCCCGGCAGCCCTGGCCCAGGAGCTTAAAGATGCGGATATTGACTTCATCCGCCAGGATTTTCCTCGGGTCTTGCAGTCGATCAAGAACGGAGCCGATCGCATCAGCAGTCTGGTGCTGTCGCTCAAGATTTTTTCCCGCCTGCAGGAGTCACACCTCAAGCAAACCAATATCAACGATGGCTTAGACAGTGCGCTGCTGCTGCTGGGACATCGGCTCAAGCCTCAGGCCACCCGTCCCAAAATTCAAGTCCAGCGCTATTATAATGAGCTGCCCCTAGTGGAGTGCTACAGCAGCCAGATCAATCAGGTCTGCATGAATATTCTCAGCAATGCGGTAGATGCGATTGATGAGCAGTGGCGCGAGGGTCAGGCCGACGGCCAGCCTGTCATCCTGGTGCGAACCAGCGTAGTGGGCGATCGCGTCCAGATCGAAATTCAAAACAATGGTCTTGCCATTCCCCAAGATATTCAGGGCAAGATCTTTGACCCGTTTTTTACCACCAAGCCGCCCGGACAAGGCATTGGGCTGGGCCTATCCACCAGTTATGAGATTATTCGTCAACAGCACCAGGGAACCCTTTCCGTTGTCTCCCCAGCGATTGGCTCCTGCGGAGCCCGATTCACGCTAGAAATTCCCCAGCGGCTTCCTCCCATTGCCACTCAAGCGTCTAGCTGACCCATGTCTCGTGCAGCCTGGTGGCCATTGGAAAACCAGCGGCTGAGACCGCGCATTGGGGATTTGGATGTTCTGGAGGCTGGAGCCGCATGATTCTCGGTCAACTGACCATGCGGTTGCTCATTCGCCGGAGAGGCACTTGACTGAGTGAATGGGCTAGTGGTGGGCGATCGCTTCAGGAGAGCGTCCGTTAGGGACAGGTCCGGCGAGTTATCTGAAGCATCCATTTCGTCGGATACCTCTGCGGCAGAATGCTTCCGCTCGCGTCGCAGCTTGAGCTGCCGCTGCAGCTTGAGCAACACGGCAATGAGCGCTGCTTCATTTAGGGGCGGTCCATCGAGGATGCTCAGAACCCGGTTCATGTTGGCTGTCATGCAGGTGACGAGCTTGTCGCGGTGAAAGCCAGGCAGCAAATCGGCTGCCCCCTGATGAATGGCCCATTCTCGCTCGGGGGTCGAAATCTTGCGCTGAAATCGGTTGGTCAGCACAATCTTGACTCCCGGATGGTGGGCACGGCACCAGCGGCAGAACGCATAGGGCTTTTCCCCCAGCGTTTCGATATCGATGAGCAGCAAGTGGGGCAGGGTCAGTCCGGCGATGCTGAGTTCAATCAGATTGTCAATCAGGTCAATTTCGGGGGGCTCCCAGATGACCGAAATGCTCTGCGATTTCAGGGCCATCCGCCAGAGGCACCCCTGAAACCGACTGGGTTGAATCATCAGTACAAACGGCTGTGGATCAGTCATCATAAGACTTCTCAATGTATGGCAGTGGATGCATCGTCCTGGAAAGGGCTTGACGGTACACATTTCACTTAGCCACGCGGGGGAGAAAAATCCGGAGGGTTATTCTTTAGGCTGCAGTTTTTTCACAGACCCGCCCTTTTCTTGAAGTCAGCTTGATTCGTGGGATGGCCCTACGGGCTAAGATTTGAGCACGAAACCCCTATGACGCTCGGGTTTCACACCTCTGAAGTGTCCGTAACGCGAAAGCGTAATGCTAGATTTGGTACGGGCGCATTATCGATCGCCTCAAATCAAGCTAGGATGCTAGGTGCCTGTCTAAATCTCCAACGGGGTTTTCGGACAGATATGGCCCTACGGGCTGAGGTTTGAGTGTGGAACCCCCGCGACGCGCGGGTTCCACACCTCTTGAATGTTCTAACGCGAAAGCGTAACGCTATATCAAGTAAGTAGGTCGCCATAAAAAACAACGCTATGGTGGGGCGCGCACCCACTGGCTTCGTTGATGTCCATGTACTTACCGAGCTAGGAAAGCGATCGCCATGCTGGATTTGACTCGCCTGGCCGCCCAGATGGAGGGCATCGGCCAATACCTTAATGAAGAATCGGCAGCGGCCCGTCGTCGCCTGGAAAAGGCCCAGCAGGTGTTAGAGGAAGCTCTGCCCCATCAGGCCGCACTGGTGGAGCGGCAGCAGATCTGGCGCGATCGCCTAGGCTTCACCGCTGCGGTCCCCTTGGAGCCGCTGGATACTCGCAGGGCGATCGCCGCTGCCCCGCCCCTCCATACCGTCCTCGCCACTGATGGTTCCCAAATTGCCCCCAGCCACCATGAAATTGCCTACTGCTATCTAATCAACGTCGGGCGCATCGTGCTTCACTATGGTCAGAACCGCCATCCGCTGCTGGACAGCATCCCCGAGGTGTTCTACCGTCCTCAGGACCTGTACGTCTCGCGTCAGTGGGGCATTCGTACCGAAGAATGGATGGGCTACCAGCGTACGGTCTCAGAAGCGGTCGTGCTTGCCGAACTGGCGCACCAGCTTTCGCCCACCCATCCCACCCTAGCAATGGTAGACGGCTCCCTAATTCATTGGTTTTTGGAGCCGCTGCCGGGAGAAGCTCGCGATCGCCTGCTGCCCCCCATCCTGCAAGCCTGGGACATCCTGCGGCAGGCCCGCATTCCCTTAGTGGGCTATCTCAGCGCCTCCCGTAGCGGCGAAGCCCTCAATATGCTGCGACTGCATACCTGCCCCCATCCCCAGCCCGACTGCTTCACCCACTGTCCGGGGCAAACGGAGCAGGCTCCCTGCCAGGTCTTCGCGCCCCTGCGGGATACGGCCCTGTGGTCAGTGCTGCTGAAGCCGGGGCAGCGCAGCCCCCTCTGGCGCAGCGCGGCCAAGATCCTGGCCCAGTATGGCGACCATCCCGTTTACTTCTGCTACATCCATGTGGGCACCGAAGTAGCCCGCCTGGAGTTTCCCCAGTGGGTCATTCAGGAGCCGGATCTGCTTGAAACCGCCCTCACCCTCGCCGTTGAGCAGGTGCAAAAGGGCTACGGCTATCCGGTGGCCCTGGCAGAAGCCCACAACCAGGCCGTCGTGCGCGGCGGCGATCGCGCCCGCTTTTTCTCCCTGCTGGAACAGCAAATGATCCGCGCCGGCCTCAGAAATATCGGCACCTCCTACAAAGAAACCCGCAAGCGAGGCAGCATCGCCTAAAACTACCTGCCAATCAAAAATCCAAAATCAAAAATCCGAAATCACCCCTCCCTCTCCTCCTCCGGATTGTCGTAAAGCGTTTCAATCAGGAGATCGACTTCCTGGCGGTGATAGCTCAAGAACGACTCACACTCCTGCAAGTGGCGGATGGCGATCGCGAACTGGTCGAACACCTCCGCCAGCTCCAGATGGCCACTCTCAATCTGAAAAATCAGTTCTTCTACTTTGGCAACCGTAGCTTCATAGCTCCAGCCGGGGGCTGCTGCTTGAGAAACATCGGCGGATGGGGACGGATGGGAATTTGACGAGGGAGAACTCATGGCGTTGGAGGGGGGGAATGGAACTCGGGAGATGATGGAACCTGGGTGACGATGACGTCAACGGTGCCCTGGGCGAGCTGCACCTGAAGCGGCTGCCCAGGGGATAGCTGGTCTACCGATCGAGCGACGCGGCCATCCGCGCTTCTTACGACCGCGTAGCCGCGCTGGAGGACCACTGCCGGATCCAGGGATAGCAGGGTTTGCCGCAAAAGCTGGCACTGGTGCTCGGCTTGCTGCAGCCGCTGGGCGGCTGCCTGGATCAGCCGCTGATACCGCCATGCCTGGGCATCTGCCTCGTGCTGAAGCTGCTGATTAATCTGCAGCCGCCGGAGGCGCTCCCGGAGGCGATGGAGCTGGTCGTCCTTGGACCGCACGTGGAGGTTTAGCGACTGTTGGAGGGCACTGAAGCGCTCCTGGTGCTCATTCCAAAGGAGGTCGAGGCTGGGCACGGCCTGCTCTGCCGCCGCTGTTGGCGTATGGACACAGACATCGGCAGCCAGGTCTGCCAGGGATTCATCCCGCTGATGGCCGATGCCTGACACGATGGGAATGGGACACAGAACGATCGCCCGTACCACCTGCTCATTGTTGAAACAGTCCATATCCTCGGTTGCGCCGCCGCCGCGGGAGAGGACGAGAACGTCGGCTCGCCCATCCTGCTCGACCCGCTGAATCGCCCGCACGATGGAGGCCGGAGCCTGATCACCCTGTACCAGCGCTGGAGAAAATAACACCCGCAGGCCCGGATATCGCCGCCTCAGGGTACGCTGAATATCGCCCCAGGCGGCGGCTTGGGGCGAGGTCACTACGGCGATCGTTGAGGGATAGGTGGGGAGCGATCGCTTCCTGGCCGGATCAAATAAACCTTCTGCATCCAGCCGCTGTCGCAGTTGCCGATAGCGCAGCGCCCGCAGGCCCTCCCCAGCCGGTAGCGATTGCCACACGTTGAGCTGGTAGGCTCCCCGCTTGCGGTGTAGCCGTACTCGCCCCAGAATGATCACCTGTTCTCCGGGCGTAGGCAGAGTCGTAAGCTGATTAATCTGGCTATTCCAAACGATACAGCTGATAGCCGCATCGGCATCTGGGTCCTGCAGCGTGAAGAACAAACCGCTACGATAGCGATTGGCGCTAGAGACTTCGCCAACCACCCAGATGTGCTGCAGCACGGTGTCCTGCTCCAGGAGATCTTGAATGTAGCTCGTCACCCCCGCTACCGACAGGGGCGTCTCGGGCATCAGCAACGGTGGGAGGTAGGCAGACATGAGGGCATAGATTAAGGCAAGTGGATCCAGACGGACGATAAGCAGGTCGCGAGATATTTCTATGATGCAATCTTAAAATAAATTTAGTACGTTTGTATGGATTTTGTCACGAAAATCGGTACAATAGTTAGAGTGAGAATCCGTAGGAGTATGTCGGAAGACGCAGAAATGCTCGCGCAGAAATGCTCGCGGTTGCTCCAACGTCAATCTCTAGAACGGAACCTCGCTGAGTGCAAAACCTAGGCCAAGCCGCATGAGTTTTATCATTGAGTCTTATCATATCGACTCCGGATTGATTCCGGTATTTAGACTGTTCCAGCCGCTCATGCCCGCGTACTGCTCACCGGCATTTGATCTAGTGGTCTAGTGGCCTACGGGCACTTAAGTTCACTCATGCACCATTCGCTCGTACCCAGCTCGCTCGCCCGCAATTCGCTCACACTTACTGTGTGACTGTTTATACTCTTCCCGAGGCACTCATGGCTAAAGCATCTAACGAAAATTCTGAGAAGCAAAAAGCGCTAGATTTAGTTCTAACCCAAATTGATCGTAATTTCGGCAAGGGGACCATTATGCGCCTGGGAGATGCCGGGCGCATGAAGGTAGAAACCATTCCTACGGGGGCGCTTACCCTCGACCTCGCTCTGGGTGGAGGTCTGCCCCGGGGGCGCGTCATTGAAATCTACGGCCCTGAGAGTTCTGGAAAAACGACGGTGGCGCTCCACGCGATCGCCGAAGTTCAGAAAACGGGGGGCATTGCGGCCTTTGTCGATGCCGAACATGCCCTTGATCCCGTCTATGCTGCCAACCTGGGGGTCGATATCGAGAATCTGCTGGTCTCCCAGCCCGATACTGGAGAAGCCGCTCTGGAAATTGTCGATCAGCTCATCCGCTCAAACGCGATTGACCTAGTCGTCATTGACTCCGTGGCAGCCCTAGTACCCCGTGCGGAAATTGAAGGAGAAATGGGCGATGCCCACGTCGGTCTCCAGGCGCGGCTCATGAGTCAGGCGCTCCGGAAGATTACGGGCAGCATTGGCAAGACGGGCTGTAGCGTTGTCTTCCTCAACCAGCTCCGCCAAAAAATCGGCATTTCCTACGGTAACCCCGAAACCACCACCGGGGGTAATGCGCTCAAGTTCTACGCCTCGGTGCGTTTAGATATTCGCCGCATTCAAACTCTGAAAAAAGGTACGGAAGAATACGGTATTCGGGCCAAGGTCAAAGTCGCCAAGAACAAAGTGGCTCCACCGTTTCGCATCGGCGAATTTGACGTGATCTTCGGTAAGGGCATCTCCTCAATGGGCTGCATTATGGATTTAGCCGAAGAAACGGGGATTGTTACTCGCCGAGGAGCCTGGTACAGCTACAACGGCGACAACATTGCTCAGGGGCGAGACAACGCCGTGAAATATATGGAGGACAATCCAGAGTTTGCCCAGGATGTTGAGCGGCAGGTGAGAGAGAAGCTAGAGCTGGGAGTCCCCGTATCAGCTACTTCGGTCTTGCCAGTGGACAAAGAAGCTGACGACTCAGATGACTTTTCCGAACCTGCCGCAGAAGTTGAGATGGAGCCTGGGGAGGCGTCGCCGGAGGTTTCGGAGGAGGTCCCGGAGAGTGCTGCAGCAGATGCGGCTAGTAGCAATGGTACCACCAGCACTCGGGGCAGGCGCTCGTCTCGCCGGAAATCATCCTCCTAGACCATGTCCGGGCGATCGCCTCATCCCGCCGCGTCTCCGAGCACTGACCGTCGTTTCGACAGAATGCTCTTAACGTGCTTTTTAACCGTGTTTTCGGTGATGTATAGCGACTCGGCGATTTCCCGATAGGAGCGGCCTCGCAGACGCATCTGCCACACATCCCCTTCGCGGGGGGTCAGGCGATATTTGCAGATGTCGGTTTGGACAATGTTCTGAATCGACTGGCTACGCTCCTCGATGGAGATTAGCAGGTGGCGATCGCGCTCTCCGCAGTCCTCCAGCTTAATCCACTGGGCGCGGATGCGTAGGGCCTCACCTGTGCTTAAGCTCGCATCGTGTTCCAGGGTGAGCCGCTGCCCTGGATATAGGGTCTCACTTTCAATCAGGGCCTGGCATACCCGCCAGATCTCGTCAGGAACGTACTTGAGGGCTGCTAACTCTGTAACCGCTTGCTTTTCCTGGGGCTGGGATTGCCGTCGCATCTGGCGGCAGATTTGGCGGGCGCGGCTGTTGATTTGAAGAATTTCACGTTGCGGTGTGACTACCATTACACCGTCGATCAGGCTTTCGAGAACTGCTTTGAACAGATTGAAGCGATGGGATTCAGGGTTGGGGGTCTTCATATCCAGCATGCTCAATGAAGTGTTCACTTATTCATAACGTTCGCCAGATTCGAATTATTCTGACGAGATAGCGGTTTCCAGTCGCAAGAGGTATCGATTTGGGAGATGGGGGTACACCTCCCGTACTCCACTCGCGTGAGAAACGCTGTATTTATCCAGATTTCAAGGACTGTTAGTTATGGCTTCACGCATAGGCGGGGGAGTTTACGGAGAAGCTAGGACAGTTTGCAGATTGGTGAAACCCAGATCTGGCGCTCCGTTTCCCCCAACCGATGTCCCATCAGGCTCATCTAGTCGGGCGATCGCCCCTACGCTAGTCAGGGGAAGTCGGTGGGAAATGTGCCAACTCTCTGATCGACCGTAATCAAAAGATTTACTGAGAGAACTGTCCTAAGGTCATGAAGTATCGCGTTATGCTTTTGCGTTGGGACGCTCAACCGGTGTGAAACCCCTGCGATGCGGCGGTTCCACACTCAAACCTTAGTCCGTAAGACATAGGTTGCAGTTTTTAGTTTGCTGCCTACTCGTCTGTTCCACTGCCCCCGTGGAGGACATCTTCATGATTGAATCGCTCGCCGAACTGTCGCTTGAGCAGCTGTTGATTGACCCCGAACACCAGCGACGGGTCGAGCAAATTGCCCGTAAAAATACGCGGGGAACCTCCGTTGCCTGGGAGGATGCGGCCCAAGCTGCCCATCGGCGTATCAATCGCTACTATGGCCTGGAATCGCCTCTACCAGCGGCGGAGGGCATTCCACGTGCTCATCTGATCCCCGGCCCGCCCGGAAGCCATTGCGAGCCGCGTGCTGTAGCGTTTCACCAGCGCGAACGGAATTGGAGCGAAACACTTGCCCGACGCGATCGCCCGGACCTCTGGGCCATTATCAAGGCCCAGTTACGGGTTGAAGATGCGGCTGTCATCGAGCGATATTTTCTGAATGAGGTTCCCGATAGCTAGGGGAGCGATCGTGATAGCCTTTGGGCTCCTCTATAACCCCGGCAACCCAAGCTGCTGAGGCATAGACGTGTTAAGCGGCGGACCAGAGGCCAACCGGTGGGCAAAGCGCGTCGTCTCCGGCAGCCGATATTTAGTCGTGCAGCGCTGCACGTAGTCGAGCGCTGTCGGCAAGCTGATGCGGTGGCCGGGGGAAATGTAGAGGGGATTGGTGCGATCGCGATTACGCAGTACCGCGCCGATCGTCTGCTCCTGGTGAACGAGCGGCTGCTGCGCCCCCTTCTCCGGCGCAAGTTCAGCATGGTTACCGATGAGTCTGGACTTGGCTACGCCGATGGCTGGCAGATCAGTGAGCCAGCCAACGTGACAAGCGATCCCAAACCGACGGGGATGGGCTGTGCCCTGACCATCACACAGCAGGAGGTCTGGGACCGTAGTGAGCTGGGCGAGGGCGTCGAGCACGGCGGGAACTTCTCGAAACGAGAGCAGGCCGGGAATGTAGGGAAAGCGGGTGGGCTGGCGGGCGATCGCCTGCTCGACTAGCTTTAGCTCGGGAAAGCTGAGTACCGCTACTGCGGCTCGGGTCGTGTTGCCGTCGTCTTCAAACCCGACATCAATACCGGCGACGTGGGCGACTTCTCCAATTGCGTCCGTCAGCACGATTTCGCCCTTGAGCTGATGCTGCAGGGCGATCGCCTCGGCGGCGGTATCGGGCCATGGATGGGTCCGGGCAATTTTCATCTAGCGCTCTTGATTCCCTCTTAGTGGCGATTTACTCCGACAGTGAAGACGCTAAACTTTCTTATACGGTATTTCTTTACAAAAAGTAACATAAAGCGAAAGTCAACATAGAGAGCAACGGTTTTAATGTCTTCTTACATTCTAGGTCTGCTCCTGATTGGGTTGCTTCTGCTCGCCGTCACTTGGGGCTCAAGATGGATTACTCGGCTCCCCCTGTCCTATGCCGTCATTTACCTGATCATCGGCGTGATTTTAGGGCCTTATGGAATTGACCTACTCCGGGTGCAGCCTGAAATTCAGTTCCTGGAACGATTCACTGAGTTTGTGGTGATTATCTCGCTATATAGCTGTGGTCTTAAAATCAACCGTCCCCTCAAAGCTTCTCTATGGGCGTCTCCCATACGGCTAATTGGCCTGCTGATGCCCCTGTCCATTCTAGGTTTGGGAGCCGTCGGGCACTGGCTGCTGGGGTTGCCATGGGGAGCCTCTTTCCTGCTAGGAGCGGTGCTGGCCCCCACGGACCCGGTGCTGGCATCGGAAGTGCAGTTAGACCATCCGGATGATCCAAACGAGCTGCGGTTTGGCCTCACCTCTGAAGGAGGGCTCAATGATGGGCTAGCCTTCCCTTTTGTTTATTTTGGATTGCACTGGATTGAAGATCCTAACTGGCAGAACTGGTTTCGCCAGTGGGTGTTGGTGGATGTAATTTGGGCGATCGCCGCTGCTGTCATCGCTGGCATCGTCATCGCCAAGGTAGCCATTCGGATCAACCACCAGTTTCAATCGACGAAGGGAGTCAATGAGGTAATGGAAGACCTGATTGCTATCGGCATCGTTCTAGTCACCTATGCCCTGACTGAGCTGATCAACGGCTATGGATTTTTAGCGGTATTTGTTACTGGGCTGGCTTTGCAAAGGCAGGGGTGCTATCCCGAACAGCGGCAGTCGCAGCTTCACTTCATGCTGCAGATTGAGAAGTTGCTGGAGGTGGGGGCAATCCTACTGCTGGGCTCTCTGCTGCGGGTTGAGCAAATGCTCGATTTTATTCCCCAAACGCTGGTTGTCGCTGGGCTATTGTTTTTTCTAATTCGGCCCGCTAGCGCCTGGATTAGTACCCTGGGCGACCCCCTCCACCCGACGACGCGACTCTTATTTGGCTGGTTTGGCATTCGCGGCATCGGTTCAATTTACTACCTGTCCTACGCAGTTAGCGACGGCATACCTGCCGATGTCATGGCCGAATTGCGCTGGATTACCTACCTGACGGTGCTCCTCTCCATTCTGCTACATGGCATTAGCGCTACGCCTCTGATGGCCTGGCACGAGCGCTACATTGGCGATAGCCGCCTGTCATGATTAGAGCGAGTCCCAATCGCGTAGCGTGCGGACCTGGAAGGTGGTGGCGCGGCACACCACCATTTCTCGTGGAAAATGCCACAACTCTTGATGAAGAAGCGCCGGGGGAAGCGTCCTCGACGCATATCTCAGAAGCTAAAAATTTAGGGGTAAGTCCCGCAGGGACTTACCCCCAAGCTTTAAGCCTAACGACCGATCCCTACGTACTGGAAGCCGATTGCTTGCAGCGCCTCCCGATCGAGGAAGTTCCGGCCATCAATGATCATCGGCGAGTTCATCGTCTCCGCCATGCGCGCATAGTTCAGAGATTTGAACTGTTCCCAGTCCGTCACCAGCACCAGCGCATCACAGCCTACCGCCATCAGTTCTGGATTGGTCTCTACAGCCACGTTAGACAGCCCGTGGCGCATACCGGTTTGAGACACGATGGGGTCGTACGCCTTGACTTTTGCTCCCAGACGAGCGAGCTGCTCAATCAGGTCGAGGGAGGGAGCATCGCGCATATCGTCGGTGTTGGGCTTAAAAGTCAGACCCAGCAAACCAACGGTTTTCCCCTTCAGGATCTTCAGCACCTGCTGCAGCTTCTCGACCGTGATCAGCCGCTGCCGCTTGTTCACCTCAACGGCTGCCTTGAGAATTTGGCTGTCGTAGCCGTAGTCATCAGCGGTGTGAATGAGGGCGGAAACGTCTTTCGGGAAGCAGGAGCCGCCCCAGCCGATGCCCGCCTGCAGAAACTTGCTGCCAATGCGGGAGTCAAGACCGATGCCCTGGGCGACCTGGGTGACATCAGCACCGACGCGATCGCAGATATTGGCGATCTCGTTGATGAAGCTGATCTTAGTCGCCAGGAACGAGTTGGAGGCGTACTTCACCATCTCTGCCGAGCTGAGGTCGGTCACGACCACAGGAACCGTAGGCAGGGACTTGTCATCGGAGAATTCGCGGGACACGATGGGAGCGTAGAGTTCCTGCATCATGGCGATCGCCCGGGAGCTGTTGCTGCCTAGCACGATGCGGTCGGGGTTAAACGTGTCGTAGACCGCCGAACCTTCCCGCAGGAATTCGGGGTTGCTCACAACGTCGAAGTCCACCTCGCTTTCGGGGTTGGTGACTACGTTGCTGCCACCAGCGGGCACCAGCTCTTTCTGGCGCTCGGTGACACCGTCCAGCACGATCATGCGCACCCAGTCACCCGACCCGATGGGCACCGTTGACTTGTTGACAATAACTTTGTAACCGCCGTTGAGGTGCGCCCCGATTCCCTTAGCGACTGCCTCCACGTAGCGGGTATCGCTCTCGCCCGTCGGCAGGGGCGGTGTGCCTACGGCGATGAAGAGGATCTCACCGTGCTTAACGCCAGCCTCCAAGTCGGACGAAAACTGAATCCGCCCGGCCTGAATAACGCCCTTCATCAAATCGGACAGCCCCGGCTCGAAAATAGGCGATTGCCCCGACTGCATCAGCTTGACTTTCTCTTCGTTGTTGTCAACGCAGATAACGTCATGTCCGATGTGAGCCAGGCAAACCCCGGTTACAAGGCCAACATATCCGGTACCGATAACACAAACGCGCATAGGTTGCTCCTAATAATAAGTGTGTTCTGAATAGGTGTTCCGTGGGCATGCGAAGCCCATTGAAGGATTTGGGATAGAACCTCTAACCCGACTTGGGGGCAGAGGTCCGGTCGCTAGAGAGTGGATGATGGACTGAGATCGGGAATAGATGCCCCATTGCGATCGCCAATCCGACTGCGGAAATCGTCAATCGTCAGCTTCAAGCCGTCCATCAGGGGAATGGTTGGTTCCCAGCCAAGATGGGTTTTCGCCCGAGTAATGTCCGGCTTGCGTCGCCGGGGATCATCCTGGGGAAGCGGCTCATATTTGATAGGAGCATCCGGGTTCACCAAGCTTTGCACGGCTTGTGCCAGCTCCAGAATGGTATATTCCCCGGGATTCCCCAGATTGACCGGGCCGATGAAGTTCCCGTTCATCAATCGGATCAGCCCCTCCACCAAGTCGGAAACATAGCAGAAGCTGCGGGTCTGGGAACCGTCTCCGTAAACCGTGAGGGATTCTCCCCGCAGAGCCTGCCCGACGAAGTTGCTCACTACCCGGCCATCGTTCTCCAACATGCGAGGACCATAGGTATTAAAAATACGCGCCACGCGAATATCCACATCGCTCTGCCGATGGTAGTCAAACGCCAGCGTTTCAGCTACGCGCTTGCCCTCGTCATAGCAACTGCGGATACCAATGGGGTTGACGTTGCCACGGTAGTCTTCGGCCTGGGGGTGCACCTCGGGATCGCCGTAAACTTCCGACGTTGACGCCAGCAAAAATCGAGCTTTCACCCGCTTTGCCAGACCCAGCATGTACAGCGTTCCCATCACGTTGGTCTTGATGGTTTTAACGGGGTTGTACTGATAGTGAATGGGCGACGCTGGACAGGCCAGGTGATAAATTTGATCAACTTCTAGCCGAATTGGTTCCGTAATATCGTGGCGGACGAGCTCAAAGTAAGGATGACTCATCCATCTCAGGATATTCCGCTTGTGTCCGGTATAGAAGTTATCTAGGCAGATGACTTCATGACCCGCTTCCATTAATCGATCAACGAGATGCGAGCCAATGAAGCCAGCTCCCCCAGTGACTAAAATTTTCATAGTATGATTTTGCCTAGATTGTATCAATGGTTATGGGTGATAGTCTCTAAATTAGGGCTGATCGGGCACCTGGAGTAATCCCGACAGCATCTAGACCCAGGAAAAGTGAGACAGGGAACTGCTCCTAAGAGGGTTTCACTAGAGATTATCAAAGGAAATGCCGAGAAGAGATGTTGCTTGCCTCAGGATTCACGGAGTCTTCAAAAGATTACCCGAAAAATCCGCGGGATTTTCGTAAACAATTTTGCGGCTTCGCAAAATAATTTGTAGATTCTCCAGAGTGACTGGATTTCTACAAAAACCCTAGCGGTGATTTTAGAGGAATTTTATCGACTCACTAGCACTAGAGCCTCACTCCATCGACCCTTCCCGATAGTCCTGATCTCGAATTCTGAGGCTATTATGCCCAAAGACGTAGAAAGAGTATCGCCCCGCTGGTGACGGCGATCGCGACGCCTCCTGATAAAATATAAAGAGAATATTGACTTTCCCCCATAGAGGAGAGTTTAGGATACTGAGTCGGTGGACGATAGACAGCACCAATTCTGGTATGGCGATCAAGTATGGAGAAAGTAATGAAATCTAAAGTTTCAGTACCTCAAAGGCTAGGGATTCTACTGTCGGCAATCTTTGTCGTTATCTCAAGCTTCCTGGTTTCCGCATCCCCTGCTCTGGCAGATACCTACGAGGTAAAGATGGGTGCCGATAACGGCCTGCTGAAGTTTGTTCCTGACCAAGTCACCGTTCAGCCTGGCGATACGGTCAAGTTTGTGATGAATAAGCTCGGCCCCCACAACGTCGTCTTCGACAAGACGCCGGGCGGTCCAGCCTTGGCTAAGGCCCTCTCGGCTGAGAAGCTACTGTTTGCACCGGGTGAATCGACTTCCGTGGTCATCCCCGGAGATGCTCCTACGGGAACCTACAGCTACTACTGCACGCCTCACCGTGGGGCTGGCATGGTTGGTGCAATCACGGTTGAATAGATTTCTCGCTGGTCTGATGACCAAGCGCTTTTGTTTCATCCCGTTTGAGTTCAGCCATTGTGAGTTTTGAACCCTGAGTTTTGAACTCTGCGAATAGCCTGGGGCGCAAGTGTGCCCCAGGCTTTTGACTAGACACTTCCATTGCACGAGGGAAGTTAGGGAGCTGCTCGAAAATAAGCTCCCCGATGCGGTACGGCTAGCGCTTAGGGCGATCGCGTCAAACTTTTGACTGGTGGGCAATGCCCTTAGCGTCGCTAATTTGTGGCTGTTTACTTACGACGACAGGTAAGTGTAGCGGCTGAGCGATCGCTCATAGTTTTGCAGCAGCCATTGGGCCTCCTGCAGCGTAATTTTGCCGTCCTGCAGAGCCCGTTCCGACCGGAGCCGCATGTTCTCAATGAGATCCTCCGCGTCGTACTGCACGTACCCCAGTACCTCCGTCACCGTATCCCCCTTGACCACGTGCTGGATCTGATAGCCTTTGGGGCTGAGGGTGATGTGAACGGCATTGGTGTCGCCAAATAGATTATGTAGGCTGCCCATAATTTCCTGGTAAGCTCCGCTTAGGAACATGCCCAGGTAGTAAGGCTCATAGGTAAGCTGCTCTGCCGGCGAATTGACCGGGCGGAGGGGGTGGAGTTCCAGCACCCGCTTCACATCCCGCAGGTCGATGAATCGGTCAATTTTGCCGTCGCTGTCACAGGTCAAGTCGGCCAGAATTCCCCGGCAGGTTGGCTCTTCATCCAATCGGTGAATCGGCATAATGGGGAAGAGCTGGTCGATCGCCCAGGCATCAGGGGCCGATTGAAAGACCGAAAGATTGATGTAGTAAATCGACGCCATGATGTCTTCCAGATCTTCCAGATCATCTGGCACGTAGTCCTGCTGGCGAGCGATATCTAGAATTTTTTGGCAGCAGGCCCAGTAAAGCCGCTCGGCCCGCGCCCGTTCGCGAATGCTGAGGTAGCCAAAGTTGAACAGGCTGAGGGCCTCCATTTTGAATTGAGACGCGTCGTGGTATGCCTCCTGATAGTTGGTGACGTTGATGGAGTGGTAGGTTTCGGCCAGGTTTCGCAGAATTAGATGGTCGTCTTCGCTGACCGGAGCGGGAGCCGCCGCAGGCATGTCGCTGGTGCTCAGGACATCGAAGATAAGGATGGACTGATGCGAGGCGATCGCCCGGCCACTCTCACTGATCAAGGTAGGCACCGGCAGATCCTTAGCGTCACAGGCTTCCTTCACTGCCGCCACCACATCGTTGGCGTAGTTTTGCATGTTGTAGTTTTTGGAGGCGTGGAAGTTGGTCTTTGAACCGTCATAATCGACTCCTAGACCGCCCCCCACGTCTAAATACTGCATAGATGCGCCCAAATTAGCCAGCTCAACGTAGATCTGACAGGCTTCCCGCAGGGCATCCTTCAGCACGCCAATGGAGGAAATTTGGGAGCCGATGTGAAAGTGCAGGAGCTGGAGGGCGTCGAGCATCCCGGCAGCCTGGAGCCGCTCAACGGCGGTGATCATTTCGGGAATCGTCAGCCCGAATTTGGCGCGATCGCCCGTCGAAGTGCCCCAGCGCCCTTCCCCCTTGACATTGAGCTTCGCCCGTACGCCTAAAATGGGCTGGACCTGGAGCTTACGGCTAGCCTCAATGGCCAGATCTACCTCTTCGATCTGCTCCACCACGATGATGGAGGTGTGTCCCAGGCGACGGGCTAGCACGGCCGTTTCGACATATTCCCGGTCCTTATAGCCATTGCAGATGAGCAGCGCTCCTTCAGTGTCAAGCGTGGCCAGGGCAATCATCAGCTCAGGCTTTGAGCCAGCCTCCAAGCCAAACTGGTGCGGTCTGCCAAACTTCACCAGGTCTTCCATGAGGTGGCGCTGCTGGTTGCACTTGACCGGAAACACCCCCCGGTAGTGGCCGGGATAGTTATAGCGGGCGATCGCCCGACCAAAGCAGGCGTTAAGCCGATCGATGCGGTCTTCCAGAATATTGGAAAAGCGGATGAGCAGGGGCAGATCCAGATTGCGCTGCCGCAGGGCCTGAACGAGTTCGTATAAGTCGAGGGAACCGCCGCGATCGCCCTTAGGAGAAACCGTTACGTGTCCAGCGGCGTTAATCGAGAAGTAGGGTTCTCCCCATCCCTGGATGCGGTAGAGTTCTTCGCTGTCTTCGATTGTCCAGCGGCGGCTGGGGCTGGGCACTGGAGCACCCTCGTAGCGAGATCCCCTACCGTTCACGGACTGTTCTAGATATTTTGATGTCTGCATCGATGCCATTCTCCCAAATGTCAAGTCCACTAAGGCTCCAGCCAATATCTGCCTACCACCGGAACGTCGGTAAATTCACGCTAGAGTGCGGTATTGTCGGTCTATCCCTGGTCGCCAATTTATCTTAGTGGAGTCTCAGATCCGATGATATCGGTCAATCAACATAAGTTGCCAACCCATGTCCCATACATCTCTCGGCGTTTCCACTGATTATTTGCGTCGCCCGATGAGCAACGCTTGTCCCCCGGTGATGTTTTGCGCCGTATTTCGTCTCCAGCAGGACTTACGCCGTCCTGGGGTTCTGAATGGTTTTACGGGTGCGCAGCGCCCACAAAACCAACAAATTGCGTCAGTCCTATCCAGTATGGCGTTACGCTTTCGCGTTAGGACGTTCAAGAGGTGTGGAACCCCCGCGACGCGGGGTTCCACACTCAAACTTTAGCCCGTAGGGCTATAAATGAGAGAATTCAAAAACCTGTTGTGTAGGCCCTACCGTTCATGACGAGCACCCGAGGCATCATTGATGCCAACCAAGCCTTCTACCGAGCCTTTGAGCGCAAAGATATCGACGCGATGGGGATGATCTGGTCCAAAGGAGCAGCCAGTCTGTGTGTTCACCCCGGACGCCATGCCTTGCGGGGATGGGAACAGATTCGCGAGTCGTGGGAGACGATCTTCAAGAACACTGAATATCTGGAAATCGATATCGAACTGGTTACAGTTGAGGTCAACGGCGGGTTGGGCTATGTCGTGCTGGTCGAGCATCTCTTTCAAGTGGTGCGCGGTCGGCGACTGGAAGCCCAATCTGTGGCGACTAACCTATTTGAGCAGATGAGCGATCGCTGGTACATTGTTCATCACCACGGTAGTCCGGTGGCCTGAGGCTTGCCCCGTTGTGGCATTCACGGTAAGACGCTGATAGGCGGATCTGAGAAGCTATGAATCTTATCATCATCGGCTGTGGCTACGTGGGTAGCGCCGTTGCCAGCTATTGGCGCGATCGCTCAGACCATCGCGTCTGGGCCACGACCACCACGCCAGACCGCCTGCCGGAACTAGAGGCGATCGCCCACCGGGCACTGGTGCTCACCGGTACCGATCGGGATGCTCTGCAGCAGGCCCTCCAGGACCAGGAGGGAATAGTCCTCACGCTGGCCCCCACGAGCGATCGGCAGGTGGACGCCGATTGCTATGAAGCTACCTACCTCCATACCGCCCAAACCTTGGTGGCTGCCCTGGAACAGACACCCAGCGTCAAGCAAATTATCTACACCAGTAGCTGCGCGGTTTATGGCGATCGCCACGGAGACTGGGTCACGGAAACCGATCCCATTGACCCGTCCGATCGCCACAGTGAGGTGCTGTTCGAAACCGAGCAGGTCTTGCTGTCTGCCGCCGGCCCAACGCTCCAGGTCTGTATTCTGCGGCTGGGGGCGCTGCACGGTCCCGGTCGCGAACTTGGGCAGCGGTGTCGTAGGGTGGCAGGCACTACTCGCCCCGGCACGGGAGAGTTTTTCACCAACTGGGTGCATTTAGGGGACGTTGTCGCGGCAATTGACTTGGCGATCGCCCAGCGTCTTCAGGGTATCTATAACCTAGTCAACGACGATCCCCTGACGCTGCGAGACTTATTTGATCGAGTCTGCCGCCAGTACAACCTGCCGCCGGTAACTTGGGACCCGTCCCAGGCGAAATCCACTCCCGCCAATCGCCGCATCTCCAATCAAAAGCTCAAACAGGCGGGATACTCGCTGATGCATCCGGAGACTGAGCTTTGAGACAATGGGCGATCGCCCAATCCGGCTACAGCATATGCGAGTCTCGTTCTATCCTGAGAGAGGAGATCAATCCGGACCCGCCACACCGCTCATGAGCTACTACATCGCGCCCCGCTTCCTTGACAAACTTGCCGTTCACATCACCAAAAACTATCTCAACCTGCCGGGGGTGCGGGTACCGCTGATTCTAGGCATCCACGGGCGCAAAGGGGAAGGTAAAACCTTCCAGTGCGAGCTGGCCTTTGAGCGCATGGGTATCGAAGTGGTGCACATGTCGGGGAGCGAGCTGGAGAGTCCCGATGCGGGCGACCCATCCCGCCTGATTCGCCTGCGCTACCGGGAGGCGGCAGAACTGGTGCGGGTGCGGGGACGGATGGCTGCCCTGATGATTAACGACATCGATGCTGGGGCAGGTCGATTTGATGAGGGCACCCAATACACGGTTAATACCCAGCTCGTGAACGGTACGCTAATGAACATCGCGGATAACCCGACGAATGTCCAGCTCCCCGGCAGCTATGACGATCAGCCCATTCAGCGGGTACCGATTATCGTCACGGGTAATGACCTCTCTACTCTCTACGCTCCTCTAGTGCGAGAGGGGCGCATGGAGAAATTTTATTGGGAACCCGATCGCGCCGATCGCATCGGCATTGTTAGCGGCATCTTTGCCCCTGATGGTCTGTCCAATACAGCCGTGACGGAGCTGGTAGACACGTTCCCGCAACAGTCCATCGACTTTTACAGCGCCCTCCGTTCCCGCCTATACGACGAGCAGATACGCCACTTCATTCACCAGGTCGGGCTAGAGCGGGTGTCGGCCCGGGTAGTGAATAGCAAGGAAGCGGCTCCGGTTTTTCTCAAGCCCGATTTTAGTTTGCAGCATTTGCAAGAGATGGGCGATCGCATCGTCCAAGAGCAGCGCCGCCTGGAAGATACGGGCCTAGTGCGCGAGTACAACCGAGCGCTAAACTACCGGCAGCAACAGGCCGATCGGCAACAGGCCGAGCAGCAAGAAGTGCCCGCTGGCAATGGCTCGTCAACACCATCTACCGACTCAGCCTCGTTCTATCGGGCTTACTCATCTCCACCGGAGCTGGACTACCTGACCGCCACTCACGCATCTGCGCCGACCAACGGTGCCCCGCCTTTGGAGGCAGACACCCTCCAGCAGGTGCGTGGAACCTTGGCCCAAGGAGGGCGCATCGGCATTGAGCACGCGGACGAGCGCCGATTTCGCGTTAATTCCTGGTCAAGCTGCACGTCAGTAGAGGGCACTGAGGAGGAGGTGTTAGGCCATCTGGCAAGCTGCCTGCAAGACTATGAAAAAGAATATGTGCGGCTCGTGGGTATCGACCCTGCTGCCAAGCGACGCACATTTGAGGCGATCGTGCAGCGCCCCCAATGAGCCATTGGCCGCCCGGTAGAGGACACCTTCGGCAATAGCTTCGTCGTTCTGGGCGATCGCCCCATGCTTGCGCGTTAAGACCCTCAAAAAGTTCAAAGCCCCCGCATCGCGGGGGCTTTGAATTCAAACTTCAGCCCGTAGGGCTATACCGACTTACCAAAGGCCCTGTACTGGCTCCGCGGCTGCGGGAGCGGTGGTAGTGGGCGTAGTTTGGAACGTTTCCTCGCGCTGCATCATTGTTTCCTCGCGCTGCATCATCGTTTCCTGCGACACCTCAGGCTCGGTGATCATTTCGGCCTCATCTTCTTCGAAGAGGTCGGGTTCGTCCACGTCTGTAGATGGAGTAGCTGGCGTTGTGGCTTGGGCATCAAAATCAGGGTTGAGCGTAACGACTTCATCTCCCCGGATGAGAGCAATAGCATCATCATCCTGATAGATCACCGTCACCTCTTCGCCGACATCCAGACCTAGCTCGTTGATGTCGGCGTTGCTCAGATAGATCGTGTCTACCGTACCGTCTTCTAGATCGACGCGGACTTCACCAAAGTCAGGGTCAACCGCTATAACCGTAGCGGGAACCCGGACCTGCATGGGGTCGACTTCTTGGGCAATGTCCTGGGTCGTAATCTGAGATTGTGAGTCAGAGGCTGCAGCGCCGGGTAGGGCGATCGCCCGATGAGCAACGCCAAGGGACGTGATCACGGCCAAGGCGGAACCCAGCAGAATATGGGGCTTGCGATGTAACATCTTTGTACTCCTTCCGTAGAATTTTCGGGGTGCCCAAACGCTACATGGCTGGCAGCGACAAAGCACTACCCGGTATCGAAGATACTAGACGGCGCTAGGGAGAAAATGGGTCCATCAAAGGGTAGAAAGCTAAATCGCCTCGCCCAAGCCCAGGGGCGTTTCCGATAGGGGCGTACCTAGTTTGCTGAGGTTAAGGGCATGGCCTGCCATAACCAGATAAACGGTGGTGGCGATCGCCCCAATCTGTCGCGTCAGAGCCCCTAGGCGATCGCGAAATAGCCGCCCCGCAGGATAAGCGGGAACGACCCCCCAGCCGGTTTCCTCGGCCACGATGACAATACTACAGGGAGTCTGCTTCAGGCTGGCAATTAGGGCCTTGGCCGTTTGCTCCCAGTGGTCAGCCTCTTGGTCTAGCTGGGTCGCCAGCCAGGTACCCAGCGAGTCGATGAGCAGACATTGGTGAGGCAGGGCATTCCCAACGACTGCCGGCAAATCCATTGGCCCTTCCACGGTCAACCAGTGAGCGGGGCGGCGCTGCTGATGCTGGCGAATGCGGGTCGTCCAGTCAGGATCGTCAGAATTAGTCGCGGCTGTTGCCACATAGACAATTTGCCGGTCTGGCTGGGCATGCTGGGCGATCGCCGCCTCGGCCCACTCGCTTTTGCCCGATCGGGCTGGACCTGTCACCAGGATCAAAGGATTATTAGAGGAAACCCCAGCAGGGTCTACCATGACTGGCGCTCGCCATAGGAGCGATCGCTGTTGGCGGGAAAGGACTGTACGCTGAGGGCCGTCACCAGGTCGCCATTCACGAGAATTTTGATTTGCTGGGCCAGCCGCAGTTCGGCTATGGGGGCCTGCAGCAGGTTGCCTACCCGGGCGATCGCCTCGGCAGTTTCCAAATCTCGGCAGTGTACTCGGAGGACGCCCCACCAGCGAGTCAGCTTACAGGTCTGAAGCGCTTTGAGCTGGCTGAGTTCTACGGGATCTTCGCGGTAGAAATCTAGAATGAGTCGCGTGAGTTGAGAGTACCAGTTCATCATGATCTTTAACTTGAGTGCCTGGGGACCTTCCGGGGATGAGCAAATGCAAAAAAATTGCAAAGAAAATGCAAAAAGCCTAAACGCCAATGCCGAGGTGCATGCTTAATAAGCAGCGCATCACTCAAATTTGCATCTCAATTTGCGTCTATATAATTGATGCCATTTGCTTTAGCTGATACTTTACATTGAACATCAGGTTTTCTCTGGTTGTAGCATGGCTGAAAAAAGATTTAATAACTGGTTGGATTTAGTAAGATCCCTTTTGAAGTTACTCAATCCTTCTCTAGGTAAGGATTTAAGCGGATTGCCATGCCTCCGGTGGTGTAACAATTTTGTGGAAGTTGTTGATATAAGTTAATCAAACGATCGAATTTCTCCCATTTAATTGAAGGGCATACTTTAATCATTTGTTTAGGTTTGCCAAAAGGGAATTCAAGGATTTAGTTGAGCCCAACCGACGATCAATGAGATCGCTAGCGCCAGCATGACCAATCATTTCATTTACACTGTGGATATGGCGCTATGCTTTCGCGTTAGGACATTCAAGAGGTGTGGATCCTCCGCGTCGCGGGGGGTCCACACGCAAACCTTAGCCCGTAGGGCTATAGAATTGGAGCCGTTTTGATAGGTCAGCTCACATGCGATCGCCCCAGTCCTCTCCTCTCCAGTCCCCGCCCACCCAATTGCTGCCTACCCTGGCAGAAATCCTGCGGCAGCGCCGCCTTCAGTTAGCCCAGCGCTTCGATCATCCCGTGGTGCTGTGGTCGGGGCAGCCCCAGTCGCGCAACTTTCCGGCCAACGTCTATCCGTTTCGCCCCAGCAGTCATTTTCTCTACTTTGCTGGGCTGCCGCTGAGCAACGCCGCCATTCGTCTGAGCCAGGGTCGCCTAGAGCTATATAAAGACAACCTGTCCGCAGCTAGCGCTCTCTGGCACGGAGCCGCACCCGCGCGGGAGGAGCTAGCGGTGCAGATGGGAGCCGATGCTGCCTATCCCTTAGCTGAGCTAGGGCAGCGGCTGGATGGGGACGCCACCCTTCCGGTTCAAGATCGCGCCACTCAAAATCAACAGTCTCGCTTGCTGGGGCGATCGCTGGCTGATGCCCCCCAGGGAATGGATCAGGAGCTGGCTCGGGCCATTGTGGCTCTGCGCCTGGTTCACGATCAGGAGGCGATCGCCCAAATTCGCACCGCCGCAGCGGTAACGGTGCAGGCTCACCGAGCAGGAATGGCTGCCACGCCTCAAGCCACCCATGAGGCAGCGGTGCGGGCGGCAATGGAACAGGTGCTCATGGCCCATGGAATGACCGTTGCCTATAACAGCATCGTCACCGTCCACGGAGAGGTGCTGCACAACGAGCAGTATCACCACCCGCTCCACCCCGGCGATCTGCTGCTGGCGGACGTGGGGGCGGAAGCGCCATCCGGCTGGGCCTCAGACGTAACCCGCACCTGGCCAGTCTCCGGCAGGTTCTCTCCCACCCAGCGGGATATTTACGACATCGTGCTGGCAGCCCACGATGCCTGCATCGAGTCCATGAAGCCAGGGGTGGAATATCGGGACGCGCATCTGCTGGCAGCACGGGTAATTGCGGACGGACTGGTACAGTTGGGTATCTTGCAGGGACGGGCCGACGATCTAGTAGAGATGGACGCCCACGCCCTGTTTTTCCCCCACGGCATCGGTCACCTGCTGGGCCTAGATGTCCACGATATGGAGGATTTGGGGGATTTAGCCGGATACGCCGAGGGTCGGCAGCGGAGCGATCGCTTCGGTCTGGGCTACCTGCGCCTCGATCGCCCCCTTCAAGCGGGCATGATGACCACCATCGAGCCAGGGTTCTACCAGGTTCCCGCTATTTTGAATGATCCAGAACGGCGATCGCGCTACCAGTCTGTGGTCAACTGGGAGCGACTGGCCCAGTTTGCAGACGTGCGGGGCATCCGCATTGAGGACGACGTACTGGTGACGGAAGCGGGTACTGAGATCATCACCGCCGCCCTGCCCACCCAGGCCGCAGCGATTGAATCAATCGTCCAGGGTACCTATAGCCCTACGGGCTAAGGTTTGAGTGTGGAACCCCCGCGACGCGCGGGTTCCACACCTCTTGAATGTCCTAACGCGAAAGCGTAACGCCGTCGGGCGAAGCATTGCGGCAAAACAAACAGGAAAGGACCCGCAGGTAATGCCGCAGTGCTTCGCCCCAATCAACCGTCACCTAGTCCAAAATCGCGGCCTTATTCAGGGCAATGAGCTTCTTGAAGGCGTCATTGTCCAGTTCCGTCAGCCAGGACTCATCTGACCCAACGATCGCCCCCGCCAGCTTCTTCTTATCCTCAATCATCTCGTCAATGCGCTCCTCCAGGGTGCCCATGGCGACAAACTTGTGGACAAACACGTTTTTGGTCTGGCCGATGCGAAAGGCGCGATCGGTGGCCTGGTCTTCCACCGCCGGATTCCACCAGCGGTCAAAGTGAAATACGTGATTGGCCCGAGTGAGCGTGATGCCCACGCCGCCTGCTTTCAGTGAGAGAACAAAGATGGAGGGACCAGTCTCCGGGGCCTGAAAGTCTTCAATCATGCGCTCCCGCTTTTTGCGGCTGGTGCCACCGTGCAGATAGTAGGTGTTGTAGTGGCAGGTGTGGCGCAGGTACTTCTCCAGGGCATCCCCCAAATCCGTGAACTGGGTAAAGATTAGGGTACTTTCTCCCTCCTGGATAATCTCGTCAAGCATTTCCAATAGGCGGCTGAGTTTGTGCGATCGCTCTGCCGTAAACTCGCTGTCGTCCTGGAGAAACTGCATGGGGTGGTTGCAAATCTGCTTCAGCTTCAGCAGGGTAGAGAGGATCAGCCCCTTCCGCTGCATGCCCTCCGCCTTTTGTAGCTGCTCTGCCACATCCTTAATGGTGGCTTCGTAAAGGGAGGCTTGCTCCCTGGTGAGGTTGCAGTAGACCTTTTGCTCGACTTTGTCTGGTAGATCTTTGATAATGCTGGCATCCGTCTTCACCCGCCGCAGAATGAAGGGTTCCACCAGGGCTTTCAGCGTCTTTGATTTAATTGGATCGTTGTACTTTTGAATCGGGACTTCAAAGTTCTGGCGAAACTGGCTCTGCTTGCCCAAATAGCCGGGATTCAGGAAGTTGAAGATCGACCACAGATCCAGCAAACGGTTCTCCACGGGAGTGCCCGTCAACGCCAGCCGGTGATGAGCATTGAGCTTGAGAATTGCCCTGGTTTGGGCCGTTTTGGGATTTTTGATGTTTTGCGCCTCATCCAGCACCACCCGATGCCAGTTGATGCCCTCCAGCAGTTTGGCATCCATCCGCGCCAAGGTAAATGAAGTAATCACTACATCATGAGTCTGGCAAGCGGTCTTGAACTCTTTGGCGTCCTTGATGCGCTGGCTGCCGTGATGCACCAGGGCGGTCAACTGAGGCGCAAACTTGTGAATCTCATGCTGCCAGTTGCCCACGACGGAGGTCGGCGCAATCAGCAAAGTGGGCGGCATTTCCTCCACGCCAGCCGCTGCTGCCTGCTCCTTCTCCTGCACCATGCGGGCAATGACCTGCACCGTTTTGCCCAAACCCATGTCGTCGGCCAAACAGCCGTTCAGCCCCAGACTTTCTAAATAGTGGAGCCAGGACACGCCCCGCTTTTGATAGCCCCGCAGAACGCCGTTTAACCCCTCTGGATCGTCGATCGCCTCTAGTTGGCTTTTGTCGTGCAGCTTGGAGAGCATGGAGGAAAGGGTGCGATCGCGCTCGTAATCCACCTCGATGTCTTCATCTTCGGAAGCTGAAGCCGCTAGCTTCATAAAGTCCAGCAGGCTCATTTCCGGGTTCTCTTGCTGCTGCTCTTTCCAAAACTTGAGCATCTGCTGCATCTTGTCCTTGTCCAGCTCCATCCACTTGCCCCGGAACTTTACCAGGGAAGTCTTAGCATCGACAAGTTGCTGCCATTCTTCCTCGCTAACGGGTTCATCCCCCACCGCCAGCTCGTACTGGTACTCCACCAATGTATCAAAGGAAAAATATTGCTTGCTCTTATCGTCACCGCCAGGGGACTTGCCCGTCGCCTTGAGGCGCATTTTGGCCCGCTGCCGTCCTTTAGGCGTCCACCAGGCAGGTACAAAGACTTTGTAGCCTGCGTCCTCCAGTACCCAGGCCGACTCTTTGAGAAAGTCGAAGGCAGTTTCCAGCGTCACCCAGATGCCCACGGGCTGGTCAGTTTCCAGCCCCCGCCAGAAATTGGGATAGATGCGAGCCGCATACCCCAGGTTCATCAGCAAATGCTGCTCAAAGTGGTCACCAAACTGTTTGCGCAGTTCAGTCTGCTGATTGGACTTTAGCCGCCAGTAGTCCAGCAACGAAATGCGCAGGGAAGGATCATGTTTGGGCGCTACCTGAAACTGAATTAGCCAAGGGTCCTGGGGCTCGGCTGGCTCAAGGATCTGGAAGCACACATGAAAAGGAGCGGCAGTTTGGGAGCGGGTGATGCGATCGCGCCAGCTCTGCCACTTCTTGTACTGCGCCAAACCATTGCGGGTAACCCAGGGGGTGCTGGATTCTGGGTGGAGACATTCCTGCACCAGCGTATCGGCAATCTTTTTCTCAAAGGTTTGGGGCAGCTTGGTGCTGGTGACCAGCTCGGTGAGCAAGCATTCAGAAAAGTGGCGCAGCAAGGTACTGGCATCATAAAGTTCGGGCTGCTCCTGGGGGGCATCGGTGCCCGCAGCGCAGGCCAGGGGCAGGTGTTCGGCATAGTACTCAATCATGGACGCGTACTGCTCCCCCACGATCTCCCATCCTGGATAGATCTCAAAACTGGTGTGCGATCGCGACTTTGACTGCCCGGCGGTTTGGCGGGTCTTTTTTGCCCTGGTAGTAGACTTTGAAGCATTGCGCCGGGATGAAGCAGATGAGTGGCTGGTCGAGGTCTGGCGGGTTTTAGTTTGCTGACCAGTAGACTGCTTTGCCAGTTCCCGGTATTTGAGGGCAGGAATGTATTGGTCTTTAAGCAGGACGGTTTTAAATGCCTGAATAAAGTGATACCAAAAGAACAGATCGGCCCCCAGCTGCATATCAGCCAGGCCGTGCAGCGCCATGAAGTGCAGATCCGTCAGCAGGGAAACGATATTGCGGTTGGCTGCAGAGTTCCCCTGCAGCGGCAGCCGGTAGCAGTCCACCTGCCAATAGCGCCAGTCAACCTCGCCAATTATCTCCTCGTCGTCTTCTAGGTAGCGCGACAGTTCTACAGAAGGCAGGGGAGCGTCGTCGGCAGTGGGCAGCAGGAAATAGCGGGGGGCGATCGCCTCGTTCTTTGACTGACTAGGCGGCAGCGCAATGGCCAGTTCCTCGGCGAGAAACGCCTGCAAATCTGTGGCCAGCAGGTGACGGGGATGAGTATCCTTCGCCTTCTTCCGCCGCCGCGTCTGCTCGCTTGTCTCTACCCAGAGGTAAAATGCCCCCGCCTGAATGAACGATGTCGCCGCATCTGGAATCCAGGTTCCATGAAGAATCTTCATCGCTAGTCCTGTCACTGTCTCGCTTAGACTTGACTCTATCAGATTTTTGGAGTAAGCGAAGCTACACGCTTTGCTAACAAGCACCCTACTGGATGACTGCAAAGGGCGATCGCCCCTAACCCAAAAGAATGAACATTTTTATTTTTCCTTGAAAAGAAATAATGATTAGGAAAATTTGCCTAGAAAGAAGGAGCAAATCTCCGTCTCACCGCAGCTCTGCAAGACTTTATGGACTATCAGCCCGCCGAAGATGCTTCCTTGCCAGCCCTCAAACCCCTTTTCGCTGAAAACAACATAACTGCCCTCCTGCCGTCAGACAGCATCTTTAGGACAGACAAACCCGACGATCTGTCCCATCAGCCGGTCCATATCGACCCGCTTACCGGCGTGCGCGTTAATAGGGAGGAACAAACTGCGCCGCCTCCCCCCCCGCCGCTGCGGCGACAGCAGAGTGTCGATCGAGCGGTCCAGCCCAAGCCCTCCGTCATGAACACGCCCAAGGCACCCAAGGGCGACGAAACCATCCTGCCGAGCGCAAACCTGCAGGGCCAGGACTTAAGCCATGAGGACCTGAAGCTAGCTGATTTAAGCCGCCTCAATCTCAGGGAAACTAAGTTCTGCCGGGCGGATTTGTACGGTGCGCACCTCCAGGAAGCAGATTTGGAGCAGGCGGACCTGTCTAACGCCGACATGGAAGAGGCCGACCTCAGCCTGGCGAACCTCGCCCAGGCGCGGCTCTATGGCACTAATTTGAGCTTTGCAATGCTCTATACGGCGAACCTGAGTCGGGCAGACCTGCAATATACTGACTTTTCCTATGCGGATTTGCGAGAAGCGGATATGTACGGCGCAAATTTGCAGAAGGGTAATTTTCATGAAGCCCATTTAAGCTTTGCCTACCTGGGTAGCGCTGACTTTAGCGGTTCCCAAATGTCCCAGGTCAATGCTCGGGAGGCGATTATCCACAGCGCTAAGGGGGTTGGCGCAAATCTTCAGAAGGCAATTTTGCTGCGAGTAGACTTTAGCAAAACCGACCTATCCAATGCGGACCTCACCGGGGCTAAGCTGCAGTATTCCATCTTTCAGGCCGCCCGCCTGCGCGGGGCTCGGTTGATCGAAGCCGATATCTCTCTGGCTAATTTCTTCAAGAGCTGTCTTCGAGACGCCAGTCTAGCCCAGGCGATCGCCCACAGCACCAACTTTGCCCAGGCCGATCTCGGCGGCGCATCCCTGATTGGAGCACACCTCGAAACGGCTAATTTCCAGGAGGCAAACCTATCCTATGCTTTGCTGCGGCAGGCAAACCTGCAGCAGGCCAATCTCTCTGACACCAATCTGGAAGGGGCCAATCTGCGCGGTGCCAACCTAGAGGGAGCAAACCTGCGCAATGCCAATCTGCGGGGAGCCAATCTGCGGGATGCTAACCTCAACGGCACCGATTTATCGAATACCAACACGGAGGGTACGCGCTTCTGATAAGCCGCAAGTTTTCAAAAGCAATCAAGCCAGCGTGTCGCCATTGACTACTCCCCGGTCTGAAGACACGGGGATTCGTGGATAGTCCAGAGACGGACCCGCACAGGGGAAGTCAAAGCCCCTCTACCTAGTCCTGACAGGTCAAGACCTACAGTTCTAGCTACTTTTCTAAGAATGTTGGCCGCGCCATTGCAGTCAGCATTGACGCGGCACCCAGAAGCTGTCCGATACAGTCCACGAGCG